>JAGHAF010000008.1 GCA_021161675.1 Planctomycetota bacterium | reverse complement strand
GTAAACTTGACGATGGTATAAACTGCATGAAAACTGTCGGTGATTTGCTCAATTGGGTGGATAAGGGCGAGTGGGACAGGATCGACATGGACAGAGAGCAGCTTCCTGAACGCTTGGACGAAAGCGAAGCATTATCTGAGATTTGTGAAGCAATAAAGGGCCTGGCTTCCCTCAGGCAGGATGTTCTGGCTTTAGAAGCGCAATTTGAAACGTCATTTAAGGCCTTCAACGTCCAGGATACAAAAGATCGGATTAAGGATTTGAGGAAGGAACTGGGTGAAAAGACCGGTAACCTCCACGCAGCCTTGCCGGCTATGTCGGAAGAAATGTGGCAGCCAATCCACTCTGAGATTAGCGAGTCGCTTGATAGGAAAAGTGAGTGGGCTGACAAACTAAGAAGCGCGAAGACTCTGTTTGAACAATGGCAACCGAGCCCAATCGAAGATGCTACGGATACCAAATTGCTACAGGATTTGGTGACGCAATGGGGAAACCTAAAAGGCGATGTTGACAAAGCCAAAGTCTTCAAAAAGACTCTGTTTGAACAATGGCAACCGAGCCCAATCGAAGATGCTACGGATACCAAATTGCTACAGGATTTGGTGACGCAATGGGGAAAGCTAAAAGGCGATGTTGACAAAGCCAAAGTCTTCAAAGACGCCTATGAGGAAATTGAAAAAACTCTTAACCGCTTTGCTGTGCGGATGATAGGCAAGTCAATTCTGATGGATGAGTATACAAGAGAAACAGCCGAAAACATTGAGCGAGCTATAAAGTCTGTCCGACTCATAGATACCAACAAATACGGACAGGTCCTGCAAGACCTGGAGGAGAAACTCAAGACGGTCAAACAGGGGATCAGGGCTCGCTGTAAAGTTTTGGTCGATGAGTATAAAGCCCGGACGCATTATGGCGTTAGTCCGATGCAGAACGACGATCTTAGTGCTGCCAGGAAAGCAGTTCAAACCATAAAGGATATCGCGCTGGATGAGGGCGATGACAACTATCTGCCGTGGGCGCAAAAGACAATGGAGGAACTGGAGAAGCGAGACAAACGCCGCTGAGAAGAACAGATGTAGCAGCTAATGGGGCAAATGCTCCAGTGGCTTAACTGGGTGCGTCGGGTTGTGCAGCCGATACAATTCCGCAAGCTCGCCCCCGCCCACGAAGCGTGCAAGGCGCGGCGTTGCACGAGGGACTTGACAGAGCAAACTATCCGCATTACAGTGTTGACGGAGCACTATAGCCAAGGAGTGGGCGAAATGCGACGAACAGTCTGGGCGTTAATAGCGATTTGCGTGGCAATGTGCATGGTTGCGGGCTGTTTTGCCCGGCCGCTGACAGCGGGTGAAGTGACTGAAGCTGCGAGTCGTAAGCCGCAGGTGTGGTATCTTACGAACTTCTATGGGCATTACATCCACCAGAACCTCTCCGCCATCGCCGAAGCAAGCCGCAAAGAAGGGATAGGATTCGTCAACGATGGCTTGCGCCTTTTCAAGTACAAGCCGCAGTTCCGATCGGACTATGGCAACAGTGCACGGCTGACAGACGATGGTTACAGTGGAGCCATACTGGCTATTCCGGAGCAGGAGGATGTTAAGGGCCTCGGGTATCTCAGAGAGTTCATCGAGGCTGGTGGTAGAGTTGTGGTGCTGTTCAACGCGATTTCTGCCTACTACCCTCAACGCGTTAGGGCATTCAGAGAGGTATTCGGCGTCGAGTTCATACCGCAGCAGCTGAGCGTGATTTCAGATGCTACCGGAGTGGCCTTTAAGGGAGGCCAGATCTGTCCCCTTTGGCAGGGGTTGAGTATCGGTTCCAAAGGGTGGCAAGAAGCGGGGCTCGACGCGTACATCGTCACCGAGGGACCGGGATGGACCGATCCTGTCCTTTTCCACGCGGATGATGGCCAGGACTATTGTGTGTCAGCGACCCGTAGCGTAGGCAAGGGGAAAATCATGTTCGTGGCGGCCCCCAACGACTGTGTCGGTGTCGAACCCAGTCCCGGACGACTCCACGAGACGGAGGAGTTCTTCTTCCCCGGACATGTCGCTGAATTGGACAACCTGGAGGCGTTCATGCGTTTGGTTCGCTGGGCGGCTGCCGGAACGGCCGCTCCCACCGAGGCCGCCCCCCCTCCATCGCACGAGTCGTAAGCTTTGGACTTGGTTACCTTGCGCGGAGGCGGGAAGTTTCAGAGGAAGAGTCGTGAAACTGACGGAAGCGGAGCTCTGGGTTGACGTGTCCGGCGAGATGCGGCGCATCGGAAGGGGAAACGTTCTGACCTTCGAAATAGATAGTTTCCAACGCCGTGTTTGGTGACCGGCAGTATTGAGTTGGAAGGGGCTGGACCGCCCGTTGGCGTCCCAGTGGACGTGTACCAGGACCGCATCAGCTACGACGGACCCTTTGGCGGCAGGTCGCGCAGCAAAGAGCATCGCCACGTGGTGGGGACGGATGAGAGTGGCAGGTTCTCGCTTTGGCTAACAGCCCCTGGCGAATATCAGGTTCTTGTTTCCGGCAAACCTTCCTACCACTACGTTAGGTGCAATGTCACAGCCGTCCTGCGAGAGAAAAGGGATCTCTATATAGAACTTCGCGAGTTCCGAGAGGCAGAGGTCCGCTGGTGCTATATCCCAGGCGCGTCTGGTAGTTTCGTCGGAGAGAAGGTTGTCGAAGGTGAGGCCGTGTTGTCACCCGGTCCTCTGGATCGAGTCACGTTTACACGCGAAGGGCTTCAAGAGCTGGACAGGGAAAGCGATTTTCTTGTAATTCAAAAGCACGATCAGGTGTACATCCGAAACTTCGATGTCTGCGGTTCAGGCCACGGCCTCATCGATTTTGGCAGTGTCGATTTTGATGCAGTCGTGCAGGTCCCGCTCCACGAGGCCCGAACCGATCCCAGAGCCAGGCAAGGTGATCCTTGTCAAAGCGTATGACGGGAAAGGCCTCGCCAAGATGCTTGTTGAATCAGTCACAATCAGGGAGGACTAACCCGGAAAGTCGCTTTTGCTGACTTGGTGGCCAAAACGGGCCACAGATTCTGTGGGATAAGCTTTTGCCTGTGCTCAAAGAGGCGGAGTTGGGGCCTCACTAACCTCCTATTGCTTCAAGCAATATATCTAACACGAGCGTGCTCCCGGGCACTACGGGACGCGGATGACCTTGATCCCGCTGCGTTTCAAGACTTCGCCCGTGATGCCGTCGCGGTCGCAGGACGGGTTGCCGCTCTTCGTGTAGGCGCGGCGCGCACCCGCCGTCTCGGCGGTCTCGAGCGTATACTTCGCGACCTTACCGTCGTTGTGGGCTTTGACGCGTTCCTTGAGGTCCTAACACTACAACGTTAGAGTTTTTTATTCTCGTAACTGCTTCTGACACGGGTCGATAGGACTGGGATTCGACTTTGGCTCCCCCGATCGTCTTTACTGCTCTGGTGGAGGTGGCACAGATGAAACCAGAGCAGATAGAGCAGTGCACAGAGCAGTTGCTGGAGTTTCACCGCCGTTTCGCGCCGCTTTTCTACGAGAAGCGGCAGGCCCACTGGTGCTACAAGTGGCTGCACGGCCTTCTTCTGGACGGGGTGCGCAAGTGCGCTGCCAAACTGGCACGCGCCGTGCCGGGCGCAAACGTTCAATCGATGCAGCAGTTCATCAGCGACTCGCCCTGGGATCACAGGAAGCTGATCGGCCAGCTTCAGCACATGGTGGCCGAGCATCTTGCTGACCCGGACGCTGTGCTGGTGGTGGACGATACCGGCTTCGCCAAAAAGGGCGACAAATCCGTGGGGGTCAAGCGCCAGCACTCGGGCGCCCTGGGCAAGGTGGACAACTGCCAGATCGGGGTTTTCCTGGCCTATATCAGCCGTAAGGGAAACTGCCTGGTGGATGAGCGACTCTATCTGCCGAAGGAATGGGCGCGCAACAGAAGCCGGCGCGAGGAGGCCGGCGTGCCGAAGCAGGTGCAGTTCCAGATCAAGCCCGAGCTTGCCCTTCAGATGGTGCGGAGTCTGCGCGAAACGCATCTTCGGGCCAGTTGGATCGGCTGCGACGGGGACTACGGGGCCGTCGGCGCCTTCCGGGACGCCCTGGACGACCTGGGGTTCAGCTTCGTCTGTGAGGCGCCCCCCAGCACGAAGGTCTGGACCGAGAGGCCAGCCCTCGTGGAGCCCGGACCGAGCACGCGCGGGCGCCCTCGCGCCAAGCCGGCCCTGGCCCCCGGGGCCCCGCGATCCAGCAGTGTGCAGAGAGTGGCGGCGCAGATCGAGCGCTGGGAGCGCATTACGGTGCGTCAGGGCACAAAGAAGCCAATCTGCTCGGCCTGGGCCGCCTTGAGGGTTTGGCCCTGGCGCGATAGCCTTCCCGGGGCCGGGCGATGGCTGCTTGTGGAACGCAGACAGGATGGAACGCACAAATACTTCCTGTCCAATGCCCCGTCCGAGACCAGCCTCGAGAAGCTGGCCTGGGTAGCCAAGCAGCGATGGTTTGTAGAGCAGTGCTTTCGGGACGTGAAGCAACAGGTGGGCCTGGCGCACTTTGAGGTGCGCAAATGGGCGGGCTTCCATCACCACATGACCGTGTGCATGCTGGCTTACCTTTTCCTGGTCCTGTTGCGGGCCCAGTGGAAAGGGCGGCTCTGCAGTTGAGCATCCAGGACGTAGCATTGCTACTGAACCTCGCTCTGGAGCGCAGGGAGCTGACGGGACGGGAGGCCATTCAGTACGTCAAAGAGAAGTTCAAACGCAGCAAAGCCTCCACTCGCGCGCACTTACGACGACAGGAAGAACTCAGCAAAAGGAACAACCAATATCTAACGTTGTAGTCGTAAGCGGTCTCACATGAGTGTTCTATGATTTGACTTTGCCCTCTCGATTCGGGCCAGATAGTGGTCAAATCGACTCTGATCGGGAGGGCGAAAGGATGAGGTTCGTCAGGGCGCTCTCGCAGGAGGAAAGGAGCGAGTTGCTTCGGGCCCTGAAGGTATGGCGCGATCCCTCCGAGGTGCGCAGGGCGCGGGCCGTGCGCCTCTCGCAGAAGGGCTAGACGGCGCCACGCATCGCCGAAGCCTTCGACTGCACGCGCTGGCCGAGCAGGTGCTCCGCTACATGGCGGACTTCGAGAAAGTAATGGCCGAGGGCACGGTGGACGAGAAGCGGACGTTCATTCGAGCCTTCGCCCGCAGGATAGCGCTTGACCCGGAGGCCGGGACGGGCAGGGCTGAGCTCTATGCGCTGCCAAGATTTACGGCGTTGCCAGCCGGAGCGGGCAACGCCGCAAATTCTTCTTTAATAATGGTAGCGGGGGCGGGATTCGAACCCGCGACCTTCAGGTTATGAGCCTGACGAGCTTCCTGACTGCTCCACCCCGCGACCGAACGCCAGTTTATCAGATTTGGCTTTTCGGGTCAAGTGGAAGCGCCTTGAGCTATGTATCCCGAGTGAGTCCCGTCAGGCGATAGAACCCGTTTCCGTCCTTTTGCTTCTTGAGCAAGTTCTCAAATCTCCTTGCGCCCCCCAACCCCGCGAAACGCCGGGACCACATAAGCTGCCACGGCTCGCCCCGACAACTCCGACACGAATCAGTCCGTCCTTGCTCCAGCATGGAGTTGCGTCCTGTTTCTTGTGCATTGCTCGTCTTCTATCCGGCGTAAACCCGGGCGAATACGCGGGCGTCGGATATCATGTTCGAGATGGAACAGGACTCGTTCGCCTGGTGTTCTGTGCCAGAGGAGGTCATCCACGCGGCGGCCGGCAGGCCGCGCTCCCGCAGTAGCCGGGCGACGGTCGCCCCGCCGATTCCCTGCGCGCGAGGTTCTACGCCGAGCGCCTCCCTCACGGCGGATTTGAGCAGCTTCACTACGGGCGCGTCGGGAGCGGTCGCTGGAGGGGCGGCCGTGCGCATGAGCGTTTCGATTCGCGTGCTGGCGCCCGTTTGAGCGTCAACGTGCGCACACGCCGCTTTCATCCGGTTGAGCACGCTGTCCAGGTCATAGTCGGGAAGCACCCGACAATCGAAGCAGAAAACGTCCTCACCGGGGATGGTGTTCACGTTGGGGACGTTGGCTTCGTGCAGGGTGGGCTCGAAAGTGGAGCGGGGCGGCTCGTAAAGGTCATCCGCCCTGTCGAAATGCTCGTGAAGCTCCTCGTCGAGCAGGCACGCCAGCTCTGACGCGGCTCGAAAGGCGTTGATCGCGCGGTCCGGCCGGGAGCCGTGCGCCTGTCTGCCACAGACGTGGAATTCGACCCAGAGGACGGATTTCTCCGCGATCTCGATCATCGTTCCGTCTTCGTTGCCCGCGTCCGGCACGATTATGATGTCGCGGGGGCTGAACATGTCGCCGCGCTGGCGCAGCACGTGCAGCAGGCCGTATTCGTTGCCGGTTTCCTCGTCCGAGACGAAAAGCAGCCTCACGGTATGCGCAGGCCGCCGGCCGGTGTCCAGAAGGGCGAGGGCGCCGAATACGCTGCTGACGATGGATTGCTGGTTGTCCGTCACTCCCCGGCCGATGATCCTATCGCCGGCCCGGCGCAACTGGAACGGATCGGAGTCCCAGCCTTTCCATGAGCCGTCGGGGGCCTTCTCGCCGGGGGGGACGACGTCCACGTGCGTCAGCGCCCAGATGCACGGCGTCCGTGTGCGGCCGGGAATTGAGGCGACGAAGTTGGGACGCAAGCCCTCTGGCGCCTTCTCGTCAGGGCAGTCGAAGCGCTCGATGTCTTCGATGCCATGGTCGCGCAGATACTGCTCGAGATATGCCGCCTTTTCCCATTCGCCTTGGCCGCCGTTTTCGGGGCTGATGGCGGGCCGGCGCGTCAGTCCGGCCTGAAGCTGGACCATCGCGTCCTCGTGGTCGAGGATCCAGTCGTCAGTTGGTCGCATATCCATGGCGCATTCCTCTTGCGGATTCAGACGCCGCCGAAGGCGCTGAAACCCCCATCCACAGCAACGACTATGCCGTTCACAAAGCTGCTGGAGTCGCTCAGAAGCCAAAGGACCGTTCCTACAAGGTCCTCCGGGCTGCCGAAACGTCCCATCGGCGTGTGGCTGATGATGGCGCCGCCTCGTGGCGAGAGCTTGCCAGTGTCCTTGTCGCTCAGGAGGTAACGGTTCTGCTCCGTGAGGAAGAAACCCGGCGCGATGGCGTTGACCCGGATATCCTGGCTGTAGTTCTGGTTCAAGTGGACGGCCAGCCATTGCGTGAGGCTGTTGAGAGCCGCCTTGGCCGCGCAGTAGGCGGGCACCCTGGTCAGCGGGCGGATGGCGGTCATGCTGGAGATATTGATGATGTGTCCCTGTCGGTGTTCGGCCATCTTTTTGCCGAAGACCTGGCAGGCCAGGAAGGCGCCCAGGAAGTTCAGCTCGAAGACGCTGCGGACCGCGTCCTCGGACAGCTCGAAGAATGAGGCCTGAGCGGAAGTGGTCGCCTCCGCCCGGTTGCCGCCGGCTCCGTTGATCAGGACGTCTACCGGTCCGAGTCGCTCCTCGACGCGGGCGGCGGCGCTGATGAGCTGGTTCTTGTCAAGTACGTCGCATTCGATGGCGATTGCCAGGCCGCCTTCCGAGCGTATATCCCGGGCGACTTTGGCGGCGGCGTCTTCGTCGACGTCGAGCAAGGCGACCCCGGCGCCTCTCTTGCCCAGGGCGCGGGCGATCGCTCCGCAGAGCACGCCGCCGCCGCCGGTGAGCGCGACTACCTTTTCGCTCAGGTTGACTTGTAGTTCAGATGTCATTTAGAGGTACCGCTTCAGGATGTCATCCCACTTGTCTTGCGCTTTGAGCAGGAACTCGGCGGCTTCGCGGACCGCCCCATTGCCGCCGGCCCGTTCGGTGACGGCGTCCGCCACGTCGAGCGCCTCCGGCGCGGCGTTGGGCACCGTCAGGGCGAGGCCGGCCCGGCGCATCACGGGGATATCGGGCAGATCATCTCCGATGTAGGCTATGGCGTCGTCCTGGAGGGCCGTCTCTTCTTTGAGGCGTTCGTAGGCCTCGATCTTGACCTTTGCGCCCAGAATCACGTGCTGTATGCCAAGCGCCTGCGCCCGCCGCCGGGCGGCCTCCACGGGGCGGCCGCTGATCATGGCGGGGATGATACCACCGCGTCTCAGATACTTGATCCCCGTGCCGTCGTGTATGTGGAAGAACATGCCGTCGGAGTCGCCGGTGTAGAAGGCCGTTCCATCGGTGAGGACGCCGTCCACGTCCATGATGAACATGCGAATTGCGCGGGCGCGGAGGGTGGCTTCTTCGGAGAGAATCTGCATGAGGCCAATTCTACTGCTCGGGTGGTGTTTCCATGCCCTTCTGGATGTCGAGCCAGTCCTGGACGTCGAGGATGCCCACGGGACGGCCCTCGTCATCAACCACCGGGACCTGGTCAATGCGGTTATCCCGCAGCATACGGTATGCCTCTGCGGCCAGGCTGTCAATGTTTATCGTTTTCGGCCCGTGGGTCATAACGTTGCTGACGGGCTGGTCGAGGATATTCGCATCGCCATGTTGCATCAGGCGGCGGAAATCGCCATCGGTGAAGAAGCCCACCAGCCGGCCGTCTTCGTCCACGAGGCTGAGCGCGCCGTAGCTCCCTCGCCCGCCCATCGCCTGCAAGGCTTCCCGAACGGTGGCGGCGTGGGAAGCGGTGGGGTTGCCATTTTCCTTGCGAATGATGTCTCTGACTGTGATCAGTTTGCGGCCCAGGTCGCCGCCGGGGTGATAGAAGGCGTAGTCCTCGGGGCTCCAGTTGCGCATGCCGAAGATAGTCAGTGCGAGCGCGTCTCCCATGACTACCATGGCCGTGGTGCTGCAGGAAGGGACAAGCCCGAGCGGGCAGGCCTCCTGTATCCGGCCGATGTCCAGCACGACGTCGCTGTATCGGGCGAGGGTGGAGTCAGCGTCACCGGTTATTGCGACGATGGACACGTTGAGTTTCTTGATCGCGGGCAGTGTCTGGATTACTTCGGTCTCACCGCTGTTGCTCAAGGCGATCAGGACGTCCCCCGGCTGCACGCGGCCCAGGTCGCCGTGGCGGGCCTCGACGGCGTGCATCCAGTAAGAGGGGGTGCCCGTGCTGGCGAGGGTGGCGCTTATCTTACGGCCGATCAGGCCGGCCTTGCCCACGCCGGAGACGATTACGCGCCCCTTGCAGTTGTAGATCAGCTCTATGGCCCGGCCGAACTCCGCGCCGAGGTTGTTCTTCATCTCCCGCAGGGTGTCTATCTCCTGCTGGACGATACGCCTCGCTTCCTCGATGTATTCCATATGCGAGTTCCTCAGCATTCACCGGCGATTATAGCCCCCGGCGGGCGGCGATTGCAAAACGCCGAACGCGCAAGGGCATGAAGGAACGGCGCGACGCCGCATCTTTATCTTTCGTCTTTTTCCCTTCTGCCTTCCGCCATCATCGTGGCCAGCCGGCGGCCACGCTCCAGCGCCTGGCGCAGGAACTCGGCCTCATCTTCGATGGGTTCCTTTCCCATGCCGATCTCCTGGCTTATGGGCCCGTCGTAAGCGGAGGAGGCGATCACGGGCATCAGCCGCTCCCACGGGACTGTGCCGTTGAAGGGCAGCCGGTGCTCGTCGTCGGCGCCGTTGTTATCGTGCAGGTGCAGCACGAAGAGGCGTTCCTTCCACCGGTCGAGGCGTTCGATAGAGCCGGGCGCCATATTTCCGTGGCCGGAATCGTAGCACAGGCCCAGGTAGTCCGGCTCGTAGTGTGAGAGGAGGCGCTGAATGCTGTCCCAGCTTTCCAGGACGGACAGGTTTTCCAGTGCGATGCGGACCCCGGCGCCCCGCGCCACGGGCTTCAGTTCGTCCAGGGAGCGGCAAGCGGCGCTCCACACTTCGTCACGCTCGCACTCCAGTGGCGGGTGGAGCACAATCGCGCGCCCGCCCAGGCGAGCGACCATTTCGATTCGGTTGCGGAGCAGTTCCACGCCCGCTATCCGTTCGTATTCGCGGGTGGAGTGCCAGTTTTTCTCCGGGCCGCCCGGCGCGTGCAGGTCTTGCAGGCGCAGGCCGTAATCCTTGAGCCAGCGCTGTATTTGGGCGATTTCGGCCTCGCAGTAGAGGAAGTCGGTGCACCATTGGTGGCACCAGTGAATGTGGCTGAAACCGGCCTCGGCGATGCGGCGTAGATAGGGTTCGGGACATCCCCTGTCGGCTGCGTAATCGGTTGCGATGGACTGATTCATACGTTTATGACACCTCCGCGTCAACTTTGTCGTCGGGTTTGTAGACGTGCTTGATGAACATGCCTTCCAGCGGCGCCCGGCCGGTGTTGATTATGTCATGTGTTTCGCCGGGTTCCATTCGGAATGCGCAGCCCGGTTCGATGCGATGTTCCTCTCCATCGGCAAGGAAGACTCCCGTGCCGCCGGTGAAGTAAAAGGTCTCCTCCACCTCGTTGTGGTAGTGCGCGCCCAGTTTTTCGCCGGGCAGGAAGCGAATCAATCCCCAGTCTATCCGGGGCCCACGGAACAGATACTTCGGCCCGCTGTCGCCATGGCGGTAGCGCAGCTCATTCGCGTTGACGAACTCCATCTTGACTTCCTTTCCTCTTGACTTCCAACTTTTCTTTGTAGGTCCGCAGGACCCGCAGGCGGTCCGAGATGCTGACAAGTCGCCGCGAGGCCGGCCATTTCAGCACGGACCGGTCCAGTCGGAGCAGGTTGGACATCCGCTCCGAGTCGCTGAGGGTTTGCTTCAGTTCGGCCTTGTCGAAGTCGATGATGAAAACGTCAGGTTCCCCTCCGCCGGTGCGGGCCAGCAGGTTCTGAAGGTTCAGGTCGGCGTGCAGGATACCGGCTTGGTGCATGGCGGCGATTGCCTCTGCGATGGCTTCGGCCAGGTGATGGCGGCGGGTGGGGGAGAGGTCCCCGGCCAGCCCGGCGCGGCACAGGTCCAACAGGTTCATCGTGTCCGTCAGGTTCTCGCTGATGTAATAGGCCCGCACGAGCGGGCCCGATGCCTTTTCGACTCGAATGGCCACCGGCCGCGCCGTGGGCACTGCGCTGCGGTAGGCGTGCAGGGCCACCCGCAATTCGCTGCGCATTCGGCCGTCGCCGGCGAACAGAGTTCCCCAGAGCTTCCCCAATGCGCCTCCGTGCGCGTACTGCCGCACGCGAAGCCCGGCCCCCCCGTACCATTCTGGGCGCCACTGCCATGAGGTCACGCGCCCCTGCTGGCGCGTGCTGCGACCGGGAAGCCCCTTCAAGAGGGTGGGCAGGGCGACCAGGTCCTGTACGTTGACCTCGAGTTCTGGGTTAAGATACAGGGTCACCGCGTCGGCCGAGTATGTTTCCAGTTGGGGGTATTGCTGTGGGCGATCAGGGCGCATTTCCCGCCGGGGGTTGTTCCGAAAGGGGCATGTCTTTGACGCAGCGGAAGCCGGTGTACTTGTCGGCCTCGCCCGGATGGGCCGCGTAGCGGCTGGCGCACCTGGTGGGGATGGGGGCGAGCTCTTCCTGGCGCCAGCAGCCCCCGCGCCGCACTTTTGAATGTTCAGGGCTGGACGGCATCCCCAGGGAATTATCCGGGTAGGGTTCAAAGTCGCTGACAGTCCATTCCATCACGTTGCCGATCATGTCCAGGCAACCGTACGGGCTTGCGCCCAATGGGAAGGAAGCCACGGGCTTGGGGCCGGCGCTCTCTGGTTGCATGTGATTGCAGTGATCTTCCTGGTACCGGTTCCCCCAGGGATAACGTCGTCCGTCTGTGCCGCGCGCGGCTTTCTCCCATTCGGCTTCGGTGGGCAGGCGTGCGCCGCGCCAATCGGCATAGGCCCGGGCGTCGGCGAGGGTCACGTTCGTGACTGGCAGGCTGCCCTCACCTTCGAGGTAGGCGCCGTTTGTCCAGTTGCTGGGGGCAAGATGTCCCGTTTCGTCAACGAACGCCTTGTAGTCCTTGTTCGTCACTTCCGTTTTGTCGATGTAGAAGGCGTCAGTTGTCACTGTGTGTGCGGGCGCCTCACTGCTGAAGCCATAAAGCTGCGCCATCATCTTTATCTCTTCGGTTCCACCGTCCAGGGCGGCGAGGTTATGCTTGCGGACGATCTCGGTGATCTCCTCCAGGTCTGTGCCCATCAGGAATTCGCCGGACGGGATGAAAACCATCCCCGGCGGGGAGTCCTCTATGCGCTGGCGCATGGCGGCGCCCTTCTTGGCCCATTCGGCGCCGGCAAACTCCGAGGCGAGTTGATCCAGCAACGCCATGCAGTGGTCTTCTGAATCGGTTCCATAGGCGTACTGGGCGGCTTCATAGAGCCATTCCGGCAGCAGGTTGACAGACTGCATCGCGGCGGCGGAGTCTGCGCCCGTGTCCCGAATGATGTTCTTCAGCAGATTCACGGCCTTGGAGTACTCCCGTTTGTTCCGGAACTGCTGCGCCTGGCGAAGCAGGCTGTCGGCCGACTGCTTGCTGTAGGGGCTTGCGTTCGGGGTTTGTTTCAGATCGAGCATGGCGCGGACGGCCTCGACCGTCACGGGCAGGGAAGGATAGCGGCTCAGCAGGTCGGCGTAGAGTTCCTGCGCCTTGTCGCGGTGTTTCTGGCCGAGGGCCTCGAGTATCTGTTGCTGCAAGATTGTCGCGTCTATCTGGCGCGCCTTCTCAGCGGCGCTGTGTTCGGGATATGCCTGGATGATCTGGCGGATCAGTTCCTGAGCCTCTTTCAACTGATTGTCCGCCAGTTTCTTCTGCGCTATTAATAGATAGAGCTGTGGGAGGACCTCGCGGGCGCGCTCAGCCCACTTGGTGTCGGGATAGTCCTTGATAACCCTGCGCAGCAGCTTCTGAGCCCCTTCATGGTCTCCCTTGTCACGAAGCACCCCCGACTGGCTGTAAAGTAATTCGGGAGTCTTGGGCTCCAGCAGGTCGGCCTCCACCGTGGCGGGGTATTTCTCGGCGATCTCTTTATAGATTTCCAGCGCCCGTTCGTAATGGCCGCGTTTTCTCTCCATCTCGGCCATGTCGGCCATGGTGGGGGGGATGCGGCTCTGGGCGATGTCCGCGAACTGGCTCTGGCCGCCGGATTTCTCGACGGCCAACTGGTATTTCTGAAGGGCTTCTTCGTAATTCCCCTGTTTGGCGAGCGCGGCGGCCCACTCCGTGTAAACGCGGCCGAGTTGAGCTTGAGCCTTCGCTCCGTAGGACGTTGCGGAATACTTAGAGATGATGTCTTCGAAGTTAGCCGCCCCATACTCGTATTCCCCGTTTTCGCTGTAGCGCTGCCAGTTGGCGATAGCGCTTTCGAACGCCCGCTGCGCCTGTTGCTCCGCAGTCAGGGGGTGGGACGGGGGG
>JAGHAF010000062.1 GCA_021161675.1 Planctomycetota bacterium | reverse complement strand
TAGTGTAAGTCAGCCTGTCGCGCGCCTGGGCGATGGCCGCCTCGGCGGCTTCCAGGTGGTGCTGGAGCACCTCCAGGTTCAGCTCAGCGGCGCGGATGGAATCGCGGGTGGATTCCAGTTGGGCGCTCAGCTCCTCGACGCGGCAGCGCAAGTTGTCCAGGTCCAATGCCGTCACGTCCTGGAGCACCTTCTCCCTGCGCGCCAGGTTCGAGCGCGCCTGCGCCAGGGAGGCTTCAGTGCCCTTCATGGCGGCCTCTTGGGCGGCGATGCGAGCCTGCTCGACCTCGATCTGGGCCTGACTGGCGGCGGCGTTGGCCTCGGCTGACGCCAGGGCGGCCTCCAGATCGTCGGCATCCAGTCGCACCAGCACCGACGGCTCTACGGGAGGCTCCGCGTCCGGGTCACCTTTGCTCACCGCCTGGCCTTCCTCATACGGCAGCTCGGCCACGCGGGCCGCCACGCGGCTCTGGATGGAGACGTGCGTCTCCGGCTGCACCTCCGCCTGGGCGCGTATGAACTCCGTCAGATCCCCCCGCTCGGGATGCCGCACCTGGACGACCTCGGCATCCGTCTTCCCCCTCGCCTTGATCACGCCGATCCCGACAGATACAAGGAGGGCCGTCACCACGAAGGTCACGATAACGGCGATAAAGACTTTCATAATCCTCCTGCTGTTCTGGTGAGATGCGCCGCACGCCGCGAACCACTTTTGCCAGGTCAGGCAAACGTAGCATGTCCATGCGAACCGGGCAAGACGCAACAGCCCGCTTCGCAAACGCGGAGCGGACTGTCACAAGCGCAAGCCATCGTGTTGATCCACTTTCACGTGGCTATAGCCTTCAGTCGTCGTCTTCGTCGTCGTCGTCGCGCGCTTCCTGCAATTGATCGAGCCGGCGACGGAGTTGCTCGACCTGTCTGCGAACGGCTTCGTTGCTACGCTGCATCTCTTCGCGCATCTGTGCCATCTGTCTCATCATCGCATCCGCACGGCGCTCGGACTCCTGGAATGGGCCTCCCGCCTGTGCGCGGCCCTGCTGGAGTCCTTGGCGCTGGCCGGCGCCTTGCAGAGGGGCCCGATGTCTTCGCCACTGGCCGGCAGGTTGGGGACGTCTGCCCGCGCCCGGCGCCATCTGCGGCCTCGAACGCGCGCCGGCGCCCTGTGCGCTCTGGGGTCCGCGGCGCTGCCCAGCGCGCTCCCCCTGCTTTGGCCCACGCGCCTGGCCCCACTCGCGTCGGCCCTCTCGCCGCAGCTTACCGGGCCCGGCCTTCCTGCGCGGCGACTTGCGCAGCGCGTCCACGAGGGCCTTCAGCCTAGCGCGTATGCGCTGCGCGACCTGCGGATCCTCGGAAGTTACTACGATCATGGCGCCGCCGTCGCACTGCTTCACCCTCAACTCTACATCTTCCGATCTAAGTAGTTGGCCCAATGCAAGGCCGCGCTGCCCGGCCTGCGGCCCCCGGCCCTGCTCCCTGCGGGCCTGCGGCCGCGCGGTGCGGGCGAACCGACGCGCCATCCTGGGGCCGCCGAAATGCATGCCTCGCACTGCCCCACGTCTTTCGCCCATTCGCCAGGCTTGATGTCCCGGGCCTGCCTGTGCGCGAGCCGGTGGGCCCTGTGCGAACGCCACCGCGCCGAGAGCCATCAGTCCAACTGCGGCCATTACTACGACACGACTCAGCAGCTTACCTTTCATGACCGTCCTCTCCTGCTTGAGTAACAAAATGGGAGTGCTGGATAGCCAGCGCATGACACCTGCATCCCTAATGGTACAGTTCCCACCCGCGCCGTTTTTCTTCCATTTTTCTTCCCTGCCTCCGTATTCTATACAGCATGTTGGCGAAAGGATCAAAATACCATTGCGCCGGTTCTTTGTATTCCTGCCGCGCAATGTGCTACATTTGGCGTCCAGTAAGAGCAACGGCAACTCAGGTTTCAGCAGAACTGTGGACAAAGACTCGCAGCCCTTCGACAAAGATGTGCGATACATCCCGGGCGTCGGCCCCAAACGCGCGGCGGCGCTGAGGCGGTTGGGGATCCAAACCCTGGGAGACCTCGTCCTTCACCTGCCCCGCCGCTACGAGGATCGACGCCATGCGCGTGCAATCGCCTCCCTGCGAATCGACGAGAAGGCCGTAGTTAGTGGAAATATCATACAGGTTGACTTTCGCCGCAGGGGACGCAGCGGGCAGGGCATCCTTAATGTGATGATCGAAGACGAATCGGGCGAGCTGAACCTGGTCTGGTTCAACGCCCGTTACGGGTGGCAGGATTCGTTTCCCCGGGGCAAGAGCATTTCTGCCTATGGGACAGTGAAGTTCTACGGCGGGCTCCAGATGGTCGCGCCCGACTATGCGATCGGCGTCGTGCCCGCGGACTCCGAGAAGTTCGGCGTCATTCTGCCTATCTATCGGCTGAGCGAGGGCATGTCTCAGCGGATAATGCGCAGGATTGTCCGCGCCGCGCTGACGGAGGCCGCCGGGAAGGCCTCCGACCTTTTCCCACGTTCCTTCCTGGAAAAGCGGAAGCTACCGGACATCAATCATGCCCTCTGGAACGTCCACTTCCCCAAGAGCATCGCAGATAAGGACGCCGCCCGCTATCGGCTCGCCTACGAGGAGTTGTTGATCTTCCAGACGGCGCTGGCGCTGCGCCGCGCAGCCGTGAAGGAGAAGAAGGGCGTGGCCTTCCGCGTCGGGCCGAACGTGGACCGACGAATCCGGCGGCTTTTCCCCTTCGAGTTCACGGACGCCCAGAACCGCGTCCTGCAAGAGGTCACCGCCGACATGCGCTCACCATCGGCGATGAACCGTCTGCTCCAGGGCGACGTGGGCTGCGGTAAGACCGTCGTGGCCGTCTACGCCATGCTCGCCGCCCTCGCAGAGAGCAGCCGCAACCGCCAGGTCGCCCTGATGGCTCCCACTGAGATACTGGCCGAGCAGCACTACCT
>JAGHAF010000052.1 GCA_021161675.1 Planctomycetota bacterium | reverse complement strand
CGGACCTTGAAAAAGGGGCGATCCTGCGGTTTGTTGGTGGCTTCTAGACGAAAAAACACCAACTTTAGACCGGAGGGCTCGCCCATGTTGTACGATGACGATTTGCGCCGGCAGTGTCAAGTGAAGCTCTGGGATCATTTTGAGCAGCGCATCCGCTCCCAGTTCAAGCGCCTCCTGGAGGCTTTTATGGAATACGAAAGGGACCAGATGCTCGGCTGTGAGCCTTTCGAGCGCACGCCCAGACGGCGCGGCTATAGAAATGGCTTTCAACCCCGCACCGTTGATACCAAGTGGGGAACCGTCCTTTTGCGTAAACCCAGGATTCGAGGCGCGCTGGCGCCCTTTGATACGCTCGTGCTTGAGCGTTACCAACGCCGCCAGCGTGATGTCGACGAAGCTGTCCTTCAGTGGCTGGGCTGTGCAATGTCTACACGTGAGGTCAGCGACACGCTTGCGCGTATCTTCGGCGGCGCGCTCTCTGCAGGCGGCGTAAGCCTGGTGGTGGCAAGACTGGACGCCCAAATCCGCGCCTTCCACCACCGCTCGCTGGAGCGCGGTTATCGATATGTCTACTTTGACGCAAAACACGGCTACGTAAGCCATAAGCGCAAACGCAGAGGGCGGGGAAAGAAGAAAAAAGCAGCGCTTCTTCTGGCCTGGGGCGTGCGCCACGACGAGATCGAGGAACTGATAGATTTCAGAGTCGCCGACTCCGAGAGCGAGCAAGACTGGACAAAGTTCATCACAGAACTGGAGGGGCGGGGCCTGCGCAAGGAGAACCGCTGGGGCCAACGGCTCGAGATGATCGTAACCGACGGCGCCCCGGGTCTTCTCGCGGCCCTCTGGATGGTTTATCCCACCACGCCGAAGCAAAGATGCGTGTTCCACAAGGTGCAGGATATCACCGACCACCTCGAGGACAGGGCCAACCGCAAGGCGATCCTGGCCTCGGCGGGCGCGATCTACCAGGGTCTGCAAACACCACAGCAGGCCAACTTGCGCCTGGCCAGGTGGATGGCGCGCTGGAAGGAGACCGAGCCCGAAGCGGCGCGCAACTTCGCCTACCGATTCGACGACACCCTGATCTACTTGAACGCGCCGCCAAAGTGGCGAAACCGGCTCAAAACGACGAACCCGATCGAGCGGCTGATCCAGGAGCTGAACAAGAAGTTTCGCAAAGCAGGCGTCTTTCCTAGCGCCCAGAGCTGGGAGAGGGCCGCTTACATAGTATGGCGGAAGCTACAACAGCAAGGATACGCCCCCACGGCCCGCGACCCCCGCTCAGCCCTTTTTACACACACTACTTGACAGCATCCTGCGCCCGATGGGCTTGACAGCAGGAGGGGGCAGGGGTACAATGTTTTTTCGGTGGCGGAGTAGCTCAGGGGTAGAGCAGGGGATTCATAAGCCTCGGGTCGGGGGTTCAAATCCCTCCTCCGCTACCACCTTTTTTCTCGGGCGCTGTGGTTTCTTCTGAGGCGACGCTGATCGGCTTCGGCTGGTGGCCGCTGCCAAGTTGGCAGGACATTATTGCGCCCGCTGTCGGCACTGTCGGAATGACAGTGCTGGTTTAGCCGAGGCGTCCTGATCGCTGCTCCAACAGGATAGGCGTGCGGGTTCGGAGCGGGCTTTGGCCTGCCGGTTGCTCTGTGACGGAAGATGTGGCACAATGTTTGCTCCGACAGGTCATGCTAATCGTTTTTTCCCGTTCGTGATCACAACGGATGTAGGAGGGTTTAGTTATGGCGTCAAAGGAACTGGCTTTCGGTGTCGAGGCGAGAGAAAAGCTTTTGGAAGGCATCTCGAAGTTAGGCCGAGCCGTCAAGAAGACACTGGGGCCGAAGGGGCGCAACGCAGTCCTCGACAAAGGTTGGGGCAGCCCCAAGATTACGAAGGACGGAGTGACCGTCGCGGAGGACATCGAGCTATCAGACAGATATGAGAATCTGGGCGCACAGCTTCTGAAACAGGCTGCCTCGGAGACAAACGACGCCGCAGGAGACGGCACTACCACCGCAACGGTCCTGGGCGAGGCATTGTGCAAGGAGGGGCTCAAGAGGGTGGTGGCGGGTTGCGGCCCTGCGCCCCTGGTGCGCGGCATTCATAAGGCGTCCCGCAGGGTGGTAGAAGAGCTTCAGAAGCGAAGCAGGTCCGTTGAGACATCGGACGACATAGCCGCCGTGGCCGCCATAGCCGCCAACAACGAGAAGAAAATCGGGCGGATGATCGCCGACGCCATGGACAAGGTGGGTCGCAACGGCGTCATTACCATCGAGGAGGGCCGAGCGCTGGAGACAGAGATAGAAGTGGTCGAGGGAATGCAGTTCGACCGCGGCTACCTTTCTCCGCAATTCGTAACCGACGAGGACGCCATGGAATGCGTGCTGGAGGACTGCTACATCCTGGTCTTCGAGAAGAAGATATCCAGCGCCCGCGCCCTGGCGCCGATCATGGAGAAGGTGGCCGCACAAAAGAAACCGGTTCTGATCATCAGCCAGGACGTTGAAACCGAAGCTCTGGCCACCATGGTGGTCAACAAGCTTCGAGGTGTGCTGGTGTGCTGCGCAGTAAAGGCCCCCGGCTACGGAGACCGCCGCAAGGCGATCATGGAAGACATCGCTATCCTGACAGGCGGCCGTCCGATCTTTGAGGATTTGGGCGTCGAATTGGAGAACGTGACGCTGGCCGATCTGGGCCGCGCCCGGAAGGTTACCGTCAGCAAGAACAAGACTATCATTGTGGAAGGGGCCGGTTCGGAGCAGGACATCCAGGCGCGCGTCGGCCAGATTCAACGCAGTATCGAGACCACCACGAGCGATTACGATCGGGAGAAGCTCGAAGAACGCCTGGCCCGGCTAAGCGGCGGTGTCGCCGAGATTAAGGTCGGCGCTTCCACCGAGACGGAGATGAAAGAGAAGAAGGCGCGCGTGGAAGATGCGCTCAACGCCACGCGGGCGGCCGTCGAAGAGGGCATCCTGCCCGGCGGGGGAGTGCCCTTATTCCGAGCCATCTCGGTTCTTGATGGACTGGAGGTGGAAGGCGAAGAAGCTTTCGGCGTCCAGGTCGTCAAGGAGGCGTTGTCGGTCCCGCTGAAAACTATTGCCGACAACGCGGGGATTGAAGGCGCGGTGGTGGCCCGGCTCGTCGCGAAGGGCGACGATTACTCGTTCGGCTACGACGCCGTGCGGAATGAGTACTGCGACCTCTACGGAGCAGGGGTGATTGATCCGACCAAGGTGATTCGCACGGCCCTCCAGAACGCCGTCAGCGTGGCGGGCATAGTTTTGATGAGTGAGTGCCTGATCCACGAGGTCAAAGAGGAAGGTCCCCCGCCGGGCGCCGCTGGCATGGATGGCATGGGCGGAATGGGCGGCGGGATGGGTGGAATGGGCGGCGACATGGGAATGATGTAGGACGTAAGTCGCCACGACCGATACTGACATCAAACAGGTGATTAGGAGTGCAAGATGACAACCGTAAAGCCGTTGAATAATCGTGTCGTAGTCGAACCCATCGAGGAAGAAGAGAAGACCGCCGGCGGCATTTTTCTGCCGCAGACGGCCCAGCAAAAGCCGCAGAACGGCAAGGTGATAGCGGTGGGTCCGGGCGAGATCTCCGACGATGGAGAGCGCAGCCCCATGACGGTGGAAGTGGGCGACAACGTGTTGTACGCAAAATTCAGCGGTACGGAAGTGGAAGTCGACGGCAAAGAGCTGCTCATCATGCGTGAGACGGATTTACTGGCGATTATTGAGGACTGATCGTGCAGGAGACGGGGCGCAAGAAGTTGCCCAAGATGTCGCGAATCGAATCACTGAGAACCTAAACACAGATGCGGAGGAGTCAAATGGCCGCAAAACAGCTCATGTACGGCGATGCTGCGCGCAGCAAAATCATGAAAGGCGTCGAGAAGCTGGCCGATGCTGTGCGCGTCACTATGGGGCCCACGGGGCGCACCGTGGTCCTTCAGAAGAGTTTCGGCGGTCCCAAAGTGACGAAAGACGGCGTCACCGTCGCCAAGGAGGTCGAACTGGAAGATAAGTTCGAGAATATGGGCGCCAAGATGGTCAACGAAGTGGCGACCCGGACCAGTGATGACGCCGGCGACGGCACAACCACCGCTACGGTCCTCGCAGAACTGATCTACCGCGAAGGTCTGAAGGCGGTGGCGGCCGGGGCCAATCCCATGGCCCTAAAACGCGGGGTGAATGCTGCCGTCGAGGCCGTCGTGCGCGAACTGAAAAGCAAGAGCCATCCCGTCGAGGACAGAGATGACGTCGCCCACGTGGCCACGATCAGCGCCAATAACGACCCACAGGTGGGAGGGTTGCTTGCAGATGCCGTGGATCGGGTTGGTCAGGACGGTGTCATCACGGTCGAAGAGGGAAACACACTGAAAGACGAGCTTGAGTTCGTCGAGGGGATGCAGTTCGACAAGGGTTACCTGTCGCCCTATTTCGTAACTGTGCCAGAGCAGATGAGCTGTGTGCTGGAGAATCCGTACATCCTCATCTACGAGGAAAAGATCGGAAATGCGCGGGAGTTCCTGCCCATCCTGGAGAAAGTTGCCAGAGAGGGAAGTCCGCTGGTGGTCATCGCGCAGGACGTGGAAGGCGAGGCGCTGGCCTTGCTGGTGGTCAATAGGCTGCGCGGCGTCCTGCCGTGCTGTGCGGTGAAGGCGCCTGGATTCGGCGACCGGCGCAAGGCGCAGTTGGGCGATATCGCCGTGGTGACCAAGGGCCGCTTTATCAGCGAGGACATCGGCCTGAAGCTGGAGAACATACAGCTGAGCGACCTGGGCCGCGCCGGGCGAGTCGAGATTACCAAGGATAACACCACCATCATCGAGGGCGAAGGCGAAGCCAGCGACGTTCAGGCGCGCATCGAGCAGATTCGCAGGCAGATAGAGCAGAGCACCAGCGACTATGACAAGGAGAAGCTCGAAGAGCGCCAGGCGAAGCTGGCCGGCGGGGTTGCCGTCATTCGGGTCGGCGCGGCCACCGAGGCCGAGATGACTGAGAAGAAGGCCCGAGTGGAAGATGCCCTGCACGCGACTCGCGCCGCTGTGGAAGAGGGCGTCATTCCCGGCGGAGGTTGCACGCTCCTGCGCTGCGGCGCCGCTGTCCAGAGCAAGCGGAAGCAACTGAAGGGCGACGAAAAGATAGGCGCGGACATCATCATCAGGGCACTGGAAGCCCCCCTGGTGACCATCGCCGCCAATACGGGCTACAACGGCGCCGTGGTGGTGGCGGAAGTGCTGGAGCGAGAAGATGGAATTGGTTTCGATGCCAATACCGGCAAGTACGTCGACATGATGAAGAGCGGCATCGTGGACCCCACCAAGGTGACCAGGACGGCGTTGGAGAATGCGGCAAGCATAGCCTCGCTCCTGCTTACAACGGAAACAATGGTCACAGAGGTCGGTGACGACGAAGAAGCCCCCACGCCGGAAGGCGCCGTGCGCTGAGAACGGGCAGATCTTCAGGCGTTTGCGCTATTGCGCGCCGCAAAGGCAAGAGCCCGAGTGGAAGCTTTACTTTTGGCTTCCACTCTCATCCTTCATTCAGGCTGTCTCGCGATGGCTGAACGCGATTACTACGAGATACTCGGGCTGGATGAAGACGCCTCGGGCGCCGAAGTAAAAAAAGCGTATCGCAAGAAGGCCCTGAAATGGCACCCGGACCGTAACCCCGGCGACCCGCAAGCCGCCGAGAAGTTCAAAGAGGCGGCCGAAGCCTATCAGGTCCTTAGCGATCCGGAAAAACGTCGTCTCTACGACCAGTACGGCAAGGCAGGGCTCAGGGGCATGCACGTTGGGGAGTTTACCGACCTCAATGACATCTTCAGTGCGTTCGGCGATATCTTCGGGGGGGGAGGCATTTTCGAACAGTTCTTCGGCGCGCCAGCGAGGCCCCGCCAGAGAAGGGGGCAGAGTCTGCGCATCTCCGTCGAACTTGACCTGGAGGAGGTGTTCACAGGAACCACGAAAACCGTCTCGTTGCAGCGCAGGGAGATATGCCCGCAGTGCGGGGGCATAGGCGCCCAAAAGGAAAACATCAGAACATGTTCCGCCTGTCGCGGTTACGGAGAGGTCGAGAGCCGCCAGGGATTCATCACAATGCGCAGAACATGTCCCCGCTGCGGCGGTTCTGGCAAGGTAATCGTCAAGCCGTGCAGTAAGTGCGGAGGTCGTGGGAGAATCCGCAAGAGCGTGGAGCTCGCCATTGAAATACCCCCCGGCGTGGAATCCGGCGCGCGTCTGGAGTTACGAGGTGAAGGTGAGGCGTCAGTGGACGGTCCGAGGGGAGACCTATATTGTGACCTGTACGTGCGTGAGCACGATGTATTCCAACGCAGTGGCGCCGACCTTCTTTGCGAGGCGCCCATCAGCTACTCTATGGCCGCGCTGGGTGGCGTCATCCAGGTGCCAACTATCGATGGCAAGGCATACGAGCTGAAGATCCCTCCCGGCACGCAGAGCGGAGAGCTCATCAGGGTGCGCAATATGGGGCTGCCGAAGCTTAACACCGGCCGGCGGGGCTACCTGGAGGTGCGCGTTGTGGTGGAGACCCCCCGCAGGCTCACGAAAGAGCACAGAGTCCTGCTGAGAAAACTGGCGCAGATCGAGCAGGAGAACGTTTCCGAAAGGCGGAAGGGGTTCATCGAGAAGGTAAAGGAGTATATCTACGGCGCTGATAGCAGCGCGCTTGCTGGTGAATGAAGGGCGCCGTGATTCGCCCCGCGCTGACTCGGAGGAGTGAGTATGAATAACTCAGAGCAACCGGAAGAAACCACAGAAGCTGAAACGCCCGCAGTGCAGGCGCAAGAGCACACGGACCCAATCCAGCTCTCGTACGCGCAGTATGAGGAGTTCAAGACACTGGCCCGGGAGCGGGACGAGTACCTCAAACGGCTTCAGAGGGCCGTCGCCGATTATCAGAACCTTCAGAAACGCATCGAGAAGTTCCGGATTGCCGCCCGGCAATCCGCATTGCGGGAACTGGGTGAAGCCATCCTCCCCGTGGCGGATAGCCTGGCGTTGGCGTTGGCGTCGGCCGAGCAAATCGAAGGCGCAGAGGAAATCGTGAAGGGATTCCGGCTTGTGGAGAAAGATTTCTATGCCGCTCTGGAGAAACTCAATATCCGCCCGATTGAAGCCGTGGGGCTCGTGTTCGATCCCCAATACCACGAGGCCGTCATACAAGAAGAAACCCACGAAGCTCCGCCCAACAGGGTGCTCCGGGAGATGAAGAAGGGGTTCATGGTAGATCAACAGGTTATCCGACCCAGCCGGGTAGTAGTCAGCGGGCCGAAGCGGAAGGACGATGGGGAATCATGAGATTGACCTCGCCTTCGCACCTGCGTAGAATAGAGGGTTCTTGTTCATTGAATAGGGCGCGGTAAAATGCCAACTTACGACTACAAGTGTCTTGCTTGCGGCCATGAATTCGAGGCATTCCAGAACATCACCTCCGCTCCGCTGAAAGAGTGCCCGAAGTGCGGTAAACCCGAGCTTAAGCGGCTCATAGGGGCTGGCGCCGGTATCATCTTCAGAGGCTCCGGATTTTACGCGACCGACTACAGAAATGGCTCGGCCAGGCGCAAGTCGCCTTCAGATAATTCGACTGGCTCGAAGCAGTCTGCGGAAAAGAGCGCGAGCGACGCCGGTGACTGAAGCCGGCCGTGTAGGGACCTTTTGCCGGGCAAGAGGGGCCAGGGAGATGTCTGCCGTGTGCGCTGAAACCCTTAGAGTGCAATGCCCGAACTGCGGCGTCGTTGTGATTCGCTCGCTGGAGAGAGAGGCGCCTTATTTCCCTTTTTGCTCCGAGCGCTGCAAGCTGATTGACCTGGGAAAATGGTTCCGAGGGGTTCACAGAATCGAGGAAGCCCTCCCGGGGACTGAAGAATCGAGTGAACCGGGCGAGCAACCTTCATGAAATATCAGGGCAACTAACGGCCGGGCGTGAGATTTACAATTGACAATCGAGCCCGCTTCCCTTTACATTGGAGCGACAGGGAGGTTCGAGGCCAACCTTTTTTTGCCGGGGAATGGAATAATGATGAACCGTAAGGAAGATTGGCGCGACATACTGTCGGCCTATAATCTCGCGCTGAAGGCGAACAAGCTTGTCGTTGGCTTCTGGTGTCTGCTGGTCGCGCTGATTGTCGCCGTGGCGTGTACGTATGTCTACGGCAAGGCCACTGCATGGGGCCTTGTCGCGAATCCAGCCAGCAGCGTCGTCGGCCTGGGAGACGTGTCGGGGCATGAGGGCACAAGCCTGCTCGTGATGCTTGTGCTGGGTAAATTCGTCACGGCAATCCAGGCCTTTCTCCCGCTCTTGAATCCCATGTACACGGGCGGTGGCGGCGCCAGCTTAGGGCACTTCGTGCTGTCCGTGTTGACCTACATAGCGCTTTTCTGGGCGATAAGCGGCCCGGGCGGGATAATAGCGCGGCTGACAGCATTGGAGTATGCGAAGGAGGACTTTCCAACTCTTGGCGACGCCAGGGCGATGGTTCGTTCGAGGCGCATGGATTATTTTCTGACGTTGGTGTGGCCATTCATGTTTGTGGCAGTGCCGTGCCTTCTGAACGCGCTGATTGGCCTTTTCTGCTCCATCCCCTACGTAGGTCGTATTGCGCAGATTCCTCTCTATCCCGTGGCGGTTCTATTCGGCGTGGTGACGTGGATGTTCGCCATAGGCTGGCTGTTGAGCTTTGGGCTGATGATGCCCGCAATCAGCGTGGGGGGGAAGGATGCCTTCGACGGCTGGAGCACCTCCTATGCCTATGTGCTATGGCAGTTCGGACGCTATGTTTGCTATACAGTAGTTGCCGCAGTTATCGGCCTGATCTCTGCGATCGCCGCTTACTGGTTGGTCGAGTTTCTGATACATCTGGTGGTCCAGAGCATCAACATAGGCGTTGTCGCAGATGCCCCCTGGGTTCATTTCAAGATGGGCGGCGCCTTGGTGACGCTCAAGCCCGCCGACGGAGCGCTCGCCGCGGGGGTCAGCCGTATTATCGCGCTATTTGTGACCGCCATGCGGCTGCTGCCGGCTGCTTACGTCGTTTCCTATTTCTTCACCGCAAACACCCTTATATTCTTCCTGCTGCGTAAGAGTGTGGACAACATTGACGTGCAGGAGATATACGAGGAGCAAGAACCGACCCCCGAGGGCGAGACCCCCGAAGATGTCGCCTCCGAGGCTTACGAACCGCCCGCCGCGGAAGCGCCCGAGCCAGAGGAAGAAGAAGAAGAAGAAGAAACTGTGCTCGACGAAGACCAACTGCCGGAGGGAGAACCCGCCGAGCCTGAGGATGAAGAGGGCGAGAGCGACGACGAAGAGAAAGAAGAGTAAGAAGTTCGCCCACCCATTCGGTGATTTAAGAACCCGCGGAGCGGCCCGAAAGCCGCTCCGTTTTTTCTGCGCGACGAAAGGCGCGTGAACTGTTGCCCGTCGCTACAATGTCTTAGCGAGGTTGAAATATGTCCCTTGCCGAAATGAACGTTGACCAGCTCTGCGTCAGCACGCTGCGCACGCTCTCGATTGACGCTGTTTCAGCGGCAAACTCCGGCCACCCCGGCGCCCCCCTGGGCTGCGCCGCCATCGTGCACGCGCTGTGGAGTCGGTTCATGCGCTTCAATCCCGCTGCGCCCGACTGGCAGGACAGGGATCGCTTCATACTGTCGGCCGGTCATGCGAGCGCTCTGCTCTACAGCATACTGCACCTGAGCGGCTACGCACTGCCACTTGAGGAGCTAAGGAAGTTCCGCCGGCTCGGCAGCATGACGCCCGGACACCCCGAGGCGGGCTGCGCGCCCGGCGTCGAAACCACAACTGGCCCATTGGGACAGGGCCTGGGCAACGCCGTTGGAATGGCCATCGCCGAGCGCTACCTGGCGGCGCACTTCAACCGCCCGGGCCACGTCATCGTAGATCACTATACGTACGTGCTGGCCAGCGACGGCGACCTGATGGAGGGCATCAGCCAGGAAGCCGCGTCCCTGGCCGGCCACCTCGGCCTGGGCAAGCTGATCGTCCTGTATGACGATAACATGATATCGCTTGAGGGCCCGACCTCCGGGTGGTTCACCGACGACACGGCGGCTCGCTTTCAGGCGTGCGGGTGGCAGGCCGTCAGGGCTGAGAATGCGGACAGCGACGTTGACGCCGTTTGCGCCGCCATCGCCGAGGCCCGCGCCACGGATGATAAACCCTCGATTATCCTGTGCCGAACCCATATCGGCTACGCAAGCCCGCTTGAGGGCTCCCACAAGGCGCACGGCGCCCCGCTCAACGCCGAGCAAGTGCGCGCGACTAAGCGCAACCTGGGCTGGCCGGAGGATAGTGAGTTCCTCGTACCCGATAGGGCGCACGAGTTCTTCGCCGCATTGGCCGACAAAGGACGCCGAGCTCATCAGGCCTGGCAAGAGCAATTCAGTCGTTATGCGGAGAAATACCCGGATTTGGCCGCCGAATGGCGCCTCGCCGCTCAAGGCGGACTGCCAGAGGGCTGGGACGAGTCGCTGCCGAGCTGGACGCAGGACGACGCGCCCCTGTCAACCCGGGTGGCCGCAGGCGTGGCGCTGGAGGCGATGCGCAAACGCTGTTGGAATCTGATCGGGGGCTGCGCCGACCTCGCCTCGTCCACCCGCACGCTGCCAACAGACGGCGAGAGCATGGACACCGGGCGTTTCGATCCTCAGAACATCCGGTTCGGCGTGCGGGAGCATCTCATGGCCGCGGCCTGCTCGGGGATCGCGCGACACGGCCTGCTGCGCGCATACGGTTCGACCTTCACAGTGTTCTCCGACTACGCCCGCCCGGCATTGCGCCTGGCCGCAATGATGGGAGTCGGAGTGATCTACCAGTTCACCCATGACAGCATTGCCCTGGGAGAGGATGGTCCCACGCATCAGCCTGTGGGGCAGCTCGCCGCCCTCCGGTGCATCCCGAACTGGACGGTGATCCGGCCGGCCGATGCGAATGAAGCCGCCGAGGCGTGGAAGGTCGCCCTGTCGAACACGCACGGCCCGACCGCGATCATCTGCACCCGCCAGAAACTGCCGGTGCTGGACCGCAGCCTTTATCCGTCCGCCGCGCTCCTGGAGAAGGGGGCTTACGTGCTCGCCGATCCGGACGAAGGTGAGCCTGCCATCATTCTGATGGCCAGCGGTTCGGAAGTTCATACCGCGCTTGCGGCCGCGCGTAGACTGAGCGAGCGCGGCATAGCCGCCAGGGTCGTGAGCTTCCCGTCGTGGGAGCTGTTCGAGCGCCAGCCCCAGGATTACAAGGACTCCGTCCTTCCGCCGCAAGTGGAGAAGCGCGTGGCAGTTGAGGCCGCATCGCCGATGGGGTGGGAGAGGTACACGGGACAGCGTGGAACCGTGATCGGGCTGGATCGTTTCGGCGCCTCCGGCCCGGGCGAGGAGGTGATGAAACTCCTCGGCTTCTCGCCGGAGAACGTCGAGAAGGAAGCGCTCGCCCTGCTGGGAGCGGAGTAGCCGGGAAAGATTGGGGGCGTCGCTCTCTAATCTTTTGGGAACAGGATGTGCTTCTTGTACTTGCGGCTGCTCGCCGCAGGCGTCTGCCCGGCCGCTACCCACACTTCGTTTCTGCGCGGGGCGAACACGCAGCTATAAAGGTTGCACGAGAGCAAAACTTCCGGGTTCGCCAGGAGCCTTTCCAGCTTCTCCACCGTCAAGCCGCCGATGTCCGCCCGGGCCATACGCCAGAGCGCCGTTTCCGCCTGCGGAACGCAGGACACGCCGAAATGTGAGATAAAATGGGGGCTATTGTCAGCGACCAGCACAGACTTCTCCGGGCGGCCCACCAGGCGCCCGCCCATGAACCATTCAACACATGCCGCATCGTTCTTGCGCGCATCGCTGATCACGATGGACACCTCCGCCGTGAGCGGCGCCGAGCGCAGCATTTCAACGGCGTCCTCCAGGTTCCCCGCCTCCTCCAGCACACGCCGCATCAGCAGGAACACCGGCTCCCCCGGTTTGGTATTGACGCCGAGCTGATTGAGCGCGACGGTGATGCCCCGGTCGTTGGTCCCGGTCAGGCTGCCGATCATTCCCGGCCAGACGAGAAGGGCGATGCGACGCCCCTTTTCGTCTGTTGATCGAAGCAGGACCAGGTTCTTGCTCAGCGCTCCCCCGTAATCCTGCCAATCGAGGTTGCGCCCGTGCAGGAGACCATCCCCCGCCGTGCCCTCGTCCAGCGCCACCACCTGGCGGCAGGCCGGGCGCACGCTCGATATCTCGTACCAGCAGTTCAGCGCCAGCACGTCCTCATAGGGAACGCCCGCTCCTTCGGCGATGCCCCGCATCTCCTCCCGATGGACGGGAGAGATGAATTTATCGAACGTGCTGGCAGTCTGGCGAAGTTCCTCCGGCGAGCCGGCAGCGAAGGTGTGCGCCAGCCAGACCATGTTCTTTATGGGGATGGCCAGCTCCCGGCCATGCTCGAGGCCCCGGGCGCGCGGCCCGCCGCTCACCTCCAGAACGGTGAGCCGTGACTGCGCCTTACCCGCAAGTATCAGGAAAAGGCAGCAACCGAGCACTACCAGCGCCAACAGGTTCCTGCGGCCGGTTTTGCCCACCCTCATGCTGTCACGCCCCCTTGAAACGATGCCATGTTTGCATGACTCTATGAGAACGCATCGCGACCGCCCCGTCAAGATAGTGGCCGTGACGCTGGCTGCGGAAGAAAAACTTTGACGTGCATCGGCAGCCGAGCTATGTTCAGAGCGGGCGTAAACAGCGGAAAGGCAGGCTGTTTAGCGCCCCTGCGGGCTGCGGGGACAAGGTTGCAAAGGGGCGCTATGGACCTACGCCGGGCTGTCCGGCGGGGAGAGGCGGACAATCAGGGAGAACTGGGTGCTGAGCCAGCCGTTTTCCAGGCGGAACAGGACGTGGTTGATGCCTTCTTTGAGGTGAATGCGTCGCCAGGCTTCGTCCGGCTGCCAGGGCTTGAGGATTTTCGAGCTGACCCAGACGAGCATGCCGTTGATCTTCAGAATGCCTCGGTCATCGGAACCGACGGCCACCCACACGTCTCGGGGCGCATCGCTGTAGAGTTGGGTGTAGAAGTACCAAATGCCATATTCCTCAGGCTTGACCGGGCGCATTTCGACGTCGTCGGTCTGCACGAACTGCCAACGGACGGTTCGGCCGTCCTTGCCGATGTAACTGGCGTCCAGGTCAACAAGGGTGTCGGGCGGGTACTCCCGATCGATATTGCGCCGGTGAGGGTTCGGCCACGGGCCGATCGTCCACCACGTATCAACAGACATCCATTTGCTGGGCACGCCGTCGGAGGTAATCTTCCGGGCTCCCAGGGCCGGTATGTAGGCCTTCCCGGCAGCCGGGCCGGTAGCGCTGGAGCCGAGCCCACCGCCACCCAATCCCAATTCTTCCCCCATTTCCTTGCTCATCTCGCCGGTTCCGTCTCCTTGCTCCGATCCGTTACCGCGTCTGCCCGCTTCTGCAAACTCAGCGCCACCTTCTTCAAAAGCCCGCATCATGTCTGCCATGTCGCTGAAATCGCCGCTGATGTCTTCCATGGCAAGGTTGCGGATGTGAAGGAAGAACTGCTGCTCGTCGGCAAGCCCGCCGACTCCGCGTCCCCCTACGTCTGAGCCGAATCTCATCTTATCGGCAGACTCAGTGGCCATACCGAGCATGCGGTTCGCCAGATTGACCATGGAGTCGGTTTCACGCAATGCCTTGCTGACTTCGGCTTTGTGGGCGTTGAATTGCTCGCCCGTGCGCGCGTCGGAATTGAGCAGTTCCGTGTCGAGTTCCGGACGGACGGGACGGACAAGGTCAATATCATTACGAGCCTGCTCAAGCTTTATGTCCCGGATCATGGCCAGGTCCATAGCGCGCACTTCCTTGAGGGTGCCGGCGATGGCATCTTCTAAGCGGCGCGCCTGCTTGTAGAGTCGGGATATATCCATGGGCGTGGAGGAATCGGGGCTCTGAGCCATAAGGCGCGCGTGCTCCTGGATGCCATGCTCCAGTTGCTGGAGCGCGTCCTCTTGTGCGGCCAGGGCCTCGTGCTCTTTCTTGATGGCCAGGTCTCGGAAATAGTTTTCCTTGGTATGCTGGCGCCGCTGGGCGACTTCGGCGGCGCGCTGGTCGACGAGTTGCTCTTTCTTCGCCAACTGGTCGGATAGAGCTTTGATGACATCAGCTTTCTCGCCCGCCTTCCTGGCGTTATCCAATTTTCTGCGGGCATCCTCCACATCCTGCTGAGCGGCCGCGACGGCCTGGGTATCGTCTATGTCATACGCCTCGGGAGGAGGCTGGGAGTTCGGATTGTAATGCTCAGTGTGGGCGCGTTTCGCCTCGTCCTGAATGTCAGTCGCATTTTGCTGCTTTTGACGAACCTTGTCCGTGTCGAAGGCCACTCTGTCGAGTTGTCCGGTAGCGCGCTCCTGGGCCCGCTGAGCGCGTGCCAGAAAGCGATCAATTTCTTGCTTAGTGGCGTTCTTCTGCATGGACTCGGCGGATTTGCGCATGTTCTCTATGGCGCTTTGCATCAGACGCACAGCCTGCTCGGAGGGTGTGGCGATCTCCTCACGCTCGGTCTGCTGGAACTCCTCGGCGTCGCTGGCCATCTGAGCCATCAACCTGGCATTCTCTTCGATGCTTCGCCGCAAGGCCTGGAGCGTTTCAGCTTGATCGGCCTTAGCCTGTTCCTGTTTGCTGATCGCCTCTGCCTTGACCTGCTCGGATACCTTTCTCTGGGCTTCGAATTCCTTGGTGCGCTGTTGGAGAGCCTGATCGGCCTGCGCCACCTGGAATGCCTTCTGCTTGAGGGCATTCGCATTTTTTGCTACTGCCTTTTGGAGGGCCTCCAATTCCGTGCGCGCGTTTGCGGCAGCCTGTTCGCTCTCAGCAAGCAGCTTTTCATCGGCGGCGATTTTGGCTTTTCGATCCTGATCCGTCTTGTAGCTCTTCTTCGCCTGAGTGCTGGCCTGGAAGGCGCGTTGCTGCTTCTGCGCGAGTTCATTGTGCCCCGTTGCTTGCTGGAGTGCAGCGGCCACGCGCTGCTGGGCTTGCTCGGCGAGCGCCTGATAGCGCTGGGTCTGCTGAGGAGAGGCGTCGCTCCTGACAGCATCGGCCGCTTTGCGCAAGTTCTCGATCGCGTTTCCCATCTCGCGGGCGGCGTTGGCCAAGGCTGTCCTGGAGGTCTCCACCTCTTTGGGCGCCCCATGTTCCCGGGTCTGCACGCTCTGATGGAGCGCGTCGAGGGCTTCGGTTTGAGCGGCGACGGCTTTGTCCTGGTCTTCGACGGCTTGCTTATGGAGTTGCTCTTCTTGCCGGCGTTCTTCCTTGAGTTGCTCAGTGCGCTTCTTGACCTGTTGATCGTATTGCTCTAATTGCGCGGCCTTCTGTTTCATGGCGTCTTCGCCATGGCTCTCCTGCAGGGCCTGCAATTCCTCACGGGCCTTCCGAGCGACCTCGGAGCTTGTCTCGAGGTTCTGTTCGCTCGCGGCGAGGCGGAACGTCTGGTCCCGATGTCGGTTATGCGCCGCCTTTGCGTCCTGATGGGCGGCGGAGGCGCGCTTCTGTTTTTCAGCGATCTGGCTCGTATCAAACATGGCCATGTCGAGTTGCTTGAGAGCGCGCATCTGGGCGTGTTCCGCAAGCGCCTGGAGGCGATCGGTTTGCGCGATGGGGGCATCATCCCTGATGGATTCGATGGCCGTAGCCATGTTCTTAATTGCGTTTTCCATCTCGAGAGCCGCCTCTTCGGCGGCCGCGGCGCGCTGCTGCTCCTCGAAGCCCTTGAACTGGACGGAGATATCCTCGTGCACCTTGCTGATGTCTTCGAGCATACGCTCAAGCTCTTCGGTGTTGCGGCGGATATCCTCGCTGCTGCGCTCCTCGAGGGTCTCGGCCAGTTCCTTCAACTGCTTGGCGGACATCTGCATCTCAGTTCTGGTTTTCTCGATGGCCTTGCGCACGACGACGTGCACTGGAGTCAGATAAACGAGCGCAAGAATAGTGAGGACGTGCAACGAGAGTGAGAGCAAAAACCATGCGCGCTCGTGTTTGCGGCTCCATCTGCGCCACCGCAGGCGGGAGGAACTATCCAAACTGAGCGTCGGGTTTTTTGGTCTTGATGCCGACATTCTTCAACCCTTCGAAGTTACAGATGTTGATCACCTCCACAAAAGCCCGGGCAGGAGCCTCGCGATCCATGTCGATCCGGACACGACGTTCCGGGTCCTCTCTGGCAATTTCTCTGAGCTTTTGCTGCAAAAAGCCCTGCTCAACCGGTTCGGAGCCGAGGTATAGGTTGGCGTCTGCATCGATGGAGATAATGACCAGGTTGCTGACGACTTTGCGACTTATGGCCGCCGAGGCCTCCGGCAGTTCGAGAGGCAATTCCTTCTCGATCTTCTTCAGAGTAGTGGCTACGAGGAAGAAGATCAGCAACAAGAAGACGCAATCCACCAACGGCGCCATCTGCACTTCCACCTCGTCCTTGTCTTCCATCTCAGTCTGCATTTGCTACCTCCTCGGGCTTCGGAGCGAACCAGAGGTTTATCAATTCGCTTACTTCTTCCTCCAGCAGCAGCGAGTAAGCGCTGATCCGGGTCTTGAAGTAGTGATAGAACACGAGCGCCGGAACGGCGATGCTCAGACCTGTGGCGGTGGTAATCAGCGCCTTGGAAATGTCGCCGCCCAGCATGGAGGCATCCCCCAGCGAGCCGGCGGCGGCCACCTTGTCGAAAGCGCCGATCATGCCTACCACCGTGCCCAGCAGTCCCAACAGGGGGGACACTGTGGCGACAACGGCCATGGGATATGCCCTTTGTTGCTCCCTTCGCAGGTCTCGCGAGGCCATTTCCCCCGCCAGCGTAGAGACAGCGGAGGCGCTGCGATGACGGTGATCAAGGATGACGGAGATGATCCTGGCCAACATGCTATTGCCCTTTTCCGTCATGGCTTCCAGCTGTTGCCATTTCCCCGCCTGCCATAACTCGTCCGCCTTGTCCGCCAGGCCCTCCGGAACCATCTTTGCCCGGCGCAGATTGACGAGTCTCTCGATGATACAGGCGACGCCGGCCACCGAAGCCAGGCCGAGGAATATCATCACGCTGCCGCCCTGCTTCAGCTTCAGCCAGAAGGCCTCTCCGGTTGTGAGCCCTTCTTTGGGGGGTTGCGCGTTCGGGACGCTCACATCCGGGCTGGCGCTCTGCAGTCCCACTGTCGCCGGTTGCTGCTGCGCAAAGGTGAATGTTGCATGTACGGAAAGGGCCAGCGCCAGAATCAATAAACAGAAAAGCATGACATGGTTTCGCACGCGTCTTCTCCTGCGATGTTGGTTTTCTAAAATGTCCATCGCGCCCAAAAGGGGGGATGGTGGCTAAACTGCGCCGAGCGACGCTCGAAGGCGCAAAACAAGGACATTATGTTCACAGAATCCAGCGTCACCTATTGTCGCATGTTGTCCATCGCAACGCAACAGCAAGGGGAAGCCGACAGCTTAAAGGTCGCTGGAGGGGTCGAACTTGCGGCCCTCGTCAAGCATGGCAAGGTAGTTGTCAACCGGTATGTAGTTGGCAATGCTGTTGCCGCTTCCCAGGCAGTAGCCGCCTCCCGGCAGGCATTGTTTCAGGGTGCGGCGCACGCGGCGGCGTATCTGCTCCTCGTCCGCGCGGGCGAGAAAGTCCATGTCAATGCCGCCCAGAAGCGCAATGCGGTCGCCGTATTTCTCGCAGGATTCAGCGACGGGTTCGATGCTATCCTCGAAGGAATGGAGGGCATCGATCTTCACGTCGTCGAGCAAATCGTCCATAATGTCATCCAGTTTCCCGCAGCTATGGAGCAGATAGGGCAGCCCTGCGTCGTGGGCCATCCGGGCCATCAGTTTGTGACCGGGCAGGACGAACTCCCGCAGGTCGTGGGGGCTTATGAGAGTGCCCGTCTTGAACCCCATATCATCGGGTCCCCAGACTATTTTGACGCAGTCGAACTCCAACATGCGCCGCAGCGACACCTGGAAGATCTCCATCAGGCGATCGGAGATGGCCTTGACCAGGTCGCGCTGGTCGTAGAGCGCGTAGCAGAGCGTCTCGTAGCCCATCAGCCAGGTAAGCCACTCGGCGAAGTGTGCGAAACCGCCGCTGCCGATCACGCACATATCCTCTGGCAGGTTCTGCTCATAGCATTCAAGCATATTGGTGGTGGCCGCTTCGGGGTCGGGCCAGGGGTAGTCCTCGAACTCCTGCCAGTTCGTGATGGGGCCTTTGTGTTCGTTCATGAAGTCTCGGCCGCCCGACCTGGCGAGTTCAGCCGTATCCTCGGCTGAGATTCTGTTCAGTTTCGCTCCCAGATTATCCAGGCCCTGCCGCACGTAATCGTAGCCAAGGAAGCGCTGCAGCCGTATCTGGCGCTTACACAGGAAATCCGGGGCATCCTCGTGGAGCCCTTCCAGCAGTCCATAGCGCCGGCAAATCTCTTGCTGGACTTCCCAGTCTATGAACAGCTCGATGTGATGGACGCGCTCGGGCGTTCCTTTGCGCAGAATGCAGTCGCGCAGGCCCTGCCAATCGGGCTGGACGTCGACGGAAAACGGGCTCTGTAGCATCTTGAAGCGCTCCGCGTAGACTATTGCTCTCGGCTGCCGGACTTAATAACTGAATGCGCAGGTTACATCAAATGTGCGCGGCATCGCCGAGGGTTGAATCGGGTGGGATGCCCAGTCTCTTGTAGAGACGGGCGCGCGCCTTCTGGTCATCTTGGTGAATCCGGCGGGCGATGGGCAGTGCCTGCTCGATTCTGTCCGCGGGTATGACGATCACCCCGTCGCCGTCGCCGACCACCAGATCACCCGGTTGCACGTAGACGCCTCCGCACTGCACGGGCTCCTGATAGGAATCCAGTTCGACCCGGCCCGGGATTATGCCCCGTGAGACGCCGTCGCAGTAGAGCGGGATGCGCTGCTTGATTATCTCGTCAGTGTCTCTGACGCCGCTATCGGTCACAATGCCTACGGCGCCCTTCGCCAGCCAGGACATGGAGTTCATCGAGCCGACGTAACCGGTGTCGCCGGTATTGGCGCCATCTATGACGATGACGTCGCCCGGCTGGAGCGCGTCCGGCCAGTTTGGCTCGCGCCCGTACCACTCCCCCTCCTGCTGTTGGAAATCCTCGACGTCTTCCGCGACGATGGCTTCCGAGGAAGGCACGTAGCGGAGCGTAAACGCAATCCCCACGATGCAGTGCTCGAAGTTCTGGATGTCCCGCCACAGCGGCTTGATTTCCCGCCGCATCAATCCCCGATCGAAGAGCCCGATGGTGTCCAGGGCGTCGTGCCAATCGGTAAGGCGAATCCCCGCGCACTGCTCCAGCAATTCGCGCCGTTCTCGTTTTTCCATCATTCACCTTGCCTGAGAAAGTCCGGCATTAGGACGGTTCTGTCGCGTTGAACAGCGTCCGTCCGAACAAGGGCATATTGGAATGCGATTGTAGTGAGCGGGGCAAAATCTGTCAACGATGGGAGCGGCGGACAATAGAAGACAGATTGACAATGCGGCCCTGCGACGTACAATTGCAGCAACGTGGCACGAAAAGGCGCCTTCATCCCACGGGATGGGACGCGAATCGCTGGCTTTCCCAGAGCGCTCGTCCCAACAGAACAGGGAGTCGCAGAATGCGCGAAAAATGCCTGGAGCGTCTCGAGCTGTCGGGCTTCGCCTCGATAAAGGAGATGGACCTGCGATTCGGGCCCATTAACGTCCTGATCGGGGGCAACGCCGCCGGGAAGTCGAATCTCGTATTCTTCCTCAAGATGCTGGGATTCATGATCAACGGCAACCTGCAACTGCTGGTCGCGCGCGCGGGCGGGGCGAACTCGCTGTTCTACTATGGCGGCAAGCGCACACCACAGATAGATGCGCGGCTCACTTTCACAAATGGCGGCAGTCGAGATGTTTACCACATGGCGCTTTCATCGGCGGCCGACGATACGCTTGTCTTCGCGGACGAGACGGTCAGCCACTATGAGGAGGGCCACCCCGGCGCAAGGACTATCAGGCTTGGGGCCGGCCACAAGGAAACAAAGCTCAGCGAGGCTGCGCAAGAGGACGACACCGCCAGGGCCGTGAGGGACGTTCTTAGGCGGTGCAAGCGCTTCCAGTTCCACGACACGTCAGCAGGGGCGAAAATCCGTGGAAAGTGCAAGATTGAGCAAAACCAGCATCTATATGGCGATGGGGCCAACCTGGCCGCATATCTCTATCTTCTCAAGCAGACCGAAGAACAGTACTACCAGCGAATCGTCGAGACAATAAGACAGGTCGCGCCGCAGTTCGGGGACTTCTACCTGAGCCCGGAAAGGGCGAATGAGGAGCTTATTTCTTTGAACTGGCAGGAGCCCGGCAACGATTATGTTTTCGGACCACATCAGCTTTCGGACGGCCTCTTGCGGTTCATGGCGCTCTCGACGCTTCTGCTCCAGCCTGAGGGGGAACTTCCCAGCCTGCTCATTATTGATGAGCCCGAGCTTGGTCTGCACCCCTACGCCATTCGGATCCTGGCCGGCCTGGTTCGCAAGGCTATCGAGCAGTGTCAGATCATCCTGGCGACTCAATCGCCGTCCATAGTTGACGAGTTTGATCCCGAAGACATTATCACGGTGGACAGGGAGGGCTTGCCGGCGCCTTCCGCGACGACCCAAATGGAATGGAGGTCGGTTTTCCGCCGGCTCGACGCAGAGGCATTGGAGGAATGGTTGCAAGACTACAGCCTCAGTGAACTGTGGCACAAGAGCGTCATCGGAGGGAGACCATCCCGGTGACAAGCTTGAACCTGGTAGTGGAGGGGCAAACCGAAGAAACCTTTGTCCGTGATGTTCTGCGCCCGTATCTCGCCGCGCGGGGTGTGACCTGCCGCGCTCGTTGCGTCGAGACCGCACGGAAACACGGGAAGATATACAGAGGCGGTTTAACGGACTACTCGAAGCTGAAAAGAGACTTGATGCGCTGGATCCGCGAGGACAGGCGCCCTGAGGCGTATTTCTCCACGATGATCGATCTATACGCCATTCCCGCCGACTTCCCGGGCTATGAAGAGGCCGATTCGGCCAGAAGCGATCTGGAACGCGCCCTGCGGCTTGAGAAACGACTGCATCAGGACATCAACCACGAGCGCGCGCGGTTCATCCCATACATCCAGGTGCATGAGTTCGAGGCCCTCCTCTTTGCTGACCCTGAAGCATTTCAGACGCGTTTCCCCAGAAAACAGAAACAAGTAGAGGCGCTCGTGCGTATCCGAGAAAGATTTGGGACGCCGGAGCATATTGACAACGAGTTGCCGCCGTCAAAACGCATCCTGGCGGAGCTGCGTTCATACGAGAAGGTCATAGATGGACCCACGATCGCCGGCAGAATCGGCATGGAGAGGCTCCGCCGTGAATGTCCGCATTTCAACGACTGGATCGAGCGGCTTGCCGCGCTGCCGGGCCGTGGAGGGAGCAATCCTGCTTTGGGCAGCTTTTGAACGAAAAATAGAAGGGGAGGATCGACATGTGTGTAAGCAAAGAAACTATTGACGTGTTCCGCCAGGTGCGGACCACCGACGTCTCGGATGCTCTCGACTCAATGGGCATGCAGCAGCAATACGAAATGGACATTGCCATGCGTCCCATGTGGTCCGGCCTTCACTTTGCCGGTATAGCCCACACTGCGGAATACGACGTCATCGACAAACCCCTTCCTCCTATGAGTTATGAGGAATTCGAAAAGAACCAATATGGCGGCTCGAATCCTCTCTGGCGCGAGGCTGGTCCGTGGGGAGCGCCCGACCAGGTCCTGGTCATTGACGCAAAGAGGACCCGAGCGGGGATTCTTGGTTCCAATAACACCCTCGAGGGGCTAACGAGGGGGGTTGTCGGGTACGTCATTGACGGATGCTGCCGCGACTCATATGAGTGCATACTTGAGAAGATTCCGGTTTTCTGCACCGTGCGCACATTCGCCCATCCGATGGGTCGAATAGGGCCGGTATCGAGTAACGAACCGATCATCTGTGCAGGCGTTCGGGTAAGACCGGGGGACGTTATTGTCGGTGATGACGACGGGGTCATCGTTGTGCCTCAAGAAGAGGCGGATGAGGTAGCGCGGCGCGCGCTGCTGATTCAGGCGGCGGATCGGCCCGTGCGCCGCCAACTTTATGAGAAACTTGGCCTCCCGCTAGACCACACCGTTTGAAAGTACGGTGGGGGAGTTGGGGCCGCCGGCAACGCTTATAAACCAGAATCTCTCCCGCTGGCCGCCCGCGCCACGGCCATTCCCAGCGCCGTCAAACGCCTTGCATCTCCAGGCGCTATGTCGGGGCCCTGCCAGAGGCTCAGGAACGATCCGGCCTTCACGGCCAGCCCGGCCACTGCGACACTTCCGCCCAGCGCTTCCAATCGCCGTTCGATGCTTCGCACGGTTCTGCCGCCCCCGACGTGGCAGTGCACGCTGAACGCGCCAACCGTCTTGCCCCTGAGACAGTCCGATGGCAGACGCTTGAGGAAACGGCGTATTCGGCGTGCCACGCCACTTGCGATGTGGCTGGCGCCCGCATGACACGGGCTCCCAACGAGCACTGCATCGCAGTCCCTCAGCGACGTGACATCGCATTCAGCGACAGCAATAACGTCAGCGGTCCACCCGGCGTCCAAGAGCCCCCGGGCGACGTAATGAGCGGCTTCGCGCGTGTGGCCGGTCTTCGTATGGTAAATTATGCAGGCCCTCATCCGCAGCCTCCTCAGGGCTAAAGGGCAACGGGCCGGAGGCCCACCTGCTGACTCAAGTGTCCCCCGACGCGTTGAACCTCGTCTTGAAATCCTCGAGGGATTCAACGATGGTGTCAATATCGCCGGGCTTCTTTCTGTCCGCCACGAGCTTGAGCGGGGCTGACATGCCGAGCACTGGCGCAAAACCCCGTCGCGATATGGCCTGGACGTACTGCGGCCCGGTCTCGCAATCCACCGCTCCGGTGGGCATGATGATCTTGCCCTTGTGCCGCTCTCGGGCGAACGGCGCGAGCAGATCGGAAACGCCCTTTGGCCCGTGCGAGCGGGCGGGGAAGACCTTTATGGCGTCGGGCTGCAGGCCTCCCTCGGCCTCCAGAAAATAGTTGAGCTCCGTCGGCGTGAAAACTGCCGGCGCAGAGAAGACGTCGGCCTCCCGGGCGATTCTGACGAAATCCCGGCCTTCGCCGTAGCCCCCCATCACGTTTGCTGGCCCCACGACCATGTCGAATCCCAGTTCGATGGCGGCGTCCAGTTCATGCGAATTGATAACGCTGCCAACGCCGAGAACCAAAGCGTCGTCAACCGGGCTTTGCGCACGCACCTTCACCAGTTCCGCCATGGCCTCGCGGAGCAGCCCCTCATCTATGCGGAAAGTGACCTCAGCCACGTAACCTGCATCGTGTATGGCCTGCATCATCGTCACGATGTGCTCGGCCTTTTCGACGTGACTCCTGTTCATTACAACGACGATGCCGCTTTTCCTCAGTGCGGCGTCCACGCGTTTTCTGTCACGTCGGTACTGCCCCATCGTGTCTCTCCCGGCGCTGGCCGATCTTATCTGAGAGCGCTGATACCGCCCCGGGTTACCATCCTCTTGGCCTCCCGTTCGACGTCGGCCTGTTTGACCATGGTCGTGTCGCCGGGGGTTTCTTGCACACAGATACCGTGCGCGGCGCCCCATTGGACGGCCTCGTCGAGGTCTTTGCCCTTGAGAATCGCCGCGGCCACACCGGACACGAAGGAATCGCCTCCGCCGGTGCGATCTGCGATCTCGACATTCTCGCGAACCGAAGCCAGATGGACATTGTCCTCGGCCACGTCGTAAAGCACTGCGCCCCAGTTGATCCTGTCCGCGCTGAGCGGCGCTCGAAGCTGAGTGCCGATTAGCTTCAGATTGGGGTATTTCTGAGCAACGCTCCTCAGCATCTCGGAGTAGGCTTCGAGCCAGACATCGAACGCTTCATGCTCGCTGACCTTTCGGCGCTCTTCGCCGAGAGCGTCGGCGAAATCGCTCTGGTTGCCAAGGAGGAAGTCGGCCAGTTCCACCATCCGCCTGTTTTGCTCGCGGGCCCGCTCCTTGTTCGGCTCAACCTTAGAACGATAGTTCAGATCGAAGGAGACGAACGTCCCGGCTTCACCGGCCGCCTCCAGGGCCTCGATGGCTACCGCCGCCGAGGTCGGCGAGATGAGCGCATAAATACCGCCGGTGTGGAACCAGCGAACGCCCTGCGCGAACAAGGCCGCCCAATCGAAGTCCCCCGGCTTGAGCTCGCGCATGGCCGTGTGCGCCCGGTAGTATTCCGTAACGGAAGGCAGAACGCCTTTGCCGCGCCACGTGAAGTTGACGCCGTTGCATATCGTGCCCTTCTGGTCCGTCGAGAACCTCCCCTGGCCGCGCGTATTGAACCAGATGACATGCGAGACGTCCACGCCCGCCTCGCGCATTTGATTCTCAATGTTGCGTCCTACGCCGTCGTCAACGAGCGCAGTGACAACCGCGCTCCTCAGACCAAAACAGTAGCTCAGGCCTTCCGCAACGTTGGTCTCGCCGCCGCCGTGCCAGATCCGAGCCGTGCGCGCCCTTGCGGTCGGCACGTCCCCGGGGTCAATCCTCAGCATCACTTCCCCGAGAGACACGGCGTCGTAGCGACATTGCTCAGCCAGCTTGATATTAAGATCAACCACCGCCTATCACCTCCTGATTCGCCTGCCGTCTAAGAGCGGGCATGCCGGTCATGCGTCGCCTTTCCGTGGGTTCTTTGGCTTCTCGCGTGAGCGTGGGCCATTCTAATCCCAGGAAGTTGCTGCGACAAATGATCTAAGGGCGCCCGATCGTGCCGTCTGGAAAGCGTGCGACTGTCCAACCTGGAACTCTGTCCTTACAGGGATGTTTTCCAGCCAGGTCTTCATCGAGATCAATACCGAGTCCCGGCCTATCATTGGGATAGACGTAGCCGCCCTTTATCTGTGGGGTCCCGGGGAACATTTCTTGCTCAAGCTCTCCCCGCAAGGCCCATTCCTGAATGCCGAAGTTGTGAAGGCACACGTCCATGTGAACGTTTGCCGCCATCCCGACGGGGGAGACGTCAAGCGGGCCATGCCAGGCGGTTCTGAGCCCAAAAAGTTCCCCGAGATGCGCCAGCTTAAGACACGGAGTAACGCCCCCAATGGCGGAGGGATGCACGCGGATAAAATCAATGAGCCTTCGGGATACCAGGGGCACAATCTCGCCCGGATGGCAGAAAAGCTCCCCCATGGCAAGGGGGGTGGCGCATTGGCTGCGGATAGTGGCAAACCACTCCAAATCCTCAGGGGGCAGGACGTCTTCCACGAAGAAAAGGCGATACTGCTCCAGGGCCTTCGCGAGCCAGGCGGCGTCCATGGGGGCAAGGCGTTCGTGAACGTCGTAAAGCAGTTCCACTTCGTCCGGCAGCGCCTGGCGCAGGTGCGAGAATAGATCAGGTATGAGACGCAGCTTCTCACGTGGGTCAAAATACGCCCCTGGAAGGCTCCCGTCCGGCCTCGAATTGCGCGCGTCGGTTACGCCCTGATAGCCGCCCAGTTGGCAACGAATGTAGCGAAAGCCCCGAGCGATGAGCTTCTGCGCGTTATCTGTCACCTCATGCTTGTCCCTGCCATTGGCATGTACATAAACGGCCGCGGCTTGCCGACTCAGGCCCCCCCAAAGCTGATAGCAGGGCATGCCGGCCATCTTCCCCTTTATGTCCCACAGCGCCATGTCCACTCCGCTCAGGGCATTGTTCAGAACAGGCCCGTTGCGCCAGTAGCCTCCCACCATGCCGGACTGCCAGATGTCCTCTATATTGGCGGCGTCTTTGCCAATCAGGAAGGGCTTCAGATGATGCTCAAGACAGGCATGAACTGCCCGATGGCGCCAGGTGAAGGTAGAGCAGCCCAACCCGAACAGGCCCGGATCGGAGGTGATGACCTTGACCACGATTAAGGGGACGCCGCCGGGCTGCGTCAGGATAGTACGTACGTCGCGTATCTGCACTGCGCTCATCATCGGGCTCCTCAGAATTCTCTCTGACCGCTCAAATCCAGATTCCCGGTGGAGTGAGCTGCGTGGTCAAGCCACCGTCCACATAGAGGATTTGTCCCGTTATATAGGCGGCGGCGTCAGAAGCAAGGAACGCCACCGCAGCTCCTATCTCTTCACAACTGCCACGGCGACCCAGCGGGATGCCTTTGGCCCTCTCTCTTGCGCGGGCCCGATGCCGTGGGGTCATTGGCTGGGCGTCCATCGCCCCGGGAGCGACAGCATTGACCCTGATTCCATAAGGCGCCAGCTCAACGGCCATTGCCCGAGTCAGAGCGTCTACAGCGCCCTTCGAGGCGTCGTAGCCGGACATTCCCCGGTGAGCTCGTAAGCCGCCAACTGATGAAATATTGACGATGTTTCCTTTCTCCCTCCGGGCCATGTGCCGGGCTGTATGGTAGCTCAACTCATAGATAATCCTTACGTTGTTCTCGAAAGACTGTTTATAACGCTCTGCATCCAGCTCCAAGAATGGAGCTGAACGCAGGCAGGCGGCGTTGTTGACCAGCAGGTCCACCTGTCCGAAGTGTTCCACGCCTTCATCCAGAACCATCTCCGCCTGCTCAGGAACCGTCAGATCCGCTGTAACCCAAAAAGCATCGATACCCTTTCCAGCAAGCTCCCGGGCAAAGCTCCGTCCCTTTTCTTCACTTCGTGCCGTCAATACCAGTTTCATGCCCTGTCGCCCGAGGAAATAGGCAATCCCACAACCAATACCCCGACTGGCCCCCGTTACAATGGCCGTCTTTCCCGCGAGGTCAGGGAATCTGGCTGAGATAACATCCGTCATAACGGGCGTATGTTCTCGCATGACAGACCACCTCCGGCCTAACGTTTCGCTACACACGGAGCCCAATGTCGCCGACGACGGGGCGCCCTGCCTCTCATGGCCATTCAATGATCACTTTGCCCGTTCTGCCCCCGTCGAAGAGTGCGACCGCCTCGGGCGCCTCTTCGATGGAGAAACGATGTGTGATCATCTCCAACATCGGCAACCGGCGCTGGACGATGAAATCAGCGAGGTCCCAGTAGTTGCTGATTGGCATCACGAAGGAACCCATCACGGTAATCTGGGAGCCGATCAGGTGAAGCGCGTTAATGGGAGACGGCTCGCCGGCCGGGCGGCTTCCCAGCCCAACGAAGGCCGCCTTCCCTCCGAGCCGCAGGCACGTAATCGCGCCGTCCCTGGCAGCATCGCTTCCTGAGCAATCCAGGGCGACATCCGCCCCTTCTCCCTTGGTGAGGCTTCGTACGGCCGAGCGCACATCGGAGGAATTAGGATCAATGATTTCGTCCGCTCCCAGCTTGCGGGCCAAAGCCCGGCGCTGCGCGATCGGCTCGACGGCGATAACGCGTCCGCCCATGCCCCTGGCCATAATCAGGCAATTCATCCCGACGGGGCCCTGTCCGAAGATGACGACAGTATCATTGCCCGAAACCTGGAGTTTACGAAGCGCCGAAAAGGCAGTGCCCGCGGCGCAGGCTATCAACGCGCCATGTGCGAAGGTCAGCTCGTCCGGCAAGGGCAGACAGTTGCGCGCATCGGTCAGGATGAAGTCCGCCGCAGAGCCGTGGATCGGCCCGCCATACCCCCTGGCCTCGGGACACCACATGATATTGCCGGCAAGGCAGTGCTTACAGTGCCCACAGCCTCGATAATGATACACTGAAACCCGGTCGCCCACGTGGACGGTATTTACCCCGTGACCGACGGAGTCTACGACGCCGCTGGGCTCATGTCCGGCGATGATCACGACGCCGGCCCGTTCGGCCGATGTCTGCCGGTAGTAATTCAGGTCGCTTCCGCACAGGCCCGCCGCTTTCATCTCCACGACCACTTCGCCGGGCCCTGGCTCCGGCTTTGGGAAATCCCTGACCTCGGCCTTTTTGTCGCCCAAGAACACAAGCCCTCGCATTACGATGAACTCCTTTCTCGGTTGGCTGTTTGTGAGGGTTTACAGCAAAGTAAGCAACCATGTCAAGCAGCGGGAGAATATGAGCCTGTTCGACTCTGCGTGGGAGTAGGCGCGAAAGGGGTATCTCAGGCTTTTGCGGGGGCTTGCGCCACCAAGTGTTGTCAAGCGGCCTTTTGCAATTGATCGGGCGCCCTATAATAGCGAAGTGGCCCAGTAATCACCAGCACAAGAACGACCTTGCCTCGAAGCAACGTACAGACGTCTCAAAATCACAGCTTTCTTGAGGCCAGGCCGGGCTGCATCGCAGGCGCCCACGTCCCCCTCGGTTCAGAAGGAATCGACCAGAGCTTTATGACGCATCTCGCCAGAAACCGCTTTCTGATCTATCTTCAAGGCGATTGATAGTGTCGGGGGCTCAGGGAGCAGACAAGACCTGTCGCTGCAGGCTTCTGCTTGAATCGAGTGAGAATGTCTGGCGCGCTAGCGTACGAACGGTGAAATCTCCCGCAGCCTTGCCACAACCCGTGGCAGATGCTCAAGAACATAGTCAATATCCTTCTCAGTGTTATATCGGCTCAGGCTGAAACGGATGGAGCCATGGGCGGCTGTGAACGGCACACCCATTGCCCTCATCACATGGGAAGGCTCAAGGGAGCCTGATGTGCAAGCCGATCCGGAGGAGGCCGCTACTTCAAGTTCATTGAGCGAGAGCAGGATTGCCTCGCCTTCGATGAATTCGAAACTTACGTTCAGAGTGTTCGGCAAACGGTTCTGCCTGTCACCGTTAACGCGAACATCCGGACACGACTTCAGAATGCCCGCCTCGAGCCTGTCCCGCATTGCCGCTACGCGAATGGCCTCTTCTTCCATGTTTTGCGCCGCAAGTTCGCAGGCCCTGCCGAGCCCCACTATGTAAGGTACGTTTTCGGTGCCAGCCCGTCGCCCCCGTTCCTGATGCCCACCCATGATGAGCGGATTAACTTTCGTGCCTTTGCGCACGTAGAGCGCCCCCACGCCTTTCGGGGCGTGGAGCTTGTGCCCAGAAAGCGAGAGCATATCTACTGGCGTCTTGCTGACATCGATCGGAAGCTTCCCGACGGCCTGCACCGCGTCAGTATGCAGCAGAGAACCAGCGCCCTTTACAATCTCCGCGATTTCACCAATTGGAAAGATGACGCCCGTCTCGTTATTAGCCCACATGATACTAACGATCGCCGCACTGTCGCGGAGGCCAGTCTTCAGCGGGTCAAGGTCCAGTCGCCCCAGGCTATCCACTTCCAGCTCGGTAAGCCTGTAGCCCTGCTTTTCCAGATACCGGCAGGGCGTGAGCACCGCTGGATGCTCCACTCGGGTTGTAATAATATGGGGCCATCCTCCCGCTGCATCCGCGGCGCCTCTTAGGGCCATGTTGTCGCTTTCCGAGCCGCAGCTGGTGAAGATTATTTCCGAAGGCTCGGCGCCAATAAGCGCGGCTACTTGCTCCCGCGCCTGCTCGACGTGCTTCTTGACCTGGCCCCCGAAGGTGTGCATGCTGGAGGGGTTGCCCCAAAGCTTCTCGAAGAAAGGCATCATGGCTTCGATAATCTCTGGCGCCACTTGCGTCGTCGCATTGTTGTCCAAATAAACCTCCGTCACGGCTTAACCTCCTCTACCACGATGTCATCCGACACGAATTCACGCAGGCGGGCCTCGACGACTTCCTTCGTCGTGACTTCCGCTGCGACACATTGCGCACAGGCGCCACGGAAGGACACCAAAACCCGATTCCCTTCGACGTCGATAAGCTCTATATCGCCACCATCCTGACGCAGGGACGGGCGAATCTCCCTTTCGACTGTTTCTTCTACGAGCTTGATCCTCTCTATGTTTGTCAGTTTCCTTTGGATAGGAGGAGGCGCCTCAGCCTTTGCGGGCTCGCCCCTGACGCGGGAGATGATCTCTGCAATATCGTCCCGGCATCCCCCGCACCCGCCGCCGGCCTTGCAGTAGTTTGTTACCTCCTCAACGGTCGAAAGCCCGTTTTCCAGGATGACCCGCTCTATCTCCCGCTCAGTCACCCCGAAACAGGCACACACAACCCTGCTCTCCAGTTCCTTCTTGGCTGTGCTCCCTGTCCGGTAGTTCCGGATAGCGGTCTCGAGAGCTTCACGCCCCATCACCGAGCAGTGCATCTTTTGCTCTGGCAGGCCGTCAAGGTAATCTGCAATGTCCCGGTTGGTCACCTTCTCGGCCTCTTTCAGGGTCATACCCTTTATGATCTCCGTCAGAGCGGAGGACGAAGCGATGGCGCTGGCACACCCGAATGTCTGAAACTTCACGTCAGCAATGCGGCCGGATTCGTCCAGCTTGAACGTTAGCCTGAGGGCGTCCCCGCAGGCCATTGAACCGACCTCGCCTTCGCCATCGGGATTCTCTATGACGCCCACATTCCGCGGGTGAATGAAATGATCTTTCACTTTCTCACTGTAATCCCACATTTAGGCCTCCAGTTCCACAACTACTTCTCCACCGTAACTTCGTCCCTACCCGGGCTCTAAAGCGACATTGAGGAGTGCCGTCCCGCGTCCAAGGAAACGGGACCGCCGCGGGCGCAGGCCAATCTTACAAACCCAGAGCCCGGCCCAATTCATTGAACAATACGCCGGCTACTCCGCTATTTCAACCCCAATGTCTCCTTGAAATTCACGCGCCTGCGCGAGGCGGCCCCTTGCGTCGGCCCAGCCTATGATGTGAAAGTAACTATCGACATAATCGGCGCGCCGGTCTTCGCACTGAAGGTAGTATGCATGTTCCCAGACGTCACAGACCAGCAACGGCACTGCACCCCAGATCGTCAGGTTTCGATGCTTTCCACCTGGAGGCTCAGAAGCCTGCGGCCCATCGGCTCTTCGCTTGCTTGCATCAAGCTAACTTCACTGAATTGCCGCCACGACCCGCCACGGCCGATGCTTCGATGAGTGCGGGGAGCTGCCCGAGTTATGCGCTTCCGGGCCCTTTACAAGACTGGATGTGAGGCCGATATAGCGTTGTTCTGGATTTGGTGCGCTTCCCAGGAGGCGGACGTATTTCATGGTGGACTGCCCGCCTTCGTCCCTGAGCCCCTCGAGGAGCTCAGGGCGGTGAGTAAAGTCAAACCGTCGCGGGACTACGGCGCGCATCCTTCGCTTTGCGTTCCATCCAGCGGTTGGAGATGGGTTGCCAGCCGTAGCTTATGAGCTTTTCAGAGAAAGATTCGAAAGCGAAGGATGGTGGGCCCAGCAGGATTCGGACCTGCAACGCACGGATTATGAGTCCGCTGCTCTACCATTGAGCTATGGGCCCCGGAACCGGCAATATAGCCCGCACGCGTCGGAAAGTCAAACCGCAGTCGTGGGCCACGCTGAAATGTCACCCGCTTTGGGCCTCCCCAACCGCCCCCGGTTCCTTAAGGCGAAGCACCACGCCCAGCGCGAGCAAAGCCACTCCACCCCCCAGAAAAACCCACCCAATGCCCAGATGTGCGTGGTCCGCAATCCGGCCGAACAGCGGCGCCAGCACCGCCGCCGTCACGGCCCTGAGCTGGGACTGGACGGAAAGGATCGTCGCCCGCTGGGGGCCAGGAATCCGGTCGCTCAAGAAACCAACGACCGCCGGCATGCGCAGGTTGTTGAGCGTGTAAAGCAGAAAAAGCACGAGCACTGCAGGTATGGCGAGCTTGCTCTCGTAGAGAAATCCGGCCGCGCAGAAGACGCCACCCAGGGCCCAGAAGAGCCAGTTGAGCGTGCCGGCCAAACGCCCGGTTCGCTCGACGAGCCTGCCGCTCATGCGGCTGGCCGCAAAGCTGTTCATGTGGATGAAGAAGTAGGCCACCCCGATAATGATAAATGTGCGTTTCTGGGGGTCCTTCACGGCCATCAGCACGGGGCAAGAAATGGCCGCCGTTCTCAAAACCGGCTGGAGGTAGTCCTTGGCCACCCGGAAGAAAGCATTGAAAACCGAGGCGTTCAGCACCATCTTGCCAAGCTGCTCCGTATCCCACAGCGACTTGAAGCTGTCCGCCGTGTGGCAAAGCATCTTGCTCAGCCCGGCCTTTCGCTCTGTCTTCTCATCGAGCTCCGCCGGGTAGGTGAGCATGAGACCAAGGCCCAGCGCGTACGGAATCATCGTGGCCGGGAATATCAGCCGGTAGCCCCCGCCGCAGAAACCCAGCACGCCGATAAGCAGGGCGCTCGCCGCCGAACCCAGCCGTGAAGCCCCGCGCGTGATACCGTAGTAATGGACCTTCTTGCCCCCGAGTCCTTCCAGGTCCAGGTGGCGCATGATCATAGCCTTGTGCGTGCCGCTGCGAAACGCTTCGCCGCCGGCAAACAGGATCATCCCCGCGACGAAGGCCCAGAAGGTCGAGGCGAACGTGAAGACCACAAACGAGACCAGGTACGACGAAAAAGCCAGCGCCATCGCACGCCTTCTGCCCGTGACGTCAGCAATGATGCCGCTGGGTATCTCCAGCAGGTAGATGAACACCTCGCGGACGGCGATAAGCTCCCCGAACTGCGTGTAACTCAGCCCCTTATCAACCGTGAAGAAGAGCAGGATCAACGGCTCGAAGAAACGCAGATTCTTCAAGAACCCGTAGGCGCAGAATTTGAAGAGCATCAGCTTTTGAGAGCGATTCAGCTCCATCGTCGGTCCTCAATGTTTGCCGTCGCCATCGGGCTCCAGAAACCGCACAATGGCTTCGATGGCCTGCGCGCGGTCATAGTCGTGCAGGATGTGATGGTCCGAGCGGTTGAAAACCACCATGCGCTTGTCAGCGGATGGGAACCTGGCGAACACGTCCTCGGCCGCCCTCAATGAGGAGACATGGTCGGCGGTCGAGCAAAGCAGCAGCACAGGCATTGTGACCCGCTCCGGTGCGGCCCGCTCGATCATGCGCCGCCGTATCGCGAAGAGCGCCCGGTCGGCCGACGTCGGGAAGGCGGTATAGAACAACACCTCGCCACGGCCCTCCTTGCGGTTCACACTCACCCCGATGCGCCCGCGCCACGCGTAACGCAGCACGGGCGAGGTCAGCCGGCTCCACCAGCGGGCCGGCAGCACGTAGTGCCAGTGATGCCTCACGGCATAGTACGGCGCCACAAGCGCCAGCCGGTCGGGCTTATCTACGGCTTCGTCGCCCGCAAAGATCGTGGCGATGGCGCCGCCCATGCTGAAGCCGACGAGGGCCACCTCGTCGTAGCGTTCGCGCACTTCGCAATATTGGCGGCGGGCCGTGCATAGCAAGTCGTCCGCAGTCACTCCCCTCAGGTTGGCGGGGCAGGTCCCGTGCCCCGCCTGAAGTGGCGCGTAGACATCCCATCCGGCTGCGTCCAGCGCCTGCGGCAGCGCGCCGAAGTCTGCGGGCGTGGTGAGCCATCCGTGCAGGAGCACGCACGCGCGCCGGCGCCCCCGGTCAATGCGGACAGGCTCCGCGCCGAGCATGATGCCAGTCTCGGGGTCTCGCGGCGCCGAGGTCCCGTCTTTCAGCACTGCGCGAAAGCTCAGCAGGTTGTAGCACACGATTAGCGCGATCAGCAGCCCGGCCGCCCACATAAGCCCGCGTTTGACCCTCTTCGTTAGGTTGTCAGTCACGTGCATAAGGTCCGGTGGGTTGTGGAAGAGCAGAAAGCAGCAGGATACGAGGTTGGGGACTCTAAGGCAAGGCGCCGCGCGTTCATAGAGGCGCGGGAGCAGCATGGGAACTGGAACAGGCCTCCCCGTGCGGGCTACAATGCGCGAGCTCGAGCGTAACGTCAGTGGAGAGGGCTGCATGGACAGGCAAGATGCGCCGGAGCCGCCTGAGGACGAAGCCGGGGTCGCCATAGCGGACAAGGCTCATGGTGAACAAATTATATCGGCTCCGGGGGTCCGGCGTTCGCGTGAGGCGGCGCTGCTCGGACTTCTGCTCCTCTACGCCGTCCTGATGTGGGCCTGGGGCGTGGGACGTCTGGACATCGCCCACTCTATGGAAGCGGCGCGGGCAATAGGCGCCCGGACCATGATGCGAACGGGCGATTACCTGATCCCGCAGGTGGAAGGCAGAATCAACCTTGCCAAGCCGCCGCTTTTCTACTGGCTTGTGACAATGACCTCCCGCCTGTGCGGAGGCACGGGCGAGACGGCCGTCCGGCTGCCTTCTGCGTTCTGCGCCATTGCCGTTCTCCTCGTTATGTACTTCTCGCTGCGTTCGGTGTTTGGACCGTTGAAAGCGTATGCCGCCTGCTTCATAGCCGCCACGCTGCCGATGGTGTCGCCCGCTGCGACGGTCGGCGAGGTGAACATGCTGCTCGCGCTGGGCGTCGCCATTTCGGTTTTCTCGGCCTTTCACATGTTGGAGCGGCCGCGCCATGGCTGGTTCTACGCCGCACTGTGTGGGATCGGGCTCGCCATAGGCATGATGGCGAAGGGACCGATAGCGCTGCTCTTCTTTCTCCCTACGGTGCTGCTATACATGGGCTACAGGCACGGCGGCGCGCTGGCCACCGGCTGGCGCCGCTCCCTTGCCTACATGGTCGTGATGGCCCTGCTGTTTCGCCTCTCATTATGGGCCGCTGTGAGGGCCGGGGCGGTGGGGGGGCTCCGGTGGCCTTCCACCTGGACGCGGGGTTCTCGGGGCTTCGTGACCCGCTGGTTTCACATGGACATGCCTTCATCTGTGTTGAGAGCCGCAAGATGGACAGGTCAGTCCTGCCGCCGCTCTACCGTTACACGGAGTTCGCACGCGCTCACTACAACAGAGGCGACCTCGTGCTGCTAAGAGTAGACAGCGGTGCAGGCCAGGCGCCATCAGGCGAACAAAGCGACTAGGGTGACCTGGCGCCGACGAAAGCAAGGAGGCGGCGATGGGCGCGGACGTTGTCATCATCGGAGCGGGGCCGGCGGGGACTACCGCCGCCTTCTATCTGGCGAAAGGCGGGGCCGACGTCGTTCTGCTGGACCGCGCCGAGTTCCCTCGGGACAAAGTCTGCGGCGATGCGCTTAGCCCGCACGCGCTTGACCTGCTGCGCCGGATGGGTGTCCCGGGCCCCGATTCGGACCTGCACATGATCAACGGCGCCATCCTGTTTGCCCCGGACGGGCGGCGCGTGCGCACCTTCACCGCAGAGCCGGGCGCCGTCATTCCGCGGCGCCGGCTGGATCAGATGCTGCTGGAGCGCGCGATCGGCGCCGGCGTGCGGTTCCATCCGCAGGAGCGCTTCACGGGACTGAAGGCGGCACGTGGCGGCGTTCAGGTGCGCACGGGGCCGACTCACAGTTGGACGGGTCGCTGCGCCATACTGGCTACGGGATGCAGCGGCGGCCCGCTGCGGGCGGTGGGTGTTCTGCGCGGGGGCGCGCGAGTCCACACATTCGCGCGGCGCGCCTATTTCGACGGAGTTTCGTGTCCGCCGGACAGAATCGTGTACTCCTTTGATCAGTCCCTGCTGCCCCGATACGGCTGGATATTTCCGATGGGCGGGGGCAGGGCGAACGTAGGCGTTGCGGGAGAATACGAAACGGGCGCGCAACTACGGATAGGTGAGAGATTCCAGTGGTTCATCACCCGTTCTCTGGCGGCTCGCAGGTTCCTGCAGGATGCGCATCAGGCGACGCCGGCGCGAACGGCGGCCCTTCGGACGGGACTGCGCGGGGTTCGCCTGGCGGCGGAGCGAATGCTCGTCGTCGGCGAGGCGGCGGCAGCAGTAAGGGCCTCAACAGGAGAAGGGATTCCTATCGCTGTGGAAACGGGCCGGCTGGCGGCAGAGACGCTGCTGGAAGCGCTTCGAGACGACGACCTTACGCGCTTCCGGCTCGCAAGCTACGGCAGGGCCGTGCGGGAAAGGTTCGACGCGGAGTTGCGACGGGGTGAGTTTGTGAGCCGTATGCTGCGAAGCCCTCGGCTGGCAAACGAGTATTTCCGCCTCATGGAAGGCGACCAGGAGCTGGCGGATCGCCTGGCATGGGTTATGGTGGGCACGAAGGGCCCGCGAGAATTGCTCACGTGGCCCGTGGTGAAGCAATTCCTGCTCCAGGCATGCTCCCTCGGACGCGGCATCCGGGCTTGACTGCGGCGGGCCGGTACTGGAGAATGCTGCTTCGTATAAGGCTCCCATTTGGGGGCAGGCGTCGAGAGAAGAAGTAAGGAGCTGAAAGTGTCTTCAGATTATTTCGCACAGACAGAGAATGAACCGGAGCCGGCGCTCTCGCAGCCGACTCGCCAGAGCCCCGCGTCTTCCGGGAAGTCTATGTGGCTGGGCTGCCTGCTGGGGATGTTTGCCACGGTCGTCGTGGTCGTTCTGGTCGTGGGGGCGATTTTCCTTCTCGTCGGCGCCGTTGTGGGGCTCAGCGGAGCCGTAGCAGGCGTGACAAGGGGGGCTGTCCCTCTGACGGAGCGAACGATCTCCGGCGCGCCGGGCAACGCTAAAGTGGCCATCGTTCCCATCTACGGGATACTGGCGCCCGCCAGTTCCCTCGATAGGGACCCGGTGGAGCTCTTGAGGGCCATGCTGAACCGGGCCCGCTCCGACAGCAAGGTCAGGGGCATCATCCTGGACGTTGACAGCCCTGGCGGCGGCATCACCACATGCGACCTGATGTGGAACGAACTGGTGCAGTATCGGGAGAGGACGCGCATCCCCGTGGTCGTGCTAATGGAGAACATAGCCGCGTCGGGCGGCTACTACGTGAGCTGCGGCGCCGATTACATCATGGCCCACCCGACCACCATCACCGGCAGCATCGGAGTCATGATGCCTATCTACGACGCCGGAGAGCTGATGAGCAAACTGGGCGTGCGAAGCCGCACGGTTAAAACCGGGAAATACAAGGATATGGCCGATCCCTTCGGCCAGAAAACGGAAGCGCAATGGGACGAGGAGGTGGCGCTGCTCAGCAGCGTCGCTACAGAGATGTACGATCGATTTGTCCGGATCGTGGCCGACGGCAGGCGGCTTGATCCCCAGATAGTGCGCCCGCTCGCCGACGGCCGGATTTACACCGCGCAACAGGCCAAGGATAACGGGCTGATTGACGAGATCGGCTACCGCGAGGACGCCATCAGGAAAGTCGAGGCGCTTGCCGGTCTGAAGAGGGCACACGTTGTGCAATACGGTCGGGTGCCCACTCTTATAGACTTGCTGCCTGGCTTTCTGGGCCGCGGAGACGTTACGATTCGGCTGGACACGGGCGCGGGGCGCTTCGGGTCCCGACCGATGTACCTCTGGGCGCCCGATCCGTCCACGACGCTACCGAGTGCGACACAACGATAGAAAAACGCCATGCTGAAGGTCTACAACAGCCTGACACGCAGGCTTGAGCAGTTCGAGCCGCTCCATGAGGGCTTCGTGGGCATCTACGTCTGCGGCCCGACCGTCTACGGCCACAGCCACGTCGGCCACGCCAAGAGCTACGTCAGTTTCGACGCCGTTGTGCGCTATCTGCGTTTCCTCGGCTACCGCGTCCGTTACGTCCAGAACATCACCGACGTTGGCCACCTGACCGATGACGCTGACGCGGGCGAGGACAAGGTGGACGTTAAAGCCCGGCAGATGGGCGTTGCGCCAATGGAGGTGGCCCAGCTCTACACTCGCAGCTACTTCGAGGACATGGATGCGCTCAACGTTCAGCGTCCGGACATCAGCCCCTGCGCCTCCGGGCACATCCCCGAACAGATCGCTCTGATCCGGAAGCTCGTTGACGGAGGGCACGCCTACGAAGTTGACGGCGCCGTGTATTTCGACGTGCAGAGCTTCCCGGAATACGGCAGGCTGAGCGGGCGGAACCTGGACGAACTCCTCGAAGGCACGCGCGTGGAGGCCCGCGGAGACAAGCGCCATCCGGCCGACTTCGCCCTCTGGAAGAAATCCGAACCCGGACACATCATGCGTTGGGACAGCCCCTGGGGCGTCGGATATCCAGGCTGGCACATCGAGTGTTCCGCAATGTCTATGGCATACCTGGGCGAGACCTTCGACATCCACGGCGGCGGCATCGAAAACATCTTCCCGCACCACGAGGACGAAATCGCGCAGGCGGAAGCGGCCACCGGACAGCAGTTCGTCCGCTACTGGCTCCATAACAACATGGTCACCGTTGACGGCCAGAAGATGGGCAAGAGCCTGGGCAACTTCATCACCCTCAAGGACGCCTTCGCCGGTCGGCCGCCGCTCGACACCCCCATCCGGCCAATGGTCATGCGCTATTTCATCCTGACCAGCCATTACCGCAGCCCGCTGGACTTCTCAATGGGGGCGCTGGAGGCGGCCGGGAAGGGCCTGGAGAGGATCGAAAATGCCGTCCGGCGCGTCCGGGAATCGTTGCGCGGGACAGTCGAAGGCGCACCCTCCGGACAGATTCAACAACTGCTCGATGAAACCAGGGAAAAGTTCCTTGCCGAGATGGACAACGACTTCAACACGGCGGGCGCCATCGGGGAGATGAGCGCATTCACCCGAGAAGTCAACCGGCTCATGGACGAAGGAGACGCCGTCACACGGGACGGCCTGGAGGCCGTCAATCAGCTCTACGAACAGCTCGGAGGACAGGTCCTGGGCATCGTCACCGATGAGAGCGGCCGCGCGGTCGAGAGCGCCGGCATCGAATCGGACCTGGTGGATGCGATGCTCGAGGTCCGTGAAGACCTCCGAAAGGCAGGCCACTATGAGCTGGCCGACGGCGTTCGCCGGCGGCTGAGCAAGCTGGGCGTGCAGGTCAAAGACTCCGCGGACGGCCCCACCTGGCGGTTCAAGAAGGGCGCGCCTTCATAGAGAAAAGGGGAGAGGGCACAGATGAAAGTCAGCATCATAGGCGCAACGGCCTACACGAGCCGTGACCTCATTAAGCTGCTGGCCCGCCACCCGCAGGTCGAGATCGTCCACCTCGGCGGCCGCAGGGAGGGCCATCCGGCCATCTCCGAGATATTCCCGGAACTGCGCGGGATATGCGACATGCCTGTGACGGGCATGGAGCCCTCCGATGCCCCCGTCAGGCCCGACCTGGCGTTCTTCACGCTGCCGCACGGGGTGGCGCACGGCTGCGTGCCGGCCTTCCTGGCCGCCGGGGTGCGCTGTATAGATTTCAGCGCCGACTATCGGTTCGATGATCTAAAGGTCTACGAGGAGTGGTATGGCAAGCACGGTGATCCGGGAAACGTCGGCGCAGCGGTCTACGGCCTGCCCGAGCTTACCCGCTCCCGGGTGGCCGAGGCCGACCTAGTCGCCAATCCGGGCTGCTATCCGACCTCGGTGGCGCTGGGGCTCGCGCCGCTTGCAGCGGATGGCCTCATCGAACCCTCCGACATCATCGTGGATTCCAAGAGCGGCGTGAGCGGGCGGGGCAACAAGCCCGACCGCGGCTCGATGTACTGCGAGTGCAACGAGGACGTGCGCGCCTACAACGTGAGCGGGCACCGCCATGAGCCGGAGATGGTGCGCGCGCTGGAGCTTGCCGGCGCCAGGGGTGCGGCCGTCACCTTCACGCCGCACCTCGTCCCCATGGACAGGGGCATACTCAGCACGATCGTAGTGCGGCTGACGCGCCCGGCCGGGACGGCCGATCTTTTCCAGGTCATGTCGGACTTCTACGCCGGGGAGCCGTTCGTGCGCGTGCTGTCCGGCGAGGAGCAGCCGCGCACGAAGGCGGTGGCGTTCACGAACTATTGCGACGTGGCGGCGGTGGCCCGCCAGGGGGGGCGGGCTGTAGTGACGGCCGCGATTGACAACCTGATGAAAGGGGCGTCCTCGCAGGCGGTGCAGAACATGAACGTGATGTTCGGCCTCGAGGAAACGATGGGGCTCCGTGCGTAGCCGGCGAAGGATGACGCCGCCGCCTTCGGAGGCGCGGCAGGGAGCGGGGGCTGCCACGATCCCCGGAACACTCAACGCGCGATACCTCGATTGACATGCCTTCAGAGTACAGGAATGGCGAAACGCAGAAGGATGAACTTAGCGAACGGCCGCAGCCGGGGGCGACTGCGCTACATGCTGGCGCAACGCGCCACATCCGCTTTCCCCTGAAAGGTCCGGTGTAGCTCAGGCGACCTCATCCTCCCATGCTGCACGTGCGGGACGCCCCTACAGAACCGAAGTCTGAAATGTCTCGTTTGCAATCTGCGTCAATCTGCTCTTCGACTCTCATCAGGGCCGTGAGCAACGTCGAGGGGTGGATCAATTCTGGCTCATTCAGGTGAAGTGTCACCTCGGATCGGAACGGGAGCCCGCGGTTAAGTCTGAATCGGGCCACCAGGGACGAAGACCTTATAGCCCGGAGATTTCACGAGTATTTTCCGGATTCGTCTGCAACTCTTTACAGCGAGAGGAGTTCCGCCTCGAAAGGCGCCAAGTGTGAAGGATGAAGTGAGCGTTTAAAGGGCAAATTTGCCTTATAGGGGGCTTATGACAAAACAAAAATCGGGTGGGTGTGGGATATTCCGACACGTCCGTTGGCCGCACGCGACGG
>JAGHAF010000002.1 GCA_021161675.1 Planctomycetota bacterium | reverse complement strand
GGGCACAGTAAGCGCTCAGTGTCAGCGACCAGAGCAGGAAGGCCGGCACGGAAACCTGTGTGACTAGTGATTCCCATCGAACATCAACATAGTAAAAATTGACAACCGCAATGTAGGAAAGCAGCAGGGCGCCAAGGAATATTCTCCTCATGCGTTTCTGTTGTCTGCCATTCCCTCCGACGTACAGCCTACTCCGTCTCCTGCGGCTAGTCCCCATGTTCTTTCCCCTTGGTTGGATATACCCGCCACACCCCGTGGTTCAAACGAGCGGCCACAATACACCCGGACCGTGATTATACATGACTTGCCATGCCTTCAGCAAGCATAATCAGCACGTTCAGCCGGCAATCATAGCGCTACATTCTTCGCGGGAATCGGGGGGGGCCACATGTGGACGTCGCCCAGCAGGCCTGTAGAGAAAGCCGCGGGCGCCGGCTGTGGTCGCACTTCTTCCTATCAAGGAGAGGGTTGATGGCGCGTGGTGAACTGGCTTGTCCTTCTCGCCAACCGGATCAAGCTCTAATGTTCCTTTTTGGAAAGCGCCCTTACTCGTTGAACGCGCCGTCGAAGGCTATCGCGCTGGGCGGGAAGTCGACCGATTCCACGAACGCGCAGGCTTCCGCCGCGCCGTGCTCGCGCTCCATGCCGCTGTCCTCCCACTCGACCGAGAGCGGCCCGTCGTAGCCGATCCGGTTCAAGGCGCGGATGATGGACTCGAAGTCCACGTCCCCACGGCCCAGGCTGCGGAAGTCCCAGCCGCGTCCGGCCTCGCCGAAGTTGAGATACGAACTCAGGATGCCGCTCTTTCCGTCCAGGGTGACGGCGCAGTCCTTCATGTGAACGTGGTAGATGCGCTCTGGGAAGGTCTCGATGAAGACGGCCGGTTCAATGCCCTGCCATATCAGGTGGCTGGGGTCGAAGTTGAAACCGAACTCGTCGCGCCCGTCCAGGGCGTCAAGCGTGCGCTCTGCGGAGACGATGTCAAAGGCGATCTCGGTGGGATGGACCTCCAGCGCGAACCTGACGCCGCACTCCTCGAAGACGTCCAGGATCGGGTTCCAGCGCTCGGCCAGCAGGTTGAAGCCGTCTTCGATCATCTCCGGAGCAACGGGCGGGAAGGAGTAGATCAAGGGCCAGATAGAGCTGCCCGTGAAGCCGTTGACAACGTCAATGCCCATGTTGGCCGCGGCGTGAGGGGCCAGCTTCATCTGGTCGAGGCCCCACTGGCGCATCTTCTCGTAGTCACCGGCTATTTGGTCCGGCACGAAACCGTTGTGCCGCGCGTCCAGCTCGTCCAGCACGAGCTGGCCCTGCAGATGGGCGCTGATGGCCCAACACTGAAGGTCGAACTCTTCCAGCAGCGCTTTCTTCTCATTGCAATACTCGATGCTCTCGGCCGCCTGCTGAACGTCGAAATGATCGCCCCAGCAGGCGAGTTCCAGTCCGTCATAGCCCCATTCGTCGGCCTTCTGCGCCAGTTCGCGCAGCGGCATGTCGGCCCACTGTCCGGTAAACAGCGTCACAGGTCGTGCCATCTCGAACCTCCTTCTGATGGAGTCACAATGTTCTCGCGAGTAGCCGTTTTAGCAGACGTGGGACCTGCTTGCAAGTTCGAGCGCTTCAGGGCTCAGCGCATCTGTCCGGCCGTGGTGAAGGGCTGGGCGGCCCCGCTGATAAGGCCCAGCGCCAGGTCCACCGCCTTTGCGTCGCGCAGGAGCGCGATGATGGCGCCTTCCGGTTCCATTATGACGACCGGCCGGCCGCGCCTCTGCTTTGCAAGTTCGCGGCAGGTTTGCGGAAGGAGCGACTCCGCCTCTTCTCCGTCAATCAGCCATATAACCTGCCGGGAGCCGTCGTCCGGGATGTCAGGGAACTCCCTCTGTAGCTTCACCTGAACCCCGCAGCGCCGTCGGAGCGCGCTCTGCGCGTTCTTGGCGGTCTTCCACGGTTTCTCGCCGGCCGGCGCCACTATGGTCCACTGCGAGCAGCTCTCTGCCCCGAGTGGCACGTCCTGCCAGAAGCGGCCTTCCGGCGGGCATGCCGGACCTAACGCGCACAGACGCTTCACCGCGCTGAAGACCGCTGAACGTGCCCGGCGGAATTGCGAAAGGCGCACTTGCGCCTCGCCTTGCTGGGGCGCCACGCGGTAGAGGCGGCGAAAGTCCGTTCGGGTGGGCTGCAACCTGAGCTTGCACTGCGGCGCCGGACCCACCGTGGCCTCGAGGGCCTCCAGTGATATCAATGTCACGAGTGGCAGCCCGCTCTCGCCGTTCTTTATCTGGTGGAGCCTGGCCGCCCGGCTACGCGCCTCCCGCCAGAGCGCTACCTCCTCGCGGGTGTCTCGCAGGATATGCCAGAGCGCGAGCTGGCGATCGGCTGCGGCTGACGGCGCCGCCGCACGTACCGCTACTCCTGCATAGCCCTGCCAGGCTGCGGCCCACAGTGTGGAGCGCAGCTGGAGCGCCGCACGGCGCCAGTCGGCCCCTCTCAGATCGAGATATAGCCAGACGGGTTCATCCGCCCTGAGCGCGCCGCTTTTAACCAGGCGCGGGGCCGCACCCACTTCGCAGCCCTGCTCCACCAGCACGACGCGGCGTTGCTCGGGGGGAAGGCCTCCCCTCAACTCCTTCAAGCTCTCACAGAGCAGCGCCGGGACGTATCCGCTTCGCGCCGCTTCCTGCGCGGCAGTGGGCTCCGCCGTGTCGGCCCGCAGAAACCACAGTGGATACGGCACGCGCAGCAACTGCCGCTCCGGGGTTGTTCCTGCCGGGGGCAGCGTTCCGCCGCCGGCGCTGAAGGCCTCCAGCAACATGCCGGCGGCGGCCAGCTTATGCGCCGGCGGCACGTCCCTGTCCCGTGGCAGCGTGACTGCGCAGACGCCGTAGCCCTGCAACTGTCCGAGGGTGGAAACTATGTCGCGATCCTTCGACCAGGGCCCGGCGTACCAGAGGCCGAACGCCTCGGGCGCGGGCCTGGCGCGATCAATCACTTCCACCCGCAGCGCTATGGCCTGCGCGCCGCTCTCCGCCGTGAAAGCAAGCCGGGCGGCGTAGGCGCCGGGGCCGACCTGTGCGGCGTCAACAGTGAGGGCGAACCACACGACCTCCTGCGCGCCCATTTCGACTTCCTGCAGGGGCGCCAGGCGCCCGCCGTCGGCGGCGTCCTCAACGCGCCACAGGCCAAGAGCGGGCGCGGGCAGCGGATCATATCCGTCGGGGAGTTGGGGCATTGGGGAGACGCTAAAGCGCAGGTCCTGCACCTCTCGGAGGGAGCGAACGCCCAGGAAGAGCGTCTCCCTCTCACCTCGTGTCAGTTCCAGTTTGAGCGCCTTCAGTTCCTGCCTCGCGGCGGGGCCCTCGAGCCGCCACACGACGAAGCCTCGCTCCTTCTGCGCCTCGCTTTGCGGTATTTGAGCGCCGGGCAAAGGCTCCGTGGCCGGTCCGGCCTGGATAGGTTCGGGCGGCGGCGCCCGGGGCAGATCGAACGGCGCCGGCCCGGAGGCGCGGCCGAGAGGCGCTGCAAAGCGATCGACAAGATCGCCCCGGGCATACACTTCGTGCAGGAGCCAGGCGGGCTCGCCCGAGCCGGAGGCAGCCGTAGTCTGCGCCGTCTTCAGCACGCCGGGGCGGAGCAGCTTGAAAAGCATTGTGTCCCAGGGCTCGAACTCTTTGCCTTCGGCATCATAGACCCGAGTCACGACGGACACATGCTTCAGTTCTTCTTTGAGGGGCATCACATTCAGCCGAAGCGCATAGGCGTCTCCTCTTTTCTCACACAGGCTTTCCGCCACCAGCCGGGGGGTGAGTTCGCTGACTGCTGTGAGCCCTTCCAGCGGCACGACAAGCACCCGGGTCTTCATCATCCGCCCCGGAGGCAGGTCGGGGTAGGACCAGCCGATGGTCATGGCGCCGTCCTCTGTGCGGACGGGCTCAAGCGGGCGGCAACCGCTATGAGCGAGAGCGAATCCAAGGGCCCGCCGGCTTGTTGGCTCGCTGACGGCCATCCACTCCAGCCGCCCGGAGTCGTCGGCGTCGCACAGGCGGGAGGCGAACAGGCGAGCGGGGAGTATCTCCGCGCCCATGCCGCGCTCCATGCAGTACAGCTCCCTGCCAGTGGCATAGCCCTGCGCCGGCAGGACAGTGCTGCGCAGCGCAGGGGCGGCCCGCCCGGAAAGGGCATAGGGGGACTCATTCGTGAAGGCCAGGTCAACGGCGAACCAAGCCCGGTCGCGCCAAAACCGGTAGGTCTTCTCAACTTTCAGATCGTCCGTGCGGGCCACGAATCGCAGCGAGAGCTTGCCGTCGTCGCCGGCCGTCTGCGCAAGGGAGTGGGGCAGGTCCGCAGTGTGCAGCTCCTCCATAAGGCCGCCGTGGCCGCCGGAGGGGGCGCGGGTCATCTCTGCGTCCCGAAAAATAAGCGACATGACTCTGGCCCCGTTATGCGGATCAATAGTAATCCGGTAAGCCGGGGCGCGCACGGTCAGGAGGTCTCCATCTCTGGAGAGTGCGAACTCTTCGGCGGTAGCGAGAGCAACCGGACTCAGAGCCAGGGCCGTAAGCGCCAGAACGCAGACAAGATGCTTGGAGAGCCGGGATCGCCGCATGTGAACCGAGGAATCGCAGTTAAGGTTTACCGCCTGAAGGGCCGTCAGGTATGATAACGCCCCATGCTGTGTTCCACAAGTAGCGCTGAACTGCGGGCCGGGAAAGCTCTCAGAACCGCGTAAAATGGCCTCAAGAGGGCGCAGAACGCATTTTGTCCTTGACAGTCATGCCACGAGTTGTATTATAATGCGCGTTGTTAGGCTATCTTCACTGTTCTTTTTGTTCAGGAGGGCCGTCATATGGCCGCTGAGAAGGAGAGTTTGGTTGTTGGCACGAAGGTCAAGAAGTACCTCAAGGATAAGGATCTGATGAGTTCGTCAGACATTCTGGACGCCCTGAACGAGCAGGTGTACGCTATACTGAACCGTGCGGCTGAACGCGCAGAGCAGAACGGCCGTAAGACTGTGCAGGCCCGCGACGTGTAATTAGAGAGTGACGAACCGGGCTGCGTTCCGGTTTGTCGAGACGGACCCCAAATGAAGAAGCCCCGCCATTTGCAGGTGGGGCTTTCGTCTTAGGACGGGCTCAGGAGCCGTCAATCCACCTCTTGGAATGCCACGAGCGCCCCCGTGGCGTCGCCTACGTAGAAGGTAGGCCCTTTTGGATCGCCCGCCGTAATGCAATCGGGAGGGAGCCGATCCCGCCATAGCTCTTCCCCGGTCTTCAGCAAGATGGCCGAGACGTCCCGCGCCCCTTTCATCACGTAAGCGATGTTCTCGCTGGAGGCGAGTATGCGGGTTACTTCCTCCTGTTCCCACAAGACTTTGCGCTCACCTTTGATTTGCACGCAGAGCAGACTCGGCGCGTTGGTGCGCACCAGCAACGTGTCCTGAACCACGCGCGGCTTGCCCACAATCGGCGCCTTCAGATTCGTATTCCAATCCACCTCTCCGGAATCGGCCTCCAGGGCATAAAGCACGCCATAGTTGTCACCCACATAGACCTCGCCGTCGTAAAGCTCGATGCTACTGGACAACTTCGCCGGCTTCGGCGGCGCCCAGCGCCATTCTTCGTCGCCGCCGTCCCATTGCACGCAGAGCACCTCGCCGCCCGCCGACAGCAGTTTATGATCCGAAAGCAAAGGCTGCTCCCAGATAGAACCGGTCATGGTGGCCAGCCAATTCTGTCGCCAGGTACTAGTATCTACGCTGGCCACGTGTCCGTTATTGCCCGCCAGCGCCACATGCTCTCCGCGGACGACCGGGGGCGCGGAAACCGAAAAGAGGACGTGGTAAAGCTGTTCGAGCTTATTCTCGTCTATGTCCAATGCATATAGGTGGTTGTGCGAGATCATGTAGAGCTTCTGAGCGTCCTGAACCGGTGCGCACTCCAGCCCGTGCGAGAGACTAGCCATGGTCTTCCACTTCCCGGTGGCGGCGTCCAGAACGTGCACTTCGCCGGAGGGAGTCTCCACTACCACGAGGCTCGAGGTGGTGTAGAGCGCCTTTATGCGCGTCTCGGTGATGTCCCCCAGCTCGGCCCTCCAGAGGAGCCTGAGACCTTCCTGGTTCAGGTCGAAGACATCGTTGGCGGGAGAAAGCTGCGAGACTTCCGAGACTTCAGCAGGCGAAACGGCCGGCTCCACGGCCGAACCTATCCCGGGCAGCAGTGCAATCCCGGACAAAAGAAACAAGACCAGCGCGGTGCGTCCGTCGCTGCTCATGGCTCTATTCCCTTCCGTCTGTGGGTACTCGAAAAGCGACTTCTGGAGGTCTTCGACGCTTCTCAGAAATGTAACCATTGCCCCATCTTGTGTCAAGCAGAAAGGCGCTCGCGGCGCCGCACGCGCAGCGGCGCCGCCAATGCGAGTCTTGTGGCGGCCGGTTGTGTATGTCGGGCCACGGCGAAAGCGACAGGCGGGAGCCCGGCCGCGCCGCGTGCGAATCTGCACAGTAGGCTTGACTCGCCCCGGCCCCTCGGTAACAATGAAATGTGTTGTCAGGTTGTGGAGTTGCTGAGTTGCTAAGGCCGGCGTTTGCTAATGGCTTAGCAGCTGAGCGACCGGTCTATAACAGAGGGGTGGAATCATGCGGAAAACCCTTGCGGTCCTCATATTTCTGTCGTTGGCGACGCCGGCGCTCGCCGGCACGATGTACGCCCGCTTTTCGGCCCCTGTCCGTTCGGGGCGGGGATTGAGCGCCGGCATACTGGGCCGGCTCGAGCAGGGCGATCCCGTGGACGTCCAGGCGCGAGAAGGACGGTATTATCGGATCAGCTACAAGGGCAAGGCGGCTTACATCTACTATAACAAGCTGGCCAAAGAGAAGCCTGAGGACATCTCCGATCTGCTGGGAGGCGCCGGCTCCGGAGGCATCGAATTGACGGAGATAAAGGCCGGGGGCGCCATCCGCGGCCTCTCTCCCATGGCTGAGAACTACGCGCAGGCCAGCGACATTCCCGGCTGGGCAGTGGACGCCGTGGAAGCGATGCAGGCCAGAAGCATTACTGTGAAAGAGCTGGAGCAGTTCCAGAAAGAGGGCCAACTGGGCGAATACGGAGAGGAGGGGTCCCCATGAACAAGCTCTCCCTTCTTAGCCTCGCGCTGGCGCTCATCCTCGTCTGCGCCGGGTGCGAGAACATGCAGCAAACCCTTCAGGCGGCCGCCCAAATCGTGGAGGACAACCCGGGTCTGGTCAAGGACGAACAGCAGCGCGGCAAATGGGTCGCGGGCGCGCGCGCCGTCAAAAGCTGGATCGGAGAAATAGACGTCGGCGAGGAGATCGCCATGGGCCAGAGCCTCGCCGTGCGGGCCTTCGCCAACTTCGGGAAGCCCTACCCGGACCGAGAGCTACAGCAATACGTGGCGAAGGTGGGCATGCTGGTGGCCCTTCAGAGCGAGCGGCCCGCTTTCCATTACTCCTTCGCCGTGGTCGAAAGCGACCAGCCCAACGCCCTGGCGCTCCCCGGCGGTTACATCTTTGTCTCCACCGGCCTGCTAACGCAGCTCGGCAGCGAAAGCGAACTGGCCTGCGTGCTGGGCCACGAAATATGCCACGTCGCTCAGAAACACGGCATCGAAATCGTGTCGCGCAACCAGAAGATCACCTCGCTGGTGGATTTTGGCGAAACACTCGACGAAAGGGTCGGCCAGTACCGGCAATTCATTGACCTGACCTATCAGAGGCTGGCCACCGAGGGCTATGACCAGCGCTACGAGTGGATTGCCGACCAGGCGGGGAGCCGATATGCCTATCGCGCCGGCTACAATCCGGAAGGGCTGGTTCCCTTCCTGTTCAAAACAGCTCATTCGGAGCAGCCTGTGGCTTTCGAGTCCTACAAGACATATCCTGACCCCGCCGTCCGCCTCCGCAAGCTGAAGTGGTCTCTGGGGGAACTCGGCGATTACTCCGCTCTGCCCAGACTTGAGGATCGCTACCGGCGCGAAGCGCTTCAGAAACTCCAGTGAGCCTGTCCCGCTCATGAAAAAGCCGCGCGTGCTCACTACTCCACTCACCGACGAAGCCGTCGCTTCCCTGCGCTGCGGCGACAGGGTCAGGTTGAGCGGCGTCATCTATTCCGCCCGGGATACGGCCCACAAGAGGATGATCGAATCCCTCGAGCGCGGCGAAGAGCTGCCGTTCGACCCCCGCGGGCAGGTCATCTACTACATGGGGCCCAGCCCGGCCCCCGAAGGCCGGCCCATCGGCGCCGCCGGCCCCACAACCAGCGGACGCATGGATGCATACGCGCCAAGGCTCTACGAAGCCGGAATCAAAGCCACCATCGGGAAGGGGCCCCGCTCCGAAGCCGTGCGCAGCGCACTCCGGCGACACACGGGCGTCTACCTGGCCGCAATCGGAGGCGCCGGCGCCCTGCTGTCGCGCTGCATAAAAGAGGCTGAAGTCATCGCTTATCCCGATCTGGGGCCGGAGGCCGTCCGGCGGCTGGTGGTAGAGCGGTTCCCCGCCGTCGTCGCCTGCGACGCGGCCGGGCGCGACATCTACGAGATCGCCGCGCGGGGGGAGCGCTCCTCGTGACCGGAGAGCGTGCCGATCACCAGCTGGACCCCGCCGAGAAGGCAGGCCCGATCCTTCGCGCTCTCGACGCGCGCTACGGCCGCAAGGACCGCCCCGCCGGGCGCGACCCGCTCGAGGCGCTCATTCGCGGCGTCCTCTCTCAGAACACCACCGACGCCAACAGCGCCCGCGCATACGAGAGCCTCCGCGAGAGGTTCGGCGACTGGGGCAGCCTGGCTGCCGCCCCGCCCGCCCGCGTCGAGGCGGCCATCCGCAGCGGGGGCCTCGCCCGGCAGAAGGCCGCGACCATCCTTGCGATAATGCGCCGTCTCAAGGAGCGGGGGCGCTATTCCCTGGACTTCCTGCGCAAGCTCGACAGCGCGGAGGCCGAGCGCCGGCTCGCCGCCGTCAAAGGGGTGGGCATCAAGACCGCCCGCCTCGTGCTGCTCTTCGCCCTGGAGCGACCCGTATTCGTGGTGGACACCCACGTGCACCGGGTCACGAGGCGAGTGGGGCTCATCCCCCCGACGGCCACTCGAGAAAAGGCGCATCACCTCCTGGACGCGCTCATATCCGACGGCGACAAGTACTCCGGGCACATGAACATCATTGAGCACGGCCGGCGCGTCTGTCACGCCAGGTCGCCCGAGTGCGGGGCGTGCGTGCTGCGGCGCTGGTGCGCGCACTCACACGAAGAGACGCCCTAACTGCGGGCGGGATTCTCGCCCCGCTCGATGGTGGGAAGCTCCTTGGGAACGGAGCGAATGTGCACGTCCGCCTGCGGGAAGGCAATCTCGATTCCCGCCTCGCGCAGCGCCTTGTCAATGCCCATGTGCAGTTCGTGCCGGGCCTTCAGGAAATAATCTATGCTTTCCACGTAAGCGCGCAGCTCGAACTGGAGCGCGCTGTCCCCGAACGCGAGAAAGAAGGCGCTGGGCGATGGTTCCTCAAGCACCGAGTCGCAGTCCTCGGCCACGCGCAGCAGTATGTCCCGCACCTTCTCCGTATCGGAGCCGTACGCTATCCCCACCGGGACGATCACGCGCAGTATCTTATCGGACAGCGACCAGTTGATCAGCCGCCCGGTGATGAACTCCCGGTTGGGCACCACCAGCTCTTTGCGGTCCCAATCGGTGATCGTGGTGGCGCGGATTCGAATCTTGCTCACCGTCCCCGTCACGTCTCCGACGGTCACGGTGTCTCCCACGCGCAGGGGGCGTTCGAGGAGTATGATAACGCCGGAGACGAAGTTGCCGAAGATGTCCTGCAGGCCGAAGCCCAACCCCACAGTCAGAGCGGCCACCAGCCACTGGACGTGGTTCCAGTGTATATTGATGGCGCCGGCCGCCAGCAGGACGCCGATCAGTATGATGGCGTAGCGGCAGATACGCGTGAAGGCGAACCGCAGCCCGGCTTCGAGCGGCAGGTACTCCAGGGCGACCATCTCCAGCAATGCCGGCACGTTCTTCGCCGCGAAGGCCGTCATCACCAGGAAGAACAGCGCCAGGACCACGCCTCCGAGAGTGATGGGCAGGTTCTTCTCAAGCTTGATATTCCCGATTACGCCCAGGGCCGGCACTACGTCCTTCCACACCAGCAACAGCGCCAGCAAAGAGGCGAACACGAAGAAACTCCCCAGAAGCCGCCGGGAGCGGGCGCTGATGCTGTAAATTGTCACCTCCGGCTCCTCAGGGGGAAGGAGTTGGCTATCAGCAGCGTCCTCGTGTCTGCCTGCGGCGGCTTCGCTGCGCTGCTGCTCCGCACGCTGCACCGCAAGCCGGCGCTGCACAAAGAACAACCACCGGAGCAAGAACTCGTAGCCCAAGAAAAGCCCCAGGATCCCCCAGGCCGTTATCACCAAGCGCCAGCTAAGGACGAGGACAGTGTAGTAGTAACCGGCGGCGGCGCCCGCGATTAGCGCCAGAGGAACGGCTATGCCCACCGCATACCAGAGCCAGCGCAGCCGCTCCAGCCAGCCGCCCCTTCTGCGCTCGAACACTTCCTGGAGCGCTCCATCGCGCAGCCGCAAAATCCGATGAACGAACACAAGCACGGCAACGTAGCCGACCATGAAGGCCACTCGCCCCAGCGTATCCTTCTGCGCGTCCAGGCCGAGCCATGCTAACATACTCACCAAGAAAACTACCGGCGCGACGAAGAAAAGCAACCAGGAGGCATTCGCTCGCACGGCGCGCGCCGTCCTCGCGGGCCATCGGAAATGGGCCTCGAACATCCCGCCTTTAATGCAGAACGCACACACCAGGCTGATGGTGAAGAAGGCCAGCGCCGCGCATTCCGCCCCGATGCCCACAGCTTTGACGAAGTCCGGCGCCTGCGTCGCCCTGGAGAGATTCCATCCCACGAAACCGAGCAAGCCCGGCCACGGCAACGCCAGAAGGAGCGTGTAGCCCAGGGCCTGGAGCGAATGCCGCATGCTGTCCGTGCGCACGCTTCTGACGAGTTCCCCGGTGCGCAGAAGCGCCCTTTTGCACCGTGGGCGAACGAACAGCAAGGCGGCGAAAACAAGGGCGGCCAGCGCATAGTAAGGCGCCAGACGCCACAGGTCATTGAGCAGGGATTTCAGCGCGGCGTCCCAGTTCGTCGAGCCCACCAGCTTGCTGAGCGCCACTGTGGCTCTGCGAATGTCCGAGATGCGCAGGGGCGCGCTGCTGCGGAACCAGAGCACGCGCTCATCCACAAAATTAGTGTACCCTTGCGCAGCGCCGACCAGCGCTCGCTCCTGGCTGTCCAGTTCGACGAGGGTGTCGAAATACGTCTCGTAGTCATCGCGGAGAGCCTGCAGCAGTTTCAGGCGGGTTCTGGCCAGCTTCTCCACTTTCGGCTTCAGATCCTCGCGTTCCTCCGCGGAGAGACGTGCGTCGAGTTGCCGCATTTGCTCCGTCACTTTACGCTCCGTATCCATCCACTCGCTCTGCAGGTCGTCCAGGTCGAACATCTCGGAGCGGACGTCGGCGATCTCGCCCTGGCGGGCGTGGATTCGACGCTTGTGCTGGCGCACGTCGGGCAGTTCACTGCGTTTGCTGCGCAGCAGCAGGCTCAGCCCCTTTGTCATCCTGCCTTTGGAGATTCTCTCGCGGGTCTTCTCAAGGTCGCTCTTAAGGGCTTCGACCTGTTCCTTGATGAGGCGCAGCCTGGAGACGGCCGGCTCGAGCTTCGATGCGAGGAGATCGGCCCGGCGTTCGGCCAGTTGTTTGTTACCCTCTGCGATCTCCTGGAGCTGGGGGTGTACGGTAGAGGCGGTCTCCTGGGTCTGAGAGGCTGCATCCCGGGCTTCCTGCCGTCTGCGTTCCTGCACGATTTTGCGCCACTGCTCCAGTCGCTGCTGGGCGCGGCTAAGATTCCTCGCCGCCTTCGTGCGCCGGGCGGTCAGCAGCGCTGCCCGGGCGTCGTAGCTGAGCATTTCCTGCTCGATCGCATTCAGAGTCGCCTCCAACGCTTTCTGAGACGCGAGCAGCGCCGTTTTCTGCGCAACCGACTCCAGGCGCGAGACATCCTCCCCCCGAGATGGTGTCTGCTGGTCTAAGAGCCCCAGTTGCCGGCGGATTTGCGCGAGGTCTTCCTCTGCGTCCGCCCGAAGCGTGGGTATCTCGGCGCGTCTTTGAGAACGTCGCGCGTTCTCGGCGTCGAGGTCATCGGCCTGCTTCTTCGCGGCCGACAGTTGCGCCTCGGCCTCCGCCTGATAGCGCTGAAGCTCGGCCACGGGCTCGTCCGGCGCCTTAATTTGAACCGGTTCGGGCTCTTTCCCCATCTCTACGCGCAGCGCGGCGAGCCGCTCCGGCGCGCTCTTACGCGCCTGTTCATATTCCGCCGCCTTTGCTTCCATTTCGGCCGCCTGGTTGAGCTGCGCAAGGGCGCGTTTATAGTGTTCGAGCAACGCTTCGCGCTCTTGATCTGGCAGGCCGGCGGTGTCAACCAGACGGATACGCTTCTCGATCGCATTGGGCGAAAGCTGCGGCGCCACGCTCAGCGTCGCCTCCTGCGCCAGGGCGCCGACTGCCAGCAGGCACGGCGCCGCCAACGCGAAGAGCAGGCCCATCCGGACTATCGGGATGATTGTCTTGCGCTCCATGTATCACCTCATTGTGTGACGATACTTATCCCTGCAGTGAAAAGTGCAAGCGCGCAGGTCTGTTGCTTGCGCGGAGATATGACAGAATGGGTTCGTTTTGCGAAATGCCCGGTCCGACATCCTTTCCCGTAAGTCCTCCACGTGCCTCCCGGCACTGGAACCCGCAGGACACGGAGAGGCCAGAGGCCTCGAAAAGAAACGCAAACGGCACACTGTCCACGGATGACACAGGGGGCAAAATGCGCGCCTCCTGCCTGCCAGCTCGCAGCGAAGCCTCTGGCCGCGCCGAGTCCTATGTCCGTGTGCTGACCCACAACCTCATGATCCTCCAATTACAACTCCGCGGGCTTTGTACAGAGCAAATTCATCCTTCGGCGCACGCCGTATTATACTCGTTTGGGCAAATCCATGTGTCCGTACAGTCCCCTATGTCCGGTAAAAAAGGCGGGAACCCGCAGATTTCGACCGATTGCCACAGTTAGACGGCGGAAACGAGGACCCGGAATGAACGGCAAAGCAGACAGTGATACCCACGGACAAAGACGGATTGCCGACAACAGCCGGGCTGACACAGAACGGTAGGGCGTTACTACCAGCGCAAGCGCGCCGGGTTAGCCCGGATATTTCACGGGCCTTTCCCGTCCAGCGGGCGCTTTTGCCCTCATGCTGCGCCCTCCGCACTCGCCTATCCTCGACGTGCCTATGGGCACGCCTGCGCAAGCTCGCTTGTGCGGGCTTGCCTGAGAGCAAAATCGCCTCGCTGGGCGTCAACAGTGTGTCATTTTTCATTGGGCGCCTTTCGAGGCGGAACTCCTTTGCCTGTAAAGAGTTGCAGACGAATCCGGAAAATGCTCGTGAAATATCCGGGCTAGGCGTTATCGTCGTCCCCTCCGTGAGCATCCGTCTCAATCTGTGTGCCCCGGCTCTTTGCCCGGGAAGTCCTGGGGGCGCACGCTTCGCGGCGGACGTTCGCCGGTCACAGCACGCCAACTCCGGGATAGCAGGGCGTCACCCGGCGGAAATTGCTTGGCGCAGGCTGTCACGACGGGCGCGCGGGTGACAGGCTGCCTTGCTCGAACATGTAACCAATGCGGTCACAGGTAAACGTGGCGGGTTGCGCGGGCCTTCTCGTTCGATTCATCGTTCATCTTTCTCACTTCCCGCTTCGGCGGCTGCGAGGCGTGGCCTCGCCTTGTTTTCCCGACACCAGGTCTCCGAACGGGGCCAGCAGTCCGTATTTGCGCTCCCAGGAGGTGAACATGATGCCCGCCGCATTGGGCGTGTCGCTGAGAAGCTTCAGCCATTCCCGGGAGTTGGTCAGGTCATTTGCGTCGTAGTAACAGGCGCCCATTGTGCGGAAGCCCTGCGCCGAGAAAAAGGCCAGGGATTTCTCTTTCATCTTATTCCACCAGCAGACGATGACAATGTCCTTCGGCGCGTAGCGCCAGGAGCCTGTGAAATCGCCGATGACGCGGTAGTAGTGGTCCCGCGCGTTGTGGTTTGGGTCGAGCATGTCGGACCAGATGAAGACCTCGGTGGCGGGGTCAATCTTCTTGAGAATGGCACGCTGTTTCGTGATGCAGTCGCCGAGTATCTGGGCCATGGAGAGGCCCCTGTTGCGGCATGAGAGGCAGCCGCCGCCGTTGCGGATCTCGTCCATGGAGAGGAGGAACTTCTTGTAACCCAGCGTCTCGTACAAGCGTCGCGCCTGGGCTTCCCAATACTTGTAAAGGTCGGGATTGGACATGCAGAGGCTGATCTGCCTGCCCCACGAGTGCCCGATGAAAGGGGTCTTGTAGCACGCGAGCAGCAGTCGCTCGCCCTCCCTGATGGCGGAGCCAGGCGTGAGCTTGATAGCCTCCAGGTCGCGGCGGTTCTCGATTCTCTCGAAGTCCGTCCCTTCGACGAAGGTCATCCGCCGGTCCAGGCTGCGCAGCTCGAGCGGCGTGCCCCTGCGGCGGACGATGTCGGCCAGTGAGCAATATTCGCGAACCTGGAGGTCATCCAGCCAGAATCTGCCGGACTTGGCGCCCCAGACGCCGGCGTAGACGTTGACCTGCGTTTCGTCAACTGTGATGAAATCGAGCGTCACGTCGGCCCAGTCCTGGGTGGGCGTTAGTTTGGGGTGCAGGTTTGCGAGGGTCTTCCCTTCGGAGAGCACGAGGACCTGGAAGGCCGAGACGGGATGCAGCTGGTCTGTCTTGACCCTCAACGTGAAGCGGTATGAGCGGCCAGGCGATACTGCGAGCTTCTGCATGATTCTGCCATGACCGTAATCGTTGGCGTTGAAGTTCTCAAAGCGGATAGACGTCCTGCCGGAACTCGCCACCGCCTCGTCAACAAAGGACACCTCTCCCGGTTGGTCGTGGAACGCGTAGCCCGAGAAGCGTCCATTGACGCGCTTCTCCAGGCTGCCGTTGACCAGCAGGTTAGCGCCGGCGACGGGCGCCGCCCTGCCGCCTTCAGCCCGCAAGGCGAGCGAGACGGGCAGCGCGGCCGCGAAGTTGCGGTCATATCCCAGCGCGCCTCCGCCATAGCCGACGGAGAAACCTGTGGGAATAAGCTCTATGCCCTCCTGTCGACACACGTCCTGGATCTCTTTTAGGAAGGCGAAGTCCTGCTCCGACCAGCGCGTGATGCTGTCGAGCCCGAATGAGGAAAGGACCATGCCGCTGAGACCGTGAGCGGCGGCGGTCCGGACGAGCGACTTTATCTCGTCCACGTCCTGCCGGTTGCGGCCGTAGCCGAAGCAGAAGAACCATCTGTTCTGGAACATGGCGTTCCCTGGCGCCGGAATGCGGCCCGCGCTGTTGCTCGGCGTCGCCCCGGCCGGCGGGCATGAGATGAGCATCGCGGCAATCAGTCCCAGCCACACCAACTTCAGCTTCATAGCTCGTATCTCCCTGCTGTGCGGATGCGGCGCCGATGCGCCAGGAGAGCAACTTACACGCCCCGTAGTTTACATCGGGCGGCAGGGCGGGGCAAAACGCTGGCCGGCGCGGCAGGGGGCAAGGCCTGATTCGATGGGCGCCCGGTCGCTGCCTTGTACGCGCTTGAACTTGGCACGAAGCCACATGCCGTGTAGTATGTGTTGCCGCGATTCACTTCCCCGGGGTGTTACTTCGGACGGGCGATGATGGAATCTGACGAGGTGGAGCGACCTGGCGGCGGCGGGTTGTCGCACCGTCGCGCGATAGTTTGCCTGTTCGCGATATGGCTGTGCCTGGTTCTCAGCCAGCTCTCCCCCAGTTTTGACATGAACCCGGACAGCGGGCGCTATGTTGCTCTGGCGCAGTCCATTGCGGCGGGGCGCGGCTACACGTTGTCCGGCCGGTTCTCCCGGCGCTATCCGCCGCTTTTCCCTGTGATCTTGAGCGCGGTGACTTCCCCGGACCGTCATGACTTTCGGCCTGAGAAGTTGCTCGTTATGCTCACCGGGCTTGGCGCCATGATCGCCAGCTACTGGCTGCTATCGCAGCGATACCAGGGCCGCACGCTTCTGACGCTGGCTGTGCTTGTCGCTGTGTCGCCCGCGTTCCTGAGCCACTGCGTTCTGTTGCGTTCCGACATGCCGTTTTTCTTCTTTACGGCCGTCTTCCTGGCGGCGACCAACCATTTCTGGCGCGCCAGGAAACCGAGTTGGGTCATGGCGCCGGTTCTGGCAGTGGCGCTGGGCGCCGCAGCTCTGACGCGATCAGCAGGCATGGTCTTCTACGTGACGGGTCTTGCCTGGTTGGCCCGGCTGAGGCTCTGGCGACGAGACCTTCGACGCTGCATGGTGTTCGGCGCGGTGATTATCTTCATCGCATTTCCACCTGCCATGGGCTGGATGGCGTGGGTCAATAGCCATCGCGAAGGCGGGACTATCTCGTACAGGGAGTGGATTCGCTCAGGTGTGCTGCGTGGCGAGTCGCCGGTTTCGATCAAAGGATTGTCCGCGCTGGTGTCACGGGAGTCGCGAACGCTTCCGACGCAGGTGAGCAACGCTGCCCGGACTGTAATCAGCTTGGGCGGAGGCACAACAGGACAGTTGTGGGCGCTGATATTGGCGCCGATAGGGCTCCTGGGGCTGGCGCGCAGGATGCGCAGGCCCGATCCGTCGGACTATTCCTTCTGCGGTTACAGCGTGATGGTCCTCTTGTGGCCATGGCCTCAGGGAGTCCGTCTCTGGATGCCCGTCTTGCCGCTGATGCTGGGTTACCTTGCTGACGGTGTTTCAGGCCTCGGCCATGTTGTGGAGGAGTTTCCCCGGCTTGCGCGCTGGAAATGGCTCAGGCGCCTTGACGGGCTCGCGGGGCGCTCGCGCGCGCGTGTCGCATGGTGGGGGGCCTTTGCGCTGCTTGCAGTGGGAGTGGTGTCAGGAATCGCAATGGTGGCGGGAAGTTGGCAGCAGTCCCGAAGGGCGATAGGCGGCGTCTATCTTACGACGGGGCCGCTGACTGTGGCTCGCTTCCTGAATGGCGCACACCAGCGTCCGGTCACGCTGGCGTACGCCCGTTATCTCGAGGTGGCGCCGGCGCTGACCAATCCGCGCAGTAAGGTGGTCGGCCTGCCGTTTGTTGCGCCGCACGACACTGCGGGCTTTATAGAAGAGCTGCGGCAGCAGGGGACGACGCATCTGGCAATCCGGCGAAAACTCAGGATGTGGTCCAGGGAGGGCCGGCTGCTTGCGAAGGTAAGGGAAATGCTCACTGCGGAGCCAACCAGGTTCAAAGTGGTCGAAGAGACCGACTACGTCCAGATATTCGAGTTGCCGGGGGACGGCCCTTGACTGGCGCGTGAGCTATCACGGCTGCTGATAGCGAAGAGACTGCCAGGATTCCAGAGCCACCAGCGAGGCGACGGCGCCGAATACGCCCCACATCGTCGGTTCCGACGCTGCCAGACGGGCCAGGAGGATCAGCGGGATGATGCGAAACAAAGCGTAAGTGAGGCCGAGATAGGGCCAGGGCAGTTCTCTTAGTAATTCCGTCGTTTCATCGGGACTCCGCCTCTGTTTTCGCGCATACAGGCAGGCTGCCAGGACTACCGCCACGCCCGCCCCGCCTATGGCCCCGCGCCACGTGGGCGTGGAAAGGACCACGAAAACCAGCGTGGCCAGCAGCCACAAGGATGTCAATCTGGAAATCCATTTGAGCGAGCGGCGCGCACGCTCAAGGCCCACTGCGACGCTGTAAGTCAGGGTCCCGCTGGTGCGGTCCTCTTCGTAACTTATAACCTGGTGGAAGTGCAGGTTGACCCACTTGTCGAGCAGCACCGCAGGGCAAAGCATCGCTAACGTGAGCCACCCCGACCCGAGCCAGACCCATGGCAACACGACAAAGCCAAGGCCGGCGGATGAGGCGTAGGTTAGAAGGCCCAGCATGCCTCGCTCTTTGAGACGGAGCGGCCTTATGGAGTATAGAACGCCCAGCGCCACCGCTCCTGCGTACGCCGCAGCAACGCCGCTCGCCTTTGCAGCCAGCGCGACCAGCAACAGACCAGAGCCGACCAGCAGCGTAAAGACTGAAGCGCCGACAGCGAGCGGCAAACGAGAAATCCAGCGTTCTCTGCCGGCAGCGCGGTCTTCGTGTCGGTCGGCAAGATCGTTCACCAGGATGGAGCTCTGCGACCAGCAGGCGAGCGCCACGAACATCTGAAGGCACACGATCCATGCGTGCGGCATTCGGGTGGAAGGGCTCGTCGAGAGCATGAAAGCCAGCGGCAGCCACAGGTGGGCCACTTTGACGATGCCGCGCCGGCCGCAAAGGATTGCGCCGAGAGGCCGTTTTGGAGAAGAGCGCCGTTCAGGGCTCGACATGGGTCGCAGCCCTCGGAGTCGCTTTTTTAGTCTGCCAAATGGGACAGGCCGTGTCCTGGCCGTCCAGCCGGCCGGTGAGCACGAAGGCGGATGCGCGGCAGCCACCGCCACAGGTCCCTACCTCAGGGCAGTCGACACATATTCCGTACTCCTGTGGGCTGCGGACCATCTTACAGAGGGGCGAGTTGTTGAAAACATCCAGGATGTCGTCCGTGCGAATGTCGCCCACGTGCGCCTCCGGCACGTCGAGGCAAACGCATGGCGAGATCAATCCGGTCGGGTTTATGGTCAGGTGGTCCCGTCCGCCGGCGCAGCCGCGGTGCACCACCCTGATCTGCTGCTCTAATCGCTTTATCACAGGATGGTACGGCGCCCAGGGGATGTAGGTCTCCACCAGCCAGCGCTTCGGGAGCGCGAGGAAGCGCTCGAACACGGGCTCCAGAAGGGACAGGAAATCCGCGTCCTGGGGGAAGCCGTCCTTTATCCGTCTGGTGTGCAGCGGCCAATGGATCGTCACCGTAGCCCATCCTTCGGCAGAGGCGCGGTCGAGAATATCCGGGATGCCCGGCATTGTCTCCGGAGTGAGCCGAACCGAAACCGTTGTGTGAAACCCGTGCTCCTGTATGCGCCTGAGCGAATTGAGAGCAACCGCAAGAGCGCCGGGGGGCGATCTGTGTATCTTCTGGTAAAGAACCGGGTCCAAAGTGTCAAGGCTGATCTGGAATGATTTGGTCAGGGTTCTATCGCGCAGTTGGCCGAGGATTTCGTCGGTCAAGAGGCTCCCGTTGGATGCAAAACGGGCCACCATGCCCATTTCGGCCATGTAGGCAACAATCTCGACAATGTCGTCCCGCATGAAGGGCTCGCCACCGGATAGAATGATATCCTTCACCCCGGCGTCATGCGTCCGACGGATTACCTCTTTCGCTTCGTCAGTTGACAGCTCTTCGGGGTCTCGCCTGCCTGCGCTCGTGAAGCAAACCTCACAGCGATAGTTGCAGGCGTAGGTGATGTTCCAGAACAGACTCACCAGGGGCGACGGTTTCAGCGGCGACCGTTCGCTGGTATGGCCGGGCGTGAGTTTCAGCTTTATGTCAAGCACTCAAAGTCCTCGGTTCTAGTGTAATTCTGGGGGAAGAGCCCTCGCAAGGGACGCCGCACTGGCACAGCGCGCAGCCCAGAGAGTAGCCGCTTTCTCTCTTGCCGTTCTTCACAATCTCGCCGAGCGGCATATGAAAAGTCTTGGCATAAGTCTCCAGGCAGCGTTCTCTGACGGCGCGTCTCATCGCGTAACACTTCGACTTGTCGAGGCCATTCTCTGAGATGGCCCCGACCGGACATCTCTCAATACAGAGCCGGCAAACCTGGCCGTGGGATTCGAGGCAAGGCGCCTGGTGAGTGCCGAAGGCGCGAGGCGTCGGCTTTATCGGCAAGTTCGTGACCACGCTCCCAAAGCGCACGTTCGATCCCAGCGGCGTAATCAGGGACCCGTTCAGGCCGAACTGCCCGAGCCCGGCGGCATAGGCCACATGCCTCTCAGACCATGACGAACTGAAAGTGTGCTCGGCGGAGCGAAAAGCGTCGTACTCCTTCGCCAGAACCGGCGCCACAGCCGCCCAGCCAAAATCTCGCAGCATCTTCGTCAGGTCGCGGCGAATCTCGTCGTTCAGCGCGCCGCCACTGTTGCGAGCCACAGAATAGAGTTCGGACGGCCAGTCCGGGCCGCGATTGGAGCGACGGATCTCCTCCGTGAAAGGAAGCGCCCACACGATCACGCTCACGTGGGAGAGATCAGCGTCGGCGGCGCAGTATCGGCTCAAAACCTCTCGCGGCAGCAGATGGCGCGGGCTGACAACCGAGCGAAAACGCTCGAACAACGGATCATCCCCGTCTGCCACGCCGACAAGGGGATCATCGAAAACCGCCTGTCCTGCGAAGTCGACTAGCCGGTTTCCCGGACCTTCCAGCGCCAGTTGCGCGATAGTCCGCTCGATCCAGACTCTTGCGTCCCTGGGAAGTGGCATAGCGACTCTCAGTTGTTTACCAGGATTCGGTAAAACACCAAACTCTATTCTAGTGATTAAGGCAGTGCAAGAGCCAGCGCGGAACAGGCAGGCATGGGCTCACATGGTAAAGGACGTGGCTCTCGCCCTTGCATTCGCCACGCCCTGGGCGACTGGGAGGCCGCCCTGGCCGGCGGCGATCCCTTCCCAATCGTTTTCCTGGGACTGGTGCTGACTCTGGACTGCTCGTTCCTCCCTCGCTGTCTCTACTGTAACCAGATCGGGCTGCCGCGCGCGTCGTTTGACGCTGACTGACTGGAAAGCCCTGGTCAGCGAAGCGGCCGAACCGACTCCGCCCTATGTCTACTTGAGCGGGGGCGAGCCACTTCGGTTGGCGGCCGAAGTATGGGGCGATGATGGCCTCGTTGCCTTCTCCACTTCCCTCGGCTGCGCCGTGAACATCAACACGAATGCAGTCCTGATCACGCCACAGGTCGCGCTGCAATTGGTGAAGGTCGGGCTGTCGAAGCTGCACATTTCCCTGGACAGCGCCGATGGCCCCCGCTACCATGTCCGCTCTGTGTCGGGCGCTGCCTGTTGGGAGAGGGAGGCCGGGACATGACCGGAGGTGAGATGATCGAGGCGGCATTCTCACCGGAAGGCAGCCGGGAGTTCGCCGTGGTCATACCGTACGAGGACATCTTCATACGCGACCATTACGGCCAGCTAACGGTCTGCCCGTGGTGGTACGGGTACGCGCCCGACGTGGAGCGCAAGCTCCAGTGGTACGCGGACGCGCTGCGGGCCATCGGCCAGGACTGGCTGATGCTCCCCTTCTGTCCGACCCGTCAGGACAGGGCCAAGGCGCGGCTCGTGGAGAAGGAGGACGGGCCCTATCTCGTCGACGTCGCCACGGGGAAGCAGAGGCGCCTGCGCCTGCCCCGGGTCTCGGGCAGTCTGACCGGCTCGTACTCTGCCGAGAACGTCCCGCGGACGATCGAGGAAGTAGAAGCGCGCCTGCCCATCCCCCGGCAGACGCCGCCGGACGAATGGCTGGCCGATGGCCGCGGGGACCTGGCGGCGGCTCTGCTGGAGGGGCCGGCGTCGGGGCTCTATCCGATAGCCCAGGTCCTGTCGCCCTTGTGGTCGTGCTACGACCTGTGGGGATTCGAGGAACTGATGATTACTGCACTGACGGCCCCCGAGCTGTTGCACTGCGCCTGCGAGCGATTGCTTGCGGGAGCGCTGAACTTCGCGCGCGGCGCCCGAGCGCTGGGCTGTCGGGGCATCTGGATCGAGGACTGCATGACAGATATGATGTCGCCGAAGGTCTTCGGCGAGATCAACCTGCCCTACGTGCGCGCACTCGTGGAGGGGATACGCGAGCTTGGCATGCACAGCATCTACTATTACTGCGGCAACCCGATGGACAGGCTGGAGGAACTCGTCGCGGCCGGGGCGGACGCCCTGTCGCTGGAGGAGTCCAAGAAGGGGTTTGACGTCGACGTCGCCGAGGTCTGCGCCCGGGTTGCGGGGCGCTGCGCTGTGCTGGGAAACCTGGATCCCATCGGCGTGCTGGAGAAGGGCTCGGAGGGGCGGCTCCGCTCCGAGATCGGCCGTCAGATCGAAGCCGGCCGGCGCAACGGTGGGCGCTTCGTGATGAGCCTCGGCAGCCCGGTCACGCCGGGCACGCCTGTCGAACGGGTGCGCCTCTACTGCGACATCGCCCACGAACTGGGCCGCGCGGGCTGACCCGTGCGCCGGCGGGGCCTATGAGTGCCATCAACACACCGCTGCACGACAAGAGGCTTGGAGGGCTGCTGCGAGTGCGACGAGCTTCCGTGCCATAAGGGCTTCTTCGCCGAGGCCGGTGAACCCGCCTGGCGGGGGTTGTGCATCGGCTCGGTCCGGTCCGTCAGGGAGCAGGGCCTCGAACGCTACGTTCAGTCGGTGCTGTCCCGAATGGGCTGCCTCGTTGAATACAGCGACTGCCGCTATAGGGCGCCCGAGGAGATTGTGGCCCTGCTGTGCGGCCAAGAGGGTACGTGAGCCAAGCCCCGACGCCTAGGCGGGGCGGGAGTCTTGAGGTTGACCACTTGTCCTCGTCCTTTCCCTCTACGCTTGAGAGCGGGCCAGAGGCGTCTCCCGTTGACAAGCGCCGCGCAGACCCCCTACCATCGGGTTTGCGGGCGCGCAGGGCTCGCGTCCGTCCGTCTCAAACCAGTCCAGAGGGCTACGACATGAGCGATAACGTGCGCCAAGCGGCGCCAGAGCGTAACATGCACTTCATCCGACAGGCCATCGCGGACGATGTGGCCGCCGGCAGGAACGGCGGCCGTGTGCACACGCGCTTCCCCCCCGAACCCAATGGCCCCATGCACCTCGGCCACGCCAAGGGCATCTGGATCAACTTCTCGATGGCCCAGGAATTCGGCGGCCTCTTCAATCTGCGCATGGACGACACCAACCCGACGCGGGAAGAGCCGCACTACGTCCAGGCCATCATCGAGGACATCCGCTGGCTCGGCTGCGACTGGGGCGACAGGCTTTTCTACGCCTCCGACTACTTCGACCGGATGCACGAGTACGCCGTTCAGCTCATCCGCCAGGGTGACGCCTACGTCTGCGATCTCAGCGCCGAGCAACTGCGCGAGACGCGGGGCACGCCCACCTCGCCGGGGACCAACAGCCCCTATCGCGAGCGGGGTGTGGACGAAAACCTGGACCTGTTCCAGCGCATGACGGCCGGCGAGTTCCCCGACGGCGCCCGTACGCTTCGCGCGAAGATCGACATGGCGCACCCGAACCTGAACATGCGCGATCCCGTGATGTACCGCATCCTCCACGCCACCCACTACCGCCAGGGCGACAGGTGGTGCGTCTACCCCACCTATGACTGGGCGCACGGGATAGAAGACTCGATCGAAGGCATCACTCACTCCCTTTGCTCCATCGAGTTCGAGAACCACCGGCCGCTCTACGATTGGTACCTCGACCGCATCGGCTGCCATCACCCGCGGCAGATAGAGTTCGCGCGCCTCGAGATGCCCAATACCCTGATGAGCACGCGCAAGCTGCGCGAACTGGTCGAGGAGGGCCGCGTGGCGGGCTGGGACGACCCCCGTCTCCCTACGCTGAGCGCTGTCCGCAGGAAGGGCTACACGCCGGAGGCCATCCGCGACTTCATCCAGCGGGCCGGCGTGTCAAAGACCGAAAGCGTCGTTGATACCGCCCTGCTGGAACACTGCGCGCGCGAGGACCTGAACAGGCGCGCCCCCCGCGTGATGGGCGTGCTGAAGCCGCTCAAGGTCGTTATCACCAACTACCCGGAAGGGGAGGGCGAGCAGCTCGAGGCCATCAACAACCCCGAGGATAAGTCTGCGGGCACGCGCATCGTGCCGTTCTCGCGCGAACTCTACATAGAGCGGGATGACTTCATGGAGGAGCCGCCCCGCAAGTTCTACCGACTCACACTCGGACGCGAGGTGCGTCTGCGCTACGCCTACTTCATCACGTGCACCGAGGTCATCAAGGGCGAGGACGGCGAGGTCGTCGAGTTGCGCTGCACGTATGACCCGGCGACGCGGGGAGGAGATGCGCCGGACGGGCGCAAGGTCAAGAGCACCCTCCACTGGGTCTCGGCTCAACATGCGCTCTCCGCTGAGGTGCGGCTCTACGGGCCGCTGCTCCTGGACGAGCCGTCGAGCGAAGCCGAGGAGGACGGCGACTGGAAGTCGGGTCTTAACCCCGACTCACTCGAGACGCTGACCGGCTGCATGGTTGAGCCGAGCCTGAAGGGAGCGGAAGCGGGCTACCGATGCCAGTTCGAGCGACTCGGGTACTTCTGCGTCGATCCCGACTCGACCGACGACCTGCTGGTCTTCAACCAAACAGTCACGCTGCGGGACCGGTGGGCGCGCATACAAAAAGCCCGGCGCAAGGGCGAAGCGAAGTAAGGTGAATGTTGCCGTTCAGGCGCCTTTCACCACGCAAACACAAAGGACGGCAAACTATTATCCAAAACGGGCACGATGCAAGCGGCAACCTTTCGACTGTGCGTCCTTCCGCGTCTCTCAGCGCTCTGCTCTCTACTTTCTCCTGCTCTATGTTGCCCCGCTTGCGTGACAACATGCCCCTCAGGTCAACGTTCTCTTGCTCCGCGTGGTCTGCAGCTTCACCCTGGCCTCGCGACGCTCCAGACAGGCGCGGCTGATCTCGAGCGCTTCCTCGGCCTCGTAAGCGCTCATTGTGCCGACGGTCACCATGTCGCAGTCGCGCAGCGTGTTCCACACAAACGTCAGCCCTGTGTGCGGCGGCAGGCGGCCAGCGGCTAATGGTTTGATCGTCATGACCGGCTTATGCGCCTTGTGGATCAGATCGCAGAGCCAGTCTGTCTCCACCTGGCACAGAAAGCCGGCGGCGTTGTACAGTTGCAGGTAGGACTCCACGTCTGCGCCGCAGGCGTCTGAGCAAGTGATCGCATCTGGCATATGGGAACTGAGTCCGGGAATCATCCCCGCTTCGCGCACATAGCTCAGATGCTCGACAAGGCGGGCGGAAAGGCGCTTGTTGGCGACGTCGATGCAGGGATCAGTGACACACTGATGCGGAAAGCAAAACGTCGCCCCCAACTGTTTCACCTGGTCAACTGCGGGCTTCCACGTGTCCGGATTGCCCATTTCGAGATAGGAGGGGGTGCATATGAGGATCATCGGCTCTCCGGTGCGCTGTTCCACTTCCCTGAGCGCCTGATAGATGAGTTGGTTTGGGGGGCTCATAACAGCGTTGCAGCCGCCGCGCGCGAACACCTCAATCACGTCGGCTATCTTCCCGGGTGTGTCGAACAACTCCCTGATGAAGCGGTCTTGAGCATTGCTGGTATGTGAGTAACCGAGAAACCAGTTGGTGCCGACTATCAACCGGGCGAGAGACACCCCACCCACCGTCGTCCGCGGGAAATCATACACGTTCATGCTCCTCTCATGTGACAGATTCGCGCCGGGCTCCGCCTGATTGTGGGAACACTTTACAGCGCAGTCAGGGCGCCGTCCAGTTCTTGCAGGCATTACCAACCAGCCGGTTGATAGTCGCCAGTTGATAGTGAGGCACGTTGAGCGTCTGTTCTGCCGCAGAGGTAGCGGGTTGTGCCATGCAGGGAGCCTTTAGTCGTGCTTTGTCCCACGGTGTTGTGGACCGCGAAGGCCGCACCGATGATTCTCTCGGTAATGTGCCGATGCTTCATATCCGTGGAATCCGTGCCCATCCGTGTCCAGGTCTTTCGCTCTTGGTGGAATCCTTCAGGTCTTCCTGGTAGTCCTTGTTCGCTATCCTATCGAAAAGTCTAGGAGACGTAATCTCCCTCGGTTCACAGGGGAATGATGTTGCGTCGGAGCCAACCCTAAATATAGCTCGTCAGCGGCTTGTTGGCCTTGTGCGGCAGCAGGTGCCAACAATTCAAGGCGCCTGTTTTCGATAGGATTTCGGTCCGATACGCACAATATGGGGCTCTGTCGTCATAAAGCGCATGAAGCCTTCGCCTTCCACGTCAACCCCACGATACTTATGGTACATGATCTTCTGGCCACGGTACCGGATAGCGACTCTGCCCCAGCCCTTGCCCTCAATATCCAGGCCGTTGCAGAACTCGGTATACCCCACCCGCATGTAAACACGTTTGCTGAGACTCTCCCCACTCTGCATACCTTTGCGAAGTTGCAGAATGATCATAGTGTCATCCAAGTAAACTCTTATTACTCCCGCCTGAGGGTCGACATGATACGATACCGGCACCGAGAATACGTATAGGTAGATCAGCCCCGTTGCCATTGCAACTCCCATAGCAAAAGGGAGCATAGCGTTTACACTTGTGCGTGTCCATGGCCCATGCCTTTTCGCGATTGCCACGCGCAAGCACAGAGCAATTATGCAAATCTCCAGGGGAACTCCATACCAATAATTGGGAATGTCAACGGGCAAAGATAGAACCGGCTCGAGGACAAGAGAAAAAAACACCAGGCCAGCAACAAGAAATATATAGCGATATATCGATGCTTTCGGATGTTTCATTGGGCATCCTCCATCATGGGAATACCGGTACCGGTCCTCCTGTCGGAAGTGGGATACTCATAGCCGCTTCCAAAGCAGCCATTATTTGCACCACAGGTATGGCCACGAGAGCGGCAGTGGCAGCATTGACATTAGCCATCGCCGATCCAGAAAGAGCGCCCGAATAATGGTAACACTTGCCGCATCCTTCAGACCAAGATAAGTAGTCTATCTTCAGGTCCTTATTGTACTTGAAGCCCCAAACGCCGATGGCATATGTCCCTGTTCTCCTCGTGCTATGTCCTTGTATGGCATCCCCTTTTTTGATGCTGCATTGTGTTTTGACGCCTGTGGGCCACAAAGAAACGGATCTTGAGCACGTTTTGCTCTCAGGCTGAAAGCTGGTTTGGCATTCTTCTTTTTCAATGTCGATAGGGCTCACAACGAGGGTTCCTGAAATGGTAATACTCCAGTTTATCGCGAGCCTGTGATACCAATTTGTCCAACCCATAGTGCAGTTTACGTTGCAAGCACCGCCCTCCAATCCGATCCTGCAGCCCCACTCACACTTGCCCTCAGCCAGGCCCAACGGATCTGCAAGATTGACAGGTCTACAGGTGACATAGGGATACAGGTTAAACCCGTCAGCATAACCCGCGGAATCCCTGCTGATGAAGCGGCCGAGGGTGCCGTCATAGTAACGGTTGCGGTATTGCATGAGGGCGGATTCTGACTCCAGGCGGCGGGCAGTAAACAGATACGGGTTTTTGACGTCCGATGCGTTGTCTGCATCAGCGCTGAAGTCGGCATCGAGAACGGTCGCCGCACCGTAGGCATCGTACCTGTAGCGCTCGATGACGTTCTCCCTCGCGTCGGTCAGGGCGTATATGCTGGCGAGCGTGTTGGAGTGGTAGTAGACGACTTCGTCGTCATCGGTGAAGTCATCGTCGGAGTTCAGGTCGCGCTCCTGGACGGCGGGGGAGTCTATGTAACCGGGAGCGTAGGTGTAGCGCGCTACCAGGTCGTCACTGCCGTCCAATTCCTCTAAGCATTGCCAATCTGAATCGCCGCCCCAGATGTAACGGGTCGTTCCGTTCAGAGATTCTTTGTTGGTGACGACCTTGAGCACGCGGCGGCTCCTGGCGTCATACGTGTACTCGGCGACCGTCACCCAGTTTCCGCTTTGCTTCTCTTCCACTTCGATGAGGCGATTCCGGTAATCCCAGGTGTATTTGTGATCGCCGTTCTCGTCGCCGTCCTGGGTCAAGTTCCCGGCGTCATC
>JAGHAF010000022.1 GCA_021161675.1 Planctomycetota bacterium | reverse complement strand
CTGGCGCTGCTGGGTTGCCCGATCCCCGACCATTTCGATGGGAGGGTGATAACGGAAATCCTGAGCGACGACGTCGGCATTCCCCAAGGGGCGAGGGCGGACTCCGAGTCGAAACGGGAAAAGCGCGATTTCACCAGGGAGGAACGCCAGGCCGTCGAAAAGCGCCTCAAGGGACTCGGTTACCTGTGACGCTGCCGGGGGGGCTCAGAAGTCCAGAAGCCATACCGCCTCGTAGAGGCGGGCGGCCAGAATAACCCCATCGCCTGTGTTCAGGCTCAACAGGCCGGAGTCGAGATCGTAGTAACCCTCCAACTGTTTCGCAATCCAGCGTTGTGGACTCTCCTCCGTCGGCAAGAGTTCGCCAAACTGCGCCAGCGCAAAAGCCACTTCCAGCCCCACCGGATTGTATGCCCAGCGGTAGCTATCGCTGGACTCCATGTAGCCATAGGGGAAAGCGGCTATAAGCCGGGCAAGAAGGTCGCGTATCCAGCCCTGCAGCGCGCTTGAGCTCCAGAATCGCTCCTGCGGACTCGCCCTGTGCGCCCACGCCAGCCCGTAAAGAATGAACGGCGCGTATCCGACCGCTTGTCTGCGCCACCAGAACCGGTCTACGACCTCGCGCCAAAGGACGGGCGAGAGCAGGTCCCGCAGCCGAGGCGCGGGATGCGAGAGTGGCGCCAGCTTGTGATGCGGCAGGCCCGGCGAGAGCTGCACCACCTTGTCCAGGAAGGTGGTGAAGAAACGCTCGGCCGGCGCCACCAACTCCGGCCTGTTCAGCAAGCGGCCGAGGGCCAGCGCCACTGACGAGAAGAATATCTGCTGGTTCAGCGTGGTAGGCGCCGGCCCCTGGCGCCCATCCACCTCCAGCCTTCGCCACAGCTCCAGACTGTCGTCGAACCGGTGCTCCAGCGCGACCTGGAGGGCGGTGTCGAGGCATCGGGCGTCTTTCATCAGCGTTCCCACCGTCAGCAAGGCTTCCAGAGCCCACGCCTGGCCCACCAGGTTGTTTGAATCGTCCTTGAGCCTCGAACGGCGACATAGGAACGCGTGCCCCTCAGGGCGCGCTTCGCTGCCCAACAGGTAGGCGCATGCTTCGCCGGCGGCCGCTTGCAAACGAGCGTCGCCCGTTATCCGCGCGGCCACGGCGAACTGCACAGCCCAGTGGGCGGTCGTGCGAACCGGTGTGTCCCGGTCGAACCACGGCCCATTGTGCCCGGCCGGCATTGCGCCGTCCTGGCGTTGAAGTGTCCGCCCGCGCCTTGCGCTGCGAAGCAGAGCCGATTCCAGCGAGATATTCATTCTCTCTTGCCCCCTCCAATCAGGCTCGTGATCAGTCCCCGCAATCTCCAGGCGGCAGCGTGGAGGAGCGCCCCGGGCAAGAAGACCGCCTCAACCGAGCGACCTATCCACAGCAGCGATCTCGTTACAGCCGCAAGCGCAGGCGCCATCCGCGCGCAACGGCCCCTGGTTGCAAAGGACCGCGTAAGACGGCGAGCCAGGTAAATCGTCGCGCCGAGCGCCAACCCCACCGGACCTGCTCTCGCGGGGATATTCGGCGGCACGGGCCGGCCGGCCATGCGCCGCAGCGCGGCGCGCCCACGCACTTCCACGTGCTTGGATGCCAGCGTCCAGAGGTTTGAGGAACGGCAGAACGTCCTCAAGTCCACGGGTTCCGCACAAAGGCTATCCCGTTCCCTCATTGCATCAAGCAGGGCCTGAGCCCTCTCAGTGCGGGCCACGTAGAAACTGCGCCCGGCCCTTTCGCCCTTGTAGCGCTCGAACCACGCGTCGCCCACGGAAAGGTCCGCGGAGCGCCCCGAGAAATCGGGACACATCAGGCAGGCCTCCCTGGCAAAGAGGCGGATCGGCAATATGTTCTTCAGTATCCCGTGACGAAAAGCGAAAAGCTCCGAACGGTCATCGCTCGTCACGGCGCGAAAGTAATCCTGCCGCCACCAGTCGCCCGGCCTGAAGTCCCAACGGACAAGTTCGTCTTCGCTGAGGCCGCGAGCACGCAACAGGTACCGATAAACCTCCAGGCGCAGGTTGGCGGCGCAGAGCAGGCTTATCTTGAAGCGGATTCTCTCCGCCCAGTTGGGCAGCAACAGAGAGGCCCGCCTCACACCCTCCAGGTGACAGGGCAGACCAACCAGGGCAACGCTGCGGCAATCTTGCGCCTGCCTGAGGACCTGATCGTAGGGCGCTACGATGTATTTGGACTTCTGAGCGGAGCGCACTTCGTCTTCGGTCCGGGCCAACAGCGCCTCCGCTTTAAGGGGCGCCGCCTGGCGAACGACCACCGCCGAGTCGACCTCGCCCGTGCGGAGAAGTTCCAGCAGGACCGCCGTCACCAGGCCACCGGACGTGCCGCTGCGCCGCAGCGACGTGTCCAAAGCGTAGCCGACTCCCATTTCCCGCCGCGGTTGCAGGCAGCGGTCCACGGCGGACGAAGTGAGAAACATCGGGGTGGCCACCCCTTCCCAACCCAGCGCGGGGCACACCTGCCGACAGGCGCCGCAGTCCGTGCACTTCTCCCCGTCTATAACGGCCCACAGCGCTTCCCCGCGTTCCCTGAGCATGCGAATCGCGCCGGCCGGGCAGAGGGCCGCGCAAACGCCGCACCCATAGCACAAATCGCGATCCACCACGGTCTTCATCAGAGGTCTCTCGTCCTGCGGGCCAAAGCAATAAGAGAGGTCATTCAGGCGCTCGCCGCAGAAGCGACGCCCGTGTAGGCCAGTCGTAGCTCGGGCGGACGCGCACTCTCAGCAACTCATCGGAGTCGCTGTGGTATTCCCAGAGCTGCCAGTAAGAGGCCCCGCCGCCCGCAGAGCTACGCGCCGTTCGCCGGATATGCCAGACCGGCCACGGTTGGGTGTAGTCAAGCGTGAAAAGATACCTCAGTCTCCGGGAGCGGGCGAAATCGCGAAGCTTCTGCAGAGCATCTGGCCCTTCGCGCCAGACATACGGCCAAAGAGACACGCACCGCCGCCCGGTCAGGAGCGGAACCGCCTGCATGTTCTGTTTCTGGACACCAACGTCACCGGGAGGGGCGTCCTTCTGCAGGAACTGCAAGATGCCCATCATTTCAGCGTACACGCCACCACGATAGACTTTGTAGAAATCTCGGCGCCGCTGCACCAGGACATCCCCCACGAACAGCGTCCCGTGGACGCAAAGGATCACAGCTGCCGCGAGGCAGGTTACCGTCAGCGGTTTGAAGGAAAAGCTGCTCTTTCTGTTAACGACGGAGGCCAGCGATTTCACACCCATGAGGAAGAGGATAATCACGAAGGGAATGACGCCAATGGCATAACGTCCCCACGTGAAATCCCACCCAAAGGCGGCAAATGGCGCCAGAAAAAGAGGAATGGCGCCGACAAACACTTGTCCGCGCCTGAACGCAGCCCAAACACCAAGCGCAATCACAAGCAAGACCATCCAGTCCACCGCATGGATGATGGCGAGGGGCATGCCCCATTTGGCGAGCAGCCGCCACTGCGGCGCCAGTATCATGGTGAACCAGCCCGGCCACGCGATTGTAGCCAACCGGACCGTGGTCCAGTTTGGCTGTGAACGGTATGGCGGAAGCTGCCGCCCCTGAGCCTCGGATGCCAAAAGCTGCTGCTCCTGGGCTGCGAGGAACCGTGTGTGCGACCAGTGTCGGTAGACGAAGAGGCAGCCCACCAGCACGGCGACTATAAGCAGGGCGCTTGCCAACCTGCTCTTCGCTGACCTTCGCCCCGGAGTCAACAAGAGACTGACTGCGAACGGGCCCGCCCAAAAAAAGGAAAACGCTCGGAACCAGGAGGCGAGCGCAAGAAAGGCACATATGCCCAGCAGCGCCGCCGCTCTGTTCTTGCACTGTGGCCGCAGGTAGTAGACGAGACAGAGAATTGCAGCGTTCGAGGCCAGCAAGAAGGGCGCCTCTGACATCTGCGAGGACGCGTACTCGTGCGTCCAGAAAGACACGGCGGTCAACAGCGTCACCAGCAGACGCGTCGGCAGGTCCACTATATCGCGAAGCAGCAAGTACAGAAGTCCGAGGGCGGAGAGCACGATGATGCAAGAGGCAAAGTTCAGCCAGAGGAACGTTGTGGATACTCTCATCAGGGCGGCGAGCAGGTACGGCATCCCGCCCGGATACTTCGCATGGGGCAGACCGTTGAAAACGTAGCCCCTTCCCGTCAGCAGATTTCGGCCCAGCGCGAGATACACGCCCGAATCCGGCGTGAAGTGCCAGTAGGGGTTCACCAGCAGCAAATAGCCGGCGATTATGAATAGCGCTACAGAGGCCTTGACAAAGGGGCGGCGCCGCGTTGAAAAATCTGGCGCCAGCGGCGGTAGCCTCTGCGGCTCCCCGGAAAGCCAGGTCTTCCCGCGCGAGAGCCATGTTTCCAGCTTTGCCTTCACTCGGATCTACTCCTTTGGAACACCCCCCGGCGACAGCCCGGCCGCACTGACGCGCAGCAGCTTCGTCTTGCCGGGCTTGAGAACCTGCCTGAAGGCTTCCGGATGCTGCTCTATCGCCTTCTGCGCCACGGCCGTGCTCTCCGGCTTGCGGCTGTCCAGCACCACGAAGCGCGCCTTTCTCCGATCGATGAGCTGCTCCAGCCAGGCCATCTTCCGCCTGCGCGTGTCGCACGGCAAGTGAACCGTGCGCACACGGCTGAAATAATGCACAGTGCTGCTCTCATAGGCCAGGACGGCATCCTCTCGATCCGCGTTATCTCGGAGCCACGCGCATATCTCGCCGTAGTCGCTCAGCCTGCTGTCCGCCGTCTGAGCATAGAAGTCGGGCCGCCGGTTCTGATAGATGACCTTTCCAATGCGCATTACGTTCACCGCCAACACCAGGCAGATGAGAACGTAGCCCAGCCGCCGCGTCCGGCGCGGCGTCCAGAACTTCCAGCGCCTCCCTAGCCAACTTCCTATAGTGGCCCCGCCCAGGGCCAGCCACAAATACATGACCGGCGCGGCCGGCAGCAGGTACCGCCTGCGAAGCGCCCATCCTCCTGCCAGGATCACACCTATAACCAGCGCCGCAAAGACAGAGAGCTGCCGCTCTCCCCTCTTGAGCGACTGCGCCAGGCCCACCAGCATCACAAGCGTCAGGATAGCGCCTGCAGCCGTCCCGACCTGGGTCCCGAGAAGGACGTCCGAAATCCCCTCCATGTGTTTGCCGAACTCTGTGACCAGCACCGTGGCCAATCGCGCAAATCGATGGGCCGCGACCTTGTTGCGAAAATAGGCGCCGCCGGAGCCCTCTTCCGAACCCGCGGAATGCATCCAAATCGAATACGCCAACAGCGATGCAGCAAGAAGCGACACAAGCAGGACAGTTTTCCCGAGATTCCCTTTCCAGCGCCTCAAGGCGCCCCGCCTCAGCCACAACCCCGCCGTCACGGCCACGACAAGCAGTGGACCCACGGGACGGATGCTGCTTGCTACCAGGATCATGATTGCCGCCCCCGCGCCGGCCGCCCATGATCTCCAGGCGGCTTCTTTCACCATCTTCAGTCCCAGCCACAGCGCGCCCAACGCGAAGAAAGTGAACGGCACATCCGTCATAACATGAGTAGAATAGTAGTAAAGCGTCCTTGAGAAAGCGAAAAACAAGAACGCGGCCATCTCCACCGCGCGGGGCAAGGCCAGTTCGCGCAACACCAGGTAGAACAGCGCGATACACCCGAGCCCCAGCAGGCTCTCAAGAAGGTTGAAGCACAGGAAGCTGTCGGAGAGGGTCTCCGGCACGCCCGAAACAGCCCCACATGCAGCGAGCATCAGGGGGAACCCCGGGGTGTACTTGGTGTGTGGCTCGTAGTTGGATACGTAACCACGCCTCTCCAGCATGGAGCGGGCCAGGTCCATGTACACGGCGCTGTCGCGCTGGAAGCGCCAGTGCGAGTTAATCCCGGCCGCATAAAGGGCGGCGGCCACAACCAGGATAATCAGCACCCATCGGCGCGACCGCTCCGGGGCGGTTCCAGACGCGTTGTTCTCAGCCATCCTGTGCCTGTTCCTCCAGAATCCTGGCTTGCTCACGGGAAACAGGGCGATTCGAAATGGAAACGGGCGCCCTGGGACAATCCACAACTGTAATCAAATAGCCCCGGCAGGCGCAAGTCAGTCCCCTCACCCGGGCGGGTCACGACACTTCCTTACGCACCTCCAGAATCTGCGCGGCGCACCTGGACCACGAAAACTTGCTCGCCCGCCGCAGCCCCGCTTCAGCAAGGCGCGCTCGCAGCGCCTGATCATATGCCATCCGGTCAACTCCTGCAGTTATGGCGCATGAGTCTTCCGGGGCTACTATAGGAGCGGCCTCAGCTACCACAACGCCACCGACTCCGAGACTCCTAATGACCGAGCATGCCGCGCCAGGCCCGGGTAGTAGCGAGTATCCCGGCGGCCGGCGAGGGCCAGTTTCACTCCTTTCGCCACAGGCCTCTCAGCGCGCCAAGTTCTTCGGCGCTAAAGGTGCGAAAGGCCAACTGGGTGAGCCCGTAGACCACCACCCCGCATGGGACGAGCACTGCGATGCTTCTCTGGCCAATCGCAGTCAGGACGACGGCCATTATGACAACGCCCGCAAGGGGCTTCAACGCGGCTCGCAGGTCGAGACTGCCTGGCAACGCTCTCCTTATGGAAAGCACCAGGAAGGCGCAGACCGCCAGGCCGCTGAGCACACCACTGGCGGCGGCCCCCACATAGCCGTAGCGCGGTATGAACCACAAGTTCAGCCCGATGTTGACGCTCGCGCCCAGTCCAGCCACAAGGGCCGCCTGTTTTTCTCCGCGTGTTGCAATCAGCGCCTGAAAGAACAGCACGTTCATAAACACAAAGACGATGCGCCAGGTCACGATCTTGAATGCAATACTGGTGGGCAAGTATTGCTCGCCGTAGATGAGCGCGACGGCCGAATCAGCCACGAAGAAGCCCCCTACCGCAGCCGGAAAAGCCGCCGCGCACATCAGCTTCTGAGTAGTTCTGAACAGCTGCCCGGCCCTTTGCCTGTTATTCTCATAGAGGTCCGAGAAAATCGGGAAAAGCCCTGCCATGACCAGGAAGGGAACGGCGCCTATAACATCAATGATTCTCACGCCAGCGCAATACCACCCTATCTGCTCGTCGGTTGAGCCGAGCAACGAGAGCATCACGACGTCCCCTCGCATGTAAACGGTGGCCAAAAAGACCATTGCGGCCAGCGGCCAGACGCGACGTAAGATCGAGACGCAAAAACTCCAGTCGACCGATAGCCTGACGGGCGATATGTATCTGGAGACGAATAGTACTCCGATCAAAACGCTCAGCGCGTGGGTTGCGACTATCACAGAGGACAGCGCCAGCAACCCGTAGCCAAGGTAAAGGATTCCGCAGGCAACGGGAACCATTACAATACGGTCCGCCACATTGATAAGGGCCTCATATTCGATCTTCTCCCACGACGTGAAGATAGCCCCCACGAACTTGAGGCCCGCCAGGGCGATGGGCATCAGGCCGACTATGGCCACCAGGGCGACCATCTGCGACGGATAACCGAGAGCCACGATAACTGAGACGGCCGCCAGATAGGCGGCAATAGCCAGGCCGCTCTTTATCGCCGCAAACTGGTTGATGTAACGGGGCGCCAGGGCCCTGTCGGCGGCTACGTCCCGGATGAAAAGTATGTTCATGCCGGGGTCTACTATGACACCGAAAAGCATCGCATACTGGACGGCAAAGGAGAACTTTCCGAAGTCGCCCGCTCCGAGCTTCCTTGCCGCATAAGCGAAGACAATGAACGCAAGCGCCCTGGGGACGAGTTCGGAAAGCGCCTTGAAGGTTATATTCCTACCCGCTCTTTTGAGCAGCACGGTTGTTCTCCCGGTTTGCTTGATGCATAAGCCGGTCGTAGATTATGGCAACGATCAGGAATCAAGACCTCTTCAAGGGCCTCAACACGTTTCCTTGCAGATTCCTAACACTTCACCCAAATGAGTAGAATGCTTCCGTTCTGAGGTTTTCACTTCACCTGGCCCTGGCGTCTTGTGCAAAGTCGCTTGCACAAAAATGCCACAATCCAAAGTCGCCCTTCGAGAAGCTCACGGCCCTGAGCGGCGCCGAACAGATGTTGAATATAGCTGTCCTATGACTCGCGAGCAACCCAGAGCTATCTACGCAAAGGGAGAGGAAGCGGTGATCTGCGTGCTCCGGGCGCTGGCTGCAAAAACAGATCGGACAACAACCACGCCGAGCGAGAGATAAGGCCGGCGGTGATGATGCGCAAGAACTCACTGTGCAACCGCAGCAACAACGGCGCCCAGACCCAAGCGATCATGATGTCGGTATATCGCACGTTGAAGCCACGGGGCTTGGACCGGCTTGAGAGCATCGTCAATGCCCTTGGAAAATATGTCTCGGCCGGTCAACTGCCTGCTCTTCCCGCCACCAACACCTCACTCGGCTGAAATGTTACGGACGTCGGAGTCAAACAGAACTGTTCCCTTCCGCATACTGCCGCAGGTTACTGGGAAATTGCATCGGGGCCCTTCGCTGCATATAATCCTTCTTGTCGCTGCGCCCCGATTCAACTTCTCAAACAGATGCGGGAACAGATGAGCACGCCTGACGCCACCGGCCCCAACCTGTCCGTCAATCTCTGCGGCATCAAGCTGGGCAACCCCACCGTGCTCGCAAGCGGCGCGCTGGGCATGACGCGCGCGCTCATCCAACGCGTAGCCCGCTCGGGCGCGGGCGCCGCCACCATCAAAAGCGTCACCGTCCGGCCCCGCCAGGGACACAATAACCCCACGGTTATCGCCTACGAAGCCGGCATGTTGAACGCCGTCGGCTACTCCAACCCCGGGGCCGATGAGGCCGGCCGGGAGTTCGCCGATATTGATCGGCTCAGCATCCCGGTGCTGGCAAGCGTCGTGGGAGAAGATGCGGGAGAGTTCGCGGCCGCCGCCGAGAGGCTCATGCCCTGCGGCTTCGCCGGGCTCGAGATACCCCTCTCCTGCCCACACACGCCCGGCTACGGCACACTGGCCGGACACGGGACCCCCGAAGCGACCGAGCAGATCACCCGCGCGGTGCGGGCCGTCACGGATCGGCCGCTTTTCGTGAAGCTTTCCCCGAACGTGCCGGGCATCAGCGAACTGGCGCTCGCCGCTATCGAAGGCGGCGCGGACGGCATATGCGCCGTCAACACCCTCGGCCCCGGGATGATAATCAACGTGGAGGCCCGCGAGCCAGTGCTGGGCTTCAAGATGGGCGGCGTCTCGGGGCCGGCGCTGCGGCCGGTAGCCGTCAGGTGCGTTTATGACGTAGCCACGGCGCTGAGGCGCCATGGCTGCGAGGCCCCCATTATCGGCATCGGCGGCATCTCCACCGGACGTCATGCGCTGGAGATGATGATGGCGGGGGCGAGCGCGGTGGGCGTCGGCACGGCCGTGTATTCGCGCGGCATCGAGGTGTTCGGCAAGATTACGCAAGAGCTGCGGCAGCTCTGCCGGCGGCTGTCCATCAACTCCCTGGACGAGGCGCGAGGAGCGGCCCTGCAATGACAGAGAATCACGTAGCGCAGCCGCCCCCGGCCGCAGTCTCCCCGCAAACGGCCTTGCCGGTGATGCTGGAGATCGCGGAGGTGAGGCGCGAGAACGCAACGGCCAAAACGCTGCTGATCTCCCTGGAGAGCGCAGAGGACCAGCCGGGGCTGATATTGGAGACCTTCACGCCCGGCCAGTTCGTTATGGTCTGGGTCCCACGAATGGATGAGAAGCCCTACGCCCTCTCCTACCTGGAGGAGGGACGAGCCGGCATAACCGTGCACCGGCGCGGGCCGTTCTCGAAGCGGCTCTGCGAGATGAGAGCCGGGGAGCGCATAGGGCTGCGCGGAGCGTACGGGCGGGGATTCTGGGACGTGGGAGAGCGCGCGCCGGGCGCCAGCGCCGCAATTATAGGCGGCGGCTGCGGAATGGCCGTGCTCGCGCCGCTGGCGGAGCGCCTCCCCGAAGCGACCCTTGTGCAGGGCGCTCGTTCGGCCGACGGGCTGTTTTTCACCGACAGGTTCCCCGGACAGGTCATCTTCACGGACGACGGCTCGGCCGGGCGCCACGGCCTGCCCACGGAATGGCTCGTGGAGGCCGTAGCGGATGGCGCCGTGGAGGCCGTCTACACCTGCGGCCCGGAGCCGATGATGGCGCGGGTGGTGGAGCTCTGCCGCGGGGCCGGGCTGCCCTGCCAGGCCAGCATTGAGCGCTACATGAAGTGCGGCATAGGCGTATGCGGCCAGTGCGACTGCGACGGCCGCCGCGTATGCGTGGAGGGCCCGGTTTTCAGCGGAGAGGAACTGGCCCGTATGCCCAGCTTCGGCCGGCGACGCCGCGATAAGACGGGGCGGCAGATTCCCGTAGAATGAACATAGAAGGCAAAGGGACAGGTTGCAGATGCTTCCCCCCCTGCTGGTTATCACACAAGGTCCCGTCTCCCGCTGGCTGGTGGGGCTCTGTGAGGACCACAGGCTCCTGTACGCCTTTCTGACCGTGGGAATCATGCTGGGCGCGGGCGCCGCGCTGGGCATCCTGACCGAGAAGGTCCTCTCGGCGATCGGCATGGAAACCAATAAGTTGGACAACGCCGAGTAACTCCAGCAAGGGGCGCTGCAAATGCCGGCCGTGCTCCTGCCCATCGCCGAAGTGCAGACCAGCATCCTCATACTCGTGGCGATCGGGTTTGGGGTCGGGGTGCTCGCCGGATTCTTCGGGATGGGCGGCGGGTGGATCATAACCCCGTTCCTGCACATCCTCGGCTTGCCCATGCCGCTGGCGGTCGGCACGGGGCTGGCGAACATCGCGGGCCAGGGCGCGCTGGGCTCCGTGAAGCACCGCAAGATGGGCAACGTGGACTATAGACTGGGGGCGATCATCGGGCTCTCAATGATCGCAGGCGTTGAGGGCGGCAAGCGCGTGATCATGGCGCTGGATAGCATCGGCGTGGTGGACAGTGTGGTTCGAATCATGTACTTCTTGCTCCTGGGCGGACTCGGCATCTTCATGCTGGTGGAATACTGCATGGAGATGCGGCGCAGGTCGCCGAAGCGGGGGCAAGAGGCCGGTCTGATCGAGGAGCCGAAGGGGCAAACCTTCTCCGGGCTGGCAAGTATCCGGGTCCCGCCGATGATGGAGTGCCGCAGCGCCGATCGGCGGACCTCCCTCTGGACGCTCATCGGCATGGGAGTGGCGGTGGGATTGCTGGCCGGCATGATGGGAAGCGGCGGCGGATTCGCCCTGATCCCCATCCTGATTTACGTGGTGGGGGTGTCAACTTACGTGGCCGTTAGCACGAGCCTGTTCTGCGTGATGATATCGGGCGGCTACGGCGCCTTCACCTATGCGCTCGGCGGCAGGGCGGACCTCGTCGCAGCGATCTGGATACTGCTGGGCAGCGCCGTGGGAACTCAGTTCGGAAGCTCCGCCATCCGCTACGTAAAGGGCTACGGCATACGGCTGCTCTACTCACTGATGCTGATGCTGGCCGCGGCCAGCGTGCTTATGAAACATTTGGGCCTCGGCAGTGCGGCCCTGGTGACGGCGCTGGCGGGCACGCTCCTGATGTGCTCTATCATCCTGGCGCGGATGGCGCGGGCGCTGCTCAAAGAGCGCACGGCTACCTGACTCTTGAGATCGTCTCGCCGGCGGTTCGGTCGGCGCGGCGCAGGGCCGCGCCGAGCGCATCGCAGAAAGCCTGATCGTCCCCATAATCGTCGTAGTTGAGCGGGCGTCCGTAGGCCAGCGCCACGCGGCTCCACGGCTTGGGAATTAAGAACCGGTCCCAGCTCGGGAAAACCAGGGCATGACTTGCGGCCGCCCCCACGGGAAAGACGGACGCCCCGCACTTTCTGGCCAGCATCGCCACTCCCCGCTGCGCCTCAAAGCGAGGTCCCCGGGGGCCGTCGGGGGTTATGCCCAGCATCGCGCCCTCTTCCAGCTTCCGGAGCAGACCTTTCAGCAGGCCGAGCCCGCCCCTCGTGCTCGAGCCCCGAAGCGACTGCACCCCGAAGCGATCCATCACCTGAGCCACGTATTCCCCGTCACGATGCTCGCTGACCGGCACACAGAGGTTCAAACCCGGAGAATGCGCCAGCATGATGAGTATCTGCCTGTGCCAGAAGGTGAGGATACACCGCTGAGCGCCCTCCCGAATCCGGGCGTCCGTGCCAAGCGGGTCTACTACCTCCACCCGCCAGGTGGCGTAAAGCCCCTTGACCAGACCTGCGGCGGCCCATCCGGCCAGCCGAAAGCGAAGCTCATCTCTCAATACAGGCACCTACGTTCTCCTTGGCAACAATTCACCCGTTTGAGTAAGACAACAGGTCACAGGGACCAGCAATCAGGGGTCGGGGGTCAGGAGTCAGAAGGCAAAAGAAAAACTTCCACCCAGACTTCTGCCGTTGTCGTTACTTTTGTCTTTGGCGTTCCTGCTTGCTGTCTGCCGCTTCCTGCTCTACCATTTCTCGTCACCCGGCGAAGAATAGTCGTGGACTGCTCATTCGGGTGAAGTAGTTCCTATCCTTTTGGCTGGAACCTCAACGAGCAGTAGCGTATAATTTTCAGGCAGGGGCTGTCAATCTTCTATTGCCTTGCCGGACGTTGCTACGTCGGCGGCGACCCCTGCCATGGGTATCAAGGAGGAACAAGTGGGGGGTCTGACATGCCGCTGAAGCGAGAACTGGGGTTCCTGCACGTATTTGCCATGGCTGCAGGGGCGATGATAAGTTCCGGCCTGTTCGTGCTCCCGGCGGTGGCATTCGCTATGGTCGGCGCCGGGCTTCCCTACTGCTACCTGCTCGCAGCGGTTATGCTGCTGCCGGCCGTGCTGACGAAGGCGGAGCTGATAACCGCCATGCCCAAGGCGGGTGGCACTTATTTCTTCATAGACCGCAGTCTTGGTCCGGGATTCGGCACGGTGGGCGGCGTGGTGGCCTGGGCCTCGCTCGCCTTCAAGAGCGCGTTCGCCCTGGTCGGTATCGGGGCGTTGGGCGCGCTGGCGTGGCACTGGAACATCAGCAGCTGGCAGGTTAAGGCTATCGCTTGTGCGTTCTGCCTGTTCTTCGCCGCGCTAAACATGCTGGGCGCCAAACACGCGGGCAGGGCGCAGATTCTCCTGGTCGCGGTCCTGCTGGTGATTCTAACGGCATATGGGGCCGCCGGAGTGCGCGCCGTCCAGCCGACCCATATGCGGCCACTGCTGCCCCACGGGTGGAGTTCACTGCTCATGGTGGTCGGAATGGTCTTCATCTCCTTCGGAGGCGTCACTAAAGTAGCCACTATGGGGGAAGAGGTGCACGAGCTGAAACGCGATCTCCTCGGAGGAATGTTCGCCGCCTGCATCGTCGTGGGTCTCCTCTACGCGCTGGTGGTCTACGTGACGGTCGGAGTGCTGCCGGAAGAGCCCGCCGAATGGTGGCCGATCCCACTGGCGCAAGCCGCCGGAGTCATGTTCTCAACGAAGGGAGTGTGGGTTCTGGCCATGGCGGGACTGTTCGCCTTCCTTACCACCGGGAACGCCGGCGTATTGGCGGCCTCCCGGATATTGATGGCCATGAGCCAGGATCAACTGGTGCCCGCCGGGCTGGGACGGATTCATCCGCGGCGGGGAACTCCAACACGGGCCATCCTGTTCACCGCCGCCTTCATGGTGTCAATCATCCTGCTGCTTGAGCTGGAAACCTTCATCAAAGCCGCTTCGACGATGATGCTCCTGCTCTTCATTTTCGAAATGATCTCTCTCGTGCTGATGCGCGAGAGCCATATCCCCACCTACAGGCCCACCTGGAAATGTCCCTTCTACCCGTGGCTGCAAATCGGCGGCAGCGTCTGCTACACGTTCTTGCTGGTGGAACTGGGCACGTTCCCGCTGGCCGTCGCGGGCCTTATCATCTGCGCCGCCGTCCTCTGGTATGTCTTCTACGCCAAGGTGCACGTTCTGCGTGAATCAGCGCTTATCCGGCTGGCAGGCCGGATCGCAAGGTGGGACTTCGCAGACCATGACCTGGAGGCGGAACTCTCACGCATGGCGCGCGAGCGAAAAGAAGAGCTGACCGATCGATTCGATAGCCTGATTCAAGACTGCCCCGTGCTTGACCTGGAGGGCGGCGTCACCCGCGAGGAAGCGTTCGAGGTCATAGCGCAGGCTCTGAGCGATCAGATAGGCTATCCATCCGCTGGCGTGCTGAAGCTGCTGACGGATCGAGAGACTCTATCCTCCACCGTCGTGCGTCCCGGCCTGGCCATCCCGCACCTCATCTTCGAAGGGCTGGAATCATTCCAGATCATGCTGGTGCGCAGCAAGGAAGGGGTGATCTTCAGCGAGGACGCGCCACCGGTGCACATCGTCTTTGTGATCGCAGCCAATCCCGAGGAGCGCAATTTCTACCTGCGAGCGCTCGTCGCTATCGCCGAAATCGCCCAGGACCCCGGGTTCGACGACAGGTGGCTGGCCACCGGCGGCCCGGAAGCGCTCCGGGAGGTGGTCCTCAGCGCCGAACGACGACGAGACAAGTGAAAAACGAAAGCAAAAGGATGAAGGATAAAATCCAACCACAAAACACAAGAAGCAACGGTCCGGGCGGAAACTTTTCCCTTCATCCTTTATCGTTCATACTTCATCCTTGGCGCCTTTGGCGCCTACGGCGCCGCAGACGTATCCCAGCCCTGCGCTAAGCCACCAACCGAGGCTGAGCGCCCCGACGGGCAGCAGATAGCGCAGCCCGCCGGGCTGGCGCAGGACGCGACGCGCCGTGCCGGCCGCCGCCCCGGCGAGCACCAGCAAGTATGAACTTACGATGGCGACCAGCCAGACCCACTGGCGCAGCATGGCTGGATGAATCCGCCGCCCGAACAGGTCAGGGCGCCAGTCGCCTCGCAGCAACAAGATGAGCACAACGAAAACCACGAAATTCCAGGCCGCCGCCGGAAACTCCCACCTCGTAAAAGGCACGCGCAGGGAAAGCAGCACACCCCAGACGAAAATCGCCCCGCTCAGAATAACACCGGCCGGAAGACTCAGCCCCGCCAGGGGCAGAAGCAGAAACGAAGCCAGCGCCGCCGCAAAAACCCCGCAGTTAAGCCAGTGGAGCCCGTGCTCCTTCTCCAGCATCGCGTCGGAGCGCCCGTATTCGATCCCCTCTCGCAGGGCACGGCCAAGGCTACTGCGCCCACCGACGCGCACGACCAGCGCCGCCGGATTCTCGACGATGCGGTAGCCGGCGCCCTCTATGCGCAAGGCGCCGTCCACCAGCCCGCCCGGCGCACCGAGCGATGGGTTAAAGTAGCAGATGTCCGAGAGCAGGCGCCCGCGATAGGCGGCGGCGCGGACGGTGACGTAATCGCGCTCCGGAAGGCCGTTGCGCTCACCTTGCCCGTCGCTGGGGCCGACCGCCTTCAGCAGCCGATCAACCAGCCCGAACGATCCACTCCCGGCCGGCGCGACCTCGCCGCTGAGCACTACACCGATCTCGTCGTCCTGAAACGGCTCGGCCATCCGTCGGGTCCAGTCCTTTGCCAACGGGACGTATTCTGAGGAAAGAACCAGTTTGACCTCGCCCTTTCCCGCACGCAGGCCCACGTTCGCAAGCTGAAGCCGGTCTGCCGGCCCCTCAACTCGGATCACCCGCGTGCCCGGCACAGCCCGAGGGGCTTCTATCCCCGGCCGGCAGACGATCAGAATCTCCTTTGCTTCGTACTCCTGCTCCAGCAGCGCCCCGAGACAGTCAGAAAGCGACGAAGCTTCTCCTGCGACGACAACGATTACTGAAACGCGCTTATCCTGCATATCCAAGAGCCGGACCCTGAGAAATGTTCGTCACATGTTTGCAGCCGGACGCCGTCACTGTCAAATGACACCTTCCCTGCGTATAATGAATTAAGGCAGCGATCTGACCGTTCATTATCAAGGAGGCGAAAATATGGAACTGCGAAGCGCTGCATTCGAGCATGGGGGACGCATCCCCTTCAGGTACACCTGCGACGGGGCGAACGTCTCGCCCCCGCTGGAGATTTCGGACGTTCCCGAGACAGCGGCGGCGCTGGCGCTCGTAATGGACGACCCGGACGCGCCGGGCGGCACGTTCGACCACTGGCTGGTCTGGAACATACCGCCCGACACCACTTCCATCCCGGAAGACTCCGAACCGGAAGGCGTGCAGGGGAAAACGGATTTTGGAAGGCGGGGCTACGGAGGCCCCTGCCCGCCGGACGGAACGCATACTTACCGGTTCAAGCTTTATGCGCTTGACCAGGAGCTGAGCCTGCCGCAGGGCGCCCGGAAGAGCGCGCTTGAGGAGGCCATGACAGGGCACGTCCTGGCGCAGACGCTCCTGGCGGGCGTCTACACCAGGAACCGCTGAGCCGGGCGGAAAAAAGCGCCGGTAGCGCTGACGAAAGAGACTTCTTCCGAGGGCAGGCCCCGGAACACGGCAATTGGGAAAGGGCACGATGCCGCGCGGCGGCTTGACGGCTCAGAATCCCGGAAATACAATAAGAGTAGAGTCGCCTGGCGGGCAGAACCGAAAGGACGATCATGTACAGACTGAGCATCGAGGATCGCTTCGCAGCGGCGCACAACCTTCGCAATTACGAAGGTGACTGCGAGAGGCTCCACGGACATAACTGGCGGGTGCGAGTGGAAGTCGGCGCCGCGGAATTGGACAACCAGCAGATGGTCCTGGACTTCCGAGAGATGAAAGCGCTGCTCAAGGAGGCGCTAGAGCCGCTCGACCACGAATACCTCAACGAAACGCCTCCCTTCGACACTATCAATCCCACCACGGAGAGCCTGTGCCGTTACATCGCCGAGCGCCTGGGGCGGCGGCTGCCCGAGAGGATCAGTCTGCGCCGCGTCGAGTGCTGGGAGTCGGAGAACTGCGGCGCCACCTACCTGCCTCCACGGCCACCGGAAGAGTCAAGCAATGGATGACGATGAAAACAAGATAATCTGCCAGATATGCGGCAAGAGGCAGGCCACGGTTCACCTGACGGAATTCGTCGAAGGCGAGCCCGTCCAAACACACTTCTGTGAAGCCTGCTACTCGGAAACGGAAGGCCTGCCGCCGCTGACACCGGCCGCCGTTTTCAGTCACATCCTCTCCGCGGTGGCGCCCGAACTCAAGAAGCTGACCGGCCGGCGGTGCCCGCACTGCGGAATGGACTACCTGACCTTCCGGCAACAGGGCCTGCTGGGCTGTCCGAACGACTACGAACTCTTCAAGGATGCGCTCTCTCAACTGTTGGAACAGATACACGCTTCGACCGAGCACTGCGGCAAGGTTCCCCCCCAGGCCGGCAGGCAGGCGGCCTTGCACAGCAGGGCGCGATCGCTGCGCCGGCAGATGGAAAAGGCTGTACTAACCGAGAATTACGAGCTGGCCGCCCAGCTCAGGGACGAGATACAGGGAATAGAATCAGGCCAAGATGAACCTGACACATCTAAGAGATAAACCTGTGGAGTGGCTGAAAGGCGGCCCGGAGGAAGACGTGGTGGTCAGCAGCCGGATACGGCTGGCCAGGAACGTTGACGGGTATCCTTTCATGACCACCGCGTCCGCGCGGCAGAAAGCCGAACTGGAGAGACTCCTGCGCAACGCGCTCACCCCTGCCTGCGCCGGCGCCGGCCTTACTTACCTGGAAGTCCATGAGCTGGACACTCTCGGCCGGAATCTGCTGTTGGAGAGACGGTTGATCAGCCGTCAGCACGCGGAAGCCGACTGGGTGCGGGGCGTGGCCTTCGACGCCGGTGAGCGACTCAGCATCCTTGTCAACGAAGAAGACCACGTGCGCATCCAATCCGTCAGAGGGGGCCTGCGGCTTCAGGAAGCCTTCGAGCGCGCCGACCACTTCGACGACATCATGTCCCGGCACGTCCCCTTCGCCTTTTCCGATCAGTACGGCTACCTGACCGCCTGTCCCACCAACGTGGGAACAGGGCTGCGGGCCAGCGTAATGGTCCATCTGCCGGCTCTGAGCATGGCACAGGAAATGAACCAGGTTCTCCAACTGGCCCAGCGGCAGAACCTGACCCTGCGCGGGGGCTACGGCGAAGGAACTTACGGCGCCGGAGACTTCTACCAGGTCTCCAATAAAGTCACCCTCGGGATCTCTGAAACGGAAATCCTGGAGACGGCGCACAGCGCCGCCCGGCAGCTCATCCTGATGGAGCGAAAGACACGGGAAAGACTCCACAATGACGACCCACAGAGGTTTGAGGACCACATCTGGCGCGCCTACCAGTTGCTCTGCTCCGCCGCCACCATCTCGTCCCAGGAAGCCCTGAACCTGCTGAGCCAGGTCCGGATGGGACTCCAAATGCAGGTGCTGACATGGCCCCCGAAGGAAACCGTCAACGACTTGTTCCTCTTGACTTTGCCCGCCCACTTGCAGACAATGGAAGAAGAACCATTGGATGGAGCGCAACGCGACCAACTACGCGCTGATTTCGTAAGCCAAAGACTGAGCAAAACTTAGGTAGAACGATGTACGAGAAATTCACCGAAAGAACCAAAAAAGTAATCCATCACGCCCACCGGGAAGCCGAGCGGATGGGAATCAAGTACATCGGCACCGAACATCTGCTTCTGGGCCTGCTGCGCGAGGGAACCGGCGTCGCCGCCACCGCCCTGCAAAGGCTCGGGGTGGAGCCCAACAGGGCCCGGCTCGAGGTCGAAAAACTAACCCGGAACCTGCGCGGCGCCCCGACAACCGCGAAACCATTCGCCTTCACCCCCCGGGCCCAGAAGGTCGTCTTTGAGCACGCCTTCAGAGAGGCCAAGAAGGAAAAGCAATCCTACGTGCGAACCGAGCACATCCTGCTCGGACTGCTCCGGGAAGAAGAATGCGTGGCCGCGCAGGTGCTCCTCGGAATGGACATCGCGCTGGAAGAAGTCGAAGAACACATCCGTGAACTGCAGGGACATCCCCTGGATACACTCGAGGACGAAGAAAGCCAGGAACCGGGCGCCGAAAGGAGCAAGACTCCAGCCCTTGATTCCTTCGGCCGCGACCTGACAAGACAGGCCTACAACGGCGAACTCGATCCCGTCATCGGACGGGAAAAAGAAATCGAACGCGTCATCCAGGTGCTGTGCCGCAGGAAAAAGAACAATCCCGTGCTGCTGGGCGAAGCGGGCGTCGGCAAGACGGCCATCGTCGAGGGACTGGCCCAGGACATCGTCAGCGGCAATGTGCCAACGCTGCTGAACGATCGCCGAATCGTCGTCGTTGACCTCGCGCTGATGGTGGCCGGCACAAAGTATCGCGGACAGTTCGAAGAGCGCATCAAGGCCGTCATGCAGGAAGTGCGCAAAGCAAAGAACGTTATCCTCTTCATCGACGAGCTGCACACACTGGTCGGCGCCGGCGGCGCCGAAGGCGCCATTGACGCCTCAAACGTCCTGAAACCCGCCCTCGCACGGGGCGAGGCGCAGTGCATCGGCGCGACCACTCCGGACGAATACCGGAAATACGTGGAGAAAGACGCCGCCCTGGAGCGGCGCTTCCAGACAATCATGGTTGATCCGCCTTCGCGAGAAGAAACCCTCGACATCCTGAAGGGACTGCGAGCACGCTATGAAGAACACCATTGCGTTCGAATCATAGACGAGGCGCTCTTGAGCAGCATTGACCTCTCAATGCGATACATCACCGGGCGCTTCCTGCCGGACAAGGCGCTCGACGTCATTGATGAAGCCTCCTCAATGGTCCGCCTCCGGGGCATGACAGCCCTTCCCGAAGTGAAGGAAATCCAGCGAGAACTCTCCCAGCTCACTATCGAGAAGGAACAGGCCGTCATCGAACAGGATTTCGAACGCGCAGCCCACCTGCGAGATGAAATCGAGACTCTCAACGCCCGCAAAAAGACCTACGAAGATCAACGCTCCCGGCGAGAGGACGAGACAGTCGGTGTGGTGGACGAAAATGTGGTCCGGGAAGTCGTCTCCCGCATGACCGGCGTCCCGCTCGAACGGCTGCGAATCGAAGAACGCAGCCGTCTGCTGCGTATGGAAAGCGAGATCCACAGCAAACTGATCAGCCAGAACGAAGCCGTCAGCGCCGTCAGCCGCGCCGTGCGCCGCTCGCGCTCCGGCATGAAAGACCCCCGCCGCCCCGTGGCCAGTTTCCTGTTCATCGGTCCCACCGGCGTCGGCAAGACACTGCTGGCCCGCTGCCTGGCGAAGTTCCTCTTCGGCGACGAAGACGCCCTGCTTCAGATCGACATGTCCGAATTCATGGAAAAGCACAACGTCTCCCGCCTGGTCGGCGCCCCACCCGGATACGTCGGCTACGACGAAGGCGGGCAGCTCACCGAAAGAATCCGCCGCCGCCCCTACTCCGTAGTCCTGTTTGACGAGATCGAAAAGGCCCACGCGGAAGTCTTCAACATGCTGCTGCAAATCATGGAGGACGGCCGGCTCACCGATAGCTACGGCAGGCAGGTGGACTTCCGCAACACCGTCCTGATCATGACCTCCAACATCGGCGCCGAGGTCATCAAGAACAGCGCCGGGCTCGGATTCCGCAAGCGCGCCGCCGATACAGACTACGAAACCATGAAAAAACAGCTTATCCAGGAAGTTGATAAACACTTCCGCCCCGAGTTCTTGAACCGCGTCGACGATACTATAGTCTTCCGTTCACTCACACGGGAAGACCTGCGCGCAATTATCCATCTTGAACTGGATAAGGTCCGCGACCGGATGGCCCGGCAGAACATGGAACTGCTGCTCAGCGACGAAGCCGTGGAACTTCTCATTGACAAGGGCTACAATCCAGACTTCGGCGCCCGCCCCCTGCGCCGCGCCATCGAGCGCTACATCGAGGACCCGCTCAGCGAAGATATGCTCGCCGGTAAAATCGTCGGAGGAACCGTCTACGTAGATACCGAGGACGATGAACTCACCTTCGAAAACCGACAGCCCACCGCCGAACTCCCCCACGAGGAACCCACCCCCGCCAGCAGCTCGTAGCACTAGCCCGGATATTTCACGAGCATTTTCCGGACTATTCTGCAACTCTTTACAGGGAGAGGAGTTCCGCCTCAAAAGGCGCCCAATGAAAAATGACACGCTGTTGACGCCCAGCGAGGCGATTTTGCTCTCAGGGCAAGCCCGCAGAAGCGAGCTTGCGCAGGCGTGCCGATAGGCGCGTCGAGGATAGGCCAGTGCGCAGGGCGCAGCATGAGGGCAAAAGCGCCCGCTGGACGGGAAAGGCCCGTGAAATATCCGGGATAGCTGAATGCCCAGTGTTCAAGGTCTGCTCGCAGCGTCCTTCGAGCCTTCGTGCCGCAGTGATTGAACATCCACAGCTCGATACTCGATATCGCTACGGCGGATTCCGCGCATCCTGCCACATCCCCACCTTCCCACGACAGGCTTCTTGCTCGGCCTCCAGGTAGCTTTGCCGCCGCGGATGGGGGAACTTCCGATAGGCGGCCGCCAGGCCCTTGCGAATCATCAGCAGGTCAAAATCGCTCCCATCCTCCAGCTCCACGTAAGCCAGGACGCGCCCGTAATCGTCGTAAAGCTCGGGGCCATATTCCAGGCCCACGGTCTTGTTCTCCAGCGTTTCCTTTGCGAAGCGCGTGCCCTCCTTCGCCCACTTCTTGACCTCAACCAACTCCAGCCCGTGCCGCCCGGCCTGCTCGCGGGCCCGCCTCTCGTTGTAGCCGTCCATTGCGTCAATGCCTACCAGGCGCACCTTCCCCAGGCCGTCCACCGCAACCGTATCCCCGTCGTAGACGTAGCGCACTCGACCTCTTTCGGGCAGCGGACCCCGCCGCAATGACTCCGGCCGGACGAGCAATCCGAGAACCACGGCAAGCATGAGCCCGGCCACGAGGACAACCTTGATGGTCGTCCTCCTGTCCGACCCGGCCATACGTCTCATTCGTCTCCCCCCCCGAGCGGGCGGGACCGGCCGGTCAGGGTCACGACGCCGTGCCGGTGCGAATGGCAATCCAGGTTGACCGCCACCGGCAGGCTGGCGATGTGACACGGCGCCCGCTCCACCAGCGCGGCCAGCGCCGTCGCGGCGCCCCCGAAGCCCTGCGGGCCGATGCCCAGCGCATTCACGCGCGACAGTATCTGCGCCTCCAGCTCGGCCAGATCACGGTCAGGGTTCCTCAGGCGCAGGTCCCGCAGGAAGGCACGCTTGGCGAGCGCGGGCGCACGTTCAAAATCCCCCCCGATCCCGACCCCGATCACCAGCGGCGGACAGGCGCTCGCGCCGCCCTGCCGCACCGTATTCACAACCGCCTCGATCACGCCCTCCCGGCCTTCCGAGGGATTGAGCATGTAGATGCGGCTCATGTTCTCCGCCCCGCCGCCCTTGGCCAGCAGGTGAAGCTCCAGCTCCGCCCCCTCCACCTGCTCCAGGTGGACTATGGCCGGCGTATTGTCGCCCACGTTGTCGCGCCGCAGCGGATCTGCCACGGTGGAACTGCGCAGCGGCTGCTCCCCGACCGCCCGCCGCACGCCCTCGTCTACCGCCTCTTGCAGCGTCCCTCCCTCGATCATCACCCGGCGGCCCATCCTCGCGAACACCACCGCCAGCCCCGTATCCTGGCACAGCGGCACGCCGTCCGTACGGCTGATCCTATCGTTCTCGATCAAGCTCTGAAGCGCGTCCCGCGCCATCTCGGAGCGCTCAGCGCCCAGCGCGCGCTCGAGCGCTTCCCTCACGTCCGGGCGAAGCTGCGTACTGATCCGCCTGTAAAGACGGGCTACGCTCTGCGAAATATCCCCGGCGGCGATGACGCTGACTGATTCCATACTCGCGACTCTACGCAAAACCGGCCCGGCATTCAAGCAGCGACGCTCGATTCAGCCCTGTGAGGCCGTTATACTTATGAGCACAGTCACGCAATCTTCCGCCGGGAGGGCTCACTACTTTGGGCGCCGTCGTCATCATCCCCGCGCGCTACGCATCCACCAGGCTGCCTGGCAAGCCCATAATCGAGGTGGTCAGGGCGGTAACGGGCAAGCATCTGATCCAGCACGTCTACGAGCGCGCCGCGGCGGCCCCGTCGGTCGAGCGCGTCATCGTGGCCACCGACGACCAGAGAATCTTCGACGCCGTGCGGCAGTTCGGAGGCGAGGCGCAGATGACCGATCCCGATCACCGCTCCGGCGCCGACCGGATAGCCGAGGTCGCCGCCGCGCTGGAGAGCCGCCTCATCGTCAACGTCCAGGGCGATGAGCCCGAGATACTGCCCGAGCAGGTGGAACAGGTCATCCGGATGCTCGTCAAGGACGCGGCCGCCGTGATGTCCACCCTCGCCCATCCTATCGAATCGGAGGACGAACTGCACGATCCCAACGTGGTGAAAGTCGTGCTGGACAACGACGGGTATGCCCTCTACTTCAGCCGCAGCGCGATACCCTATCTGCGGGACCACGAGGGCCCGCTCGGCGGCGCGCCGGCGCGGCCGCTGCGCCACCTGGGTATCTATGGCTACAGGCGCGACTTTCTGCTGCGCTACAGCGAACTGGCGCCCTCCCCCCTGGAGGAAGCGGAGAAGCTGGAGCAGCTGCGCGCCCTCAGCGCAGGCTATCGCATAAAAGTGGCCCTGACACCGCACCGCAGCATCGGCATCGACACCCAAGAAGACCTGGAAGCCTGGCTCGGCAAATACCGCTGAACGGCACAACGGTTACCGACAGGTGAGTATTATGCTTGAGATCAGCCCCTTTGAGCCCTCAATTGCCGAAGACATTGCGCATTTCTACAACCGGGCGACGACGTTCACGCCCTTCTGCTATCCCGTAACGCACATTGAACTGGTGCGGGGCGGCGAAGTGATCTACCGCCACGCCCCCGCCAGCAAGCAGGACGCCCCCTCATTCGAGTTCCGCGACCGCAGGGCGCTCCAAAGCGGCACGCACTACTACATACGGGTGATGCAGGAAGACGGCCACCAGGCCTTCGCCAGCCCCGTCTACGTCGACCCGGAGGGCGAGTAGCCGGGAGCGAAGGCCAAATCGAGATTGCCGCGTAACTTCACATCTCCAGGACTCCGGGCGCTGCGAAGCCCGGCGGATTGCAATCCCGGGACGCAGGCTTTACAATCCACGTGGGGCGGCGGCCCCTCGGCGGCCTTTGGACAGGGCTGTTGCACCTCTCATAGCCGATGTCACGCGGCGCTATCGTGCGAGGGACGGAACAATGACAGAAAAGAGAACCGAGCCGGTGGCGAGGCAGACCGAAGACCTGCTGGCGCAGCGGGTGGAAAAGCTGAAGGAGTTCCTTCCGGAGGCGTTCAGCGAGGAGAAGATCGACTTCGATAAACTCCGCCGGGCGCTGGGCGACGCGGTGGACGACTTGCCGGAACGCTACTCGTTCACGTGGGCGGGCAAGCGGGACGCGATTCGGCTGCTTCAGGCGCCGAGCCGGGCAACGCTGGTCCCATGCCCGGAGGAATCCGTCAACTTCGGCGAGACGAAGAACCTGTTCATCGAGGGCGAGAACCTCGAGGTGCTCAAGCTCCTCTACAAGGCATACGCCGGCCGCGTGAAGATGATCTACATTGACCCGCCGTACAACACCGGCAACGACTTCATCTACAGCGACGACTACTCCGATCCCCTGGGCCGGTATCTGGAACTGACCGAGCAGGTGGACGAGGCAGGCAACCTGTTGAGCTCCAATCCCGAGACGAGCGGGCGTTATCACTCGGCGTGGCTCTCGATGATGTACCCCCGGCTATTCGTGGCAAGGCAGTTGCTGCGGGAAGATGGGGTGATCTTCGTCAGCATTGATGACAATGAGGTACAGAACCTGCGGACGGTTATGGACGAGCTCTTCGGCGAGGAGAACTTCATCACAACGGTGATCTGGCAGAAGGTTTACGCGCCGAAGAACACAGCCAGACACTTCTCCGAAGACCATGACTATGTGGTTCTGTACGCCAGGAACGCTGACGTATGGCGACCTTATCTCCTTCCGAGAACTGAAGAAGCGGACGCCAGGTACCACAACCCTGACGATGACCCGCGAGGCGTCTGGAAGTCCAGCGACATGACGGCGCGGAACTATTACAGCAAGGGGATATATGAGGTAACCAGCCCGAGTGGCAAAACGTTCCGTGCTGGCGTTGGCCGATACTGGCGCTCGTCGAAGGAGAAGTTCCTGGAACTGGACGCGGACAACAGAATCTGGTGGGGGCCTGACGGAGATAGCACGCCGGCTCTCAAGAGGTTCCTTTCAGAGGTGCAGCAGGGGATCGTCCCCCAAACGCTATGGCCGTATGAAGACGTGGGTCATACGCAGGAAGCAAAAAAGGAACTCCTGAAGTACGTTCCGTTCGAGCAGACAGAGAACGTGCTCAACACGGTCAAGCCGCCCCGGCTCCTCCAGAGGATGCTCCAGATCGCAACCGATCCCGGTGAGGGGGACATCGTGCTGGACTTCTTCGCGGGCAGTGCGCCGCTCGGTCAGGCGGTTCTGAAGCAGAACAGAGAAGATGACGGCACGCGGCAGTTCGTCTGTGTTCAGTTCCCTGAGCCCCTTCCGAAACCTGAGAAAGGGCTGGCAACGATTGCCGATATCGCCAAAACTCGGCTCCACCACGTGATAGACGAACTGAACGCATCAAAGAGCACGCTCGGCTTCGAGGAGAAGGACGAGCGCAAAGAGGACCTGGGCTTCCGTGTGTTCAAATTGGCCGAGAGCCATTACCGCAACTGGGCCGGGGTGGCGCAGAATGACGACGGTGAGCTGGCGCGCCGGATGGAGGAGTTCACCGACCCGCTGCTCCCCGGCTGGAAGCCGGAGAACGTAGTCTGGGAAGTGGCCATTAAAGAGGGTTTCAGCCCGACGAGCCGGATTGAAAAACTGCCCGACGTTGACGGCAACACCGTCTACCTCGTGACCGACGCCGACATCAACCAGTCCTTCCGCATCTGTCTCGACGACAAGCTGGATGAAGCGGCTGTCAGGACGCTCAAACTGGACAAGGAGGACCTGTTTGTGTGCCGTGACATCGCCCTGACTGACGACCTGGCAGCGAACCTGGCCCTGCAATGCCGGCTCAAAACAATCTGAATCCGCAGATTGCGCAGATTGCGCAGATTGCGCAGATGAACAACAAGAACACCAAAAGAGAGAACGTCAGGGATCCGCGGACATACGCGATAATCGGCGCGGCCATGGAGGTCCATCGCGAACTCGGCTGTGGCTTCCTGGAAGCCGTCTATCAGGAAGCTCTCGGAGTCGAGTTTGAGCAGCGGGGGATTCCCTTTGCCCGTGAAGTCGAACTACCCATTCGGTACAAGGACCGGCGGTTGGACGTGTCGTACCGTGCCGATTTCGTGTGCTACGGACAGACCATCGTTGAGGTCAAGGCGCTGTCGGCTGTCGGCGGAACGGAATGCTCGCAGGTGATCAACTACCTGAAGGCGACCGGGCTTGAGGTCGGCCTGCTCCTGAACTTCGGCTCCGCCTCACTGGAATACAAACGCCTTGTCCTGTCCTCCTCTGCGAAATCTGCGCAATCTGCGGATTGAAGGGCAACATGAAGTTCAGGTTCGATCCCAACCAGGATTACCAGCTCGAGGCCATCCGCTCAGTGGCCGACGTGTTTGACGGCCAGCCCCGCCAGACGGGCGGCCTGCGCTTCATCCCGGGCACTATCAATATCACAGCGGCGGCGCCGAATCGCCTGGACCTGGGCGAAGCCGACCTGCTGGCCAACCTCCAGGCCGTCCAGCAGGGCAACCGAATCACGCCGGACTCCGAACTGAAGCTCATCGAGGAGCCTATCGAGACGGTCGAAGGGGAGAAGACGGCACGGTTCATGAACTTCTCAGTCGAGATGGAGACGGGCACGGGGAAGACCTACGTCTACCTGCGCACGGCCCTCGAGCTGAACAAGGCCTACGGGATGCGCAAGTTCATCATCGTCGTGCCATCGGTGGCGATCCGCGAGGGCGTGCTCAAGACGCTCCAGGTCACCGAAGACCACTTGAAGCGGCTCTACGGAAACCCGGTGTACAACTACCAGGTGTACGACTCCGCAAACCTGAGCCAGGTCCGCCAGTTCGCCATGTCGGACGCGGTCGAGGTCATGGTCATGACCATCGACTCGTTCAACAAGACGGCGAACGTGCTGCGGCGAGACACAGAGAAGCTCCAGGGCGAAGTTCCCATCCACCTCATCCAGGCGGCGCGCCCCATCCTGATCCTGGACGAGCCGCAGAACATGGAGAGCGAGAAGAGCGTCGCCGCGCTGGCGCTGCTCGATCCGCTGTTCGCTCTCCGTTACAGCGCGACGCATCGGAACCCGTACAACCTGGTTTATCGCCTGACCCCCGCGCAGGCCTATCGGGAGGGGCTGGTCAAGAAGATCGAGGTGGCGTCGGTGATGCAGGAGGACGACGAAAGCCTGCCCTACATCCGCATCGACGACATTCGCACGAAGAAGACGCAGGTCTCCGCCCGCGTGGCCGTCCACAAACTGATGAAGGACGGCGCCATCAAGGAGAAGACGGTCACGGTGAAGGCGGGCGACTCCCTGGCGGAGAAGGCGAACCGCTCCGACTATGAGCCGTTCCAGGTGGACGAGATCAACCCCGGGGGCCAGTTCGTGCGCTTTGCGAACAACGTGGAGCTGAGCCTTGGCGCCGAGTTGGGCGCGGACAAGGAAGCCATCTTCGACGCCCAGATCCGTTACACCATCGAGGAGCACTTTCAGAAACAGGCCCGCATGAAGAAACGCGGCATCAAGGTCATCTCGCTGTTCTTCATCGACCGGGTGGCGAACTACTCGGACGAGGACGGCCTCATCCGGCGGCTGTTCGATCGGGCGTTCCATGAACTGAAGCCTGGATATCCCGAATGGGCGGACCTGTCCGCTGATGAAGTGCAGGCGGCTTACTTCGCCGAGCAGCGACACCGGAGCGGGAACGTTGAGCTTGTCGACTCCAAGACCGGTGAGGCCCGGCGCGACGTCGAGGCATACGAGCTGATCATGAAGGACAAAGAGACGCTGCTGAGCTTCCCGGAGAGCGTGCAGGGTGAGGACGCGCGACGGAAGGCGCGGGTCTGCTTCATCTTCTCGCACTCGGCTCTGCGGGAGGGTTGGGATAATCCAAACGTCTTCCAGATATGCACCCTGAACCAGACGGCCTCGACGATAAAAAAACGGCAGGAGGTGGGACGCGGCGTGCGCCTGGGAGTCGACCAGGAAGGGAATCGCGTTCAGGACGAGCGGGTCAATATCCTGACCGTGGTGGCCAACGAGAGCTATGCGCGGTACGTACAGAGCCTGCAGGACGAGATGGCCTACGAATATCGGGAGGCCATCGAGGCCCGTTACGGCAAGCCCATAGGCGAGCTGACGAACGCCGAGCGGCGGAAGGTCGAACAAGAGTACGGCGAGGGCATCCTGCCGCCGAAGCCGCGCCGGGCGGGCCGCAGCAAGGCGCATCTGCGCAAGCGGCGCGTCCTGAGCGAGGATTTCAAGGAGTTGTGGGAAAGAATCAAGCACAAAACGCGCTACGCCGTGCACATAAACACCGAGAAGCTGCTTGAAGACGCCGTGCCCGAGATTGACCGACAGAGCATCCCCCTGCCCAGGGTTACCATTACGAAGGCGCAGATGAGGGTGGACGGCGCCGGGGCGTTCGAAGCCCTGCAGACGAGCGCAGCGAAGACCGTCAAAGACCTGGCGGGGCGATATCCGCTGCCGAACCTGGTCGATGTGATGAGCAACCTGCTGGAGAACACCAGCCCGCCCGTTCGACTGACACGCCGGACGCTGCTGGAGGTGTTCAGGCGGGCACGCAATAAGCGGGCGGCACTGGATAACCCCCACGCGTGGGCCGGCGTGGCGGCCCGCACGCTCAAGGACAAACTGATGGACCAGCTCGTGGAGGGAATCCGGTACGAAAAGCTGAACGAATGGTATGAGATGCAGCAGATTCTGGACGACGAAGTCGTCGAGGTCTTCAGCCGATATGTAGCAAAACCGGATGTTCACGAAGACAAGACGGTCTACGACCTGATCCCGTGCGACTCGGACGTAGAGAAGAAGTTCGTGAAAGATTTGGAAGCGCGGCGCGATGTGAAACTCTACGTGAAGTTGCCGCGCTGGTTTACCGTGCCAACGCCTGTGGGCGACTACAACCCGGACTGGGCTATCGTGATGCACGGAGAGGACGGCGACGGCAAGCCGCTCCTCTACCTCGTCACAGAGACGAAGGGCGAGAACTGGCGCAGGGAGCTTCGCCCCAACGAGCTTCGGAAGATCAAATGCGGCGCCGCACACTTTGGGTCTAAGGAATCCGGGATAGAAGGCGCGCTTGATGGCGTGGACTACAAGGT
>JAGHAF010000033.1 GCA_021161675.1 Planctomycetota bacterium | reverse complement strand
GCGACGATCCGGTCGATCCGGGCGCCACGGTCGTCTACACGATCACGTACGGCAACACCGGCCTGGCGGTCGCAAGCAATGTAGTTATCGTGGAAACGCTGCCTTCGAACTTAACCTTCGTCAGCGCAACGGGCGGCGGCACATACAACGCGAATCTCAGGACAGTCACGTGGAACATTGGCGCTTTGGCCGCGCAGACTACAGCCCAAACGGTAACCTTCACCGCTACGGTGGCGGATTCCGGGACTATCCTCGAAGGAGGCGTCATCACCAACAGCCAACTGACTATTGACTGCGATGAGACGGATCCAGTGAGTCAGGACACTCCCGAAACGACCACGGTAAACGACAAGAAGGCGCCGGAGACGTCGGGCCATATACCTGCGAAAGGCGCCGTGCAGGTTGCCACGGACACGATTATCCAACTGCGCGTCACCGACGGAGGCGAGGGCGTTGACGCAAGCACCGTCAGCATCGAGGCAAAGGTCGGCGACGGATCCTGGGAGACGATCTCAGACGGCTCCGGCGAATACGATGCCAGCGGCAATGCCACGCTCAAGGGCACTTGCTACCGTGGCGGCGCTGAGGACGATTACGTCTACTGCTTCCAGCCCAGCGCAGAGTTCGATTACGAGAAACAGGTGTCCGTCCGCGTCAACGCCAGCGACGGCGCCGGCAACCCCATGGACGAGGAGGAATATTCCTTTACGACCGCCATGCGCTCTTTCGGCGAGAACGCGCGCGTCAACTCCGGCGCATCCACACACGACCGCCCGGCGACGGCCGTAGACGGCGACGGCGACATCTGGGTCGTCTGGGAGCGTGAGGACACTGAGGGGAAGGGCACGATCTACATCGCCAGGCTGCCCGCAGGCGGCACGGCGTTCGAAACGGAAATGGAAGTCGCCCCTGACGCAGGCGCCGGCGAGCGCCGCAGGCCCGCGATCGCTATTGATGGGGAAGGCAACATCTACGTTGCCTTCCAAGAAGACGATCCTGAAAACGGATGGGACATCTTTGTGAAGACTGCCACGACCGCATCCCCGACCACTTGGAGCGATATTCCCACGGAGATTCTGATACCGCCGGACGCGGCTCAGAACATGCCGGCGCTTGCCATGGATGCCAATGGCACGGTATACGCGGTTTGGGCGGATGCCGGCGACGGAAATCTGTATGGCGCTGACAGCTCGGGCTGGACTGTCAAACAGATCACCAACAGCGGGACCGCGAGTGCGCCGGCCATCGCGACCGAGTCGTCCGGCACTGTCCTCCACCTGCTATGGGTTGACCGGAGCGGCGCCCATCCGGACATTCTCTATGCGGCCACGGCGGACGGCCTGCCGTCCTCTCCCCTCACGGGCATCAGCATCGGCGACGATGCTCCGGCGGCAGACCAGGTTGCGCCGGCCATAGCCGTCAGCGGCGCCGGCGATTCGGTGAAGGTCTTCGCCGGCTGGCAGGATTACCGGAATGGCTCAACCGATCCGGACATCTACTTCGCCGAGACCGGTTCGGGCTTCGGAACGAACATTCTGGTGAACGACGATACGACGACAGCCGCACAGATGAGGCCGGCCATAGGCGTTGACGGCAACGGCTCGCCCTATCTCGTCTGGGCGGATGAGCGAAGCGGCACGCGTAACATCTACTATGCCGCAGCGACGGCGATCGGCGATTCGGTCATCTCTCCGACGCGGATTGATCACACAATTACGAACACGCTGACGGGCGGCGCCGTGACAGTCGTGATCCCGGCGGACGCGCTGGGAACGGACATAGCTGTCGCTGTCAGCGAGGTGGCGGATCCGCCGGAACTACCTGCGGGTGGGTTCGGCGTGCCGTACGAGTTTGGCCCCAGCGGCCTGGAGTTCTCCACGCCGGTGACGATCACGATTACGCATGACGCGGAGATGGCCCATCCTGACACACTGCGCGTCTACTGGTACGACCAGGCGACGGGCCTGTGGAGCCGGGAGGGAATAAGCAACGTGCAGCACGAGGTGATCTCCGAGACGCTTCATGCGGTGAGCTTCCAGACAACGCACTTCTCCGCCTTTGCACTGGGCGGCAAGAGCGGCGGCGGAGGAGGCGGCGGCTGCGCCATGTCCCGCGCCGGTGAAGGGCACTTCTCAATGTTGCTGCTGCCCCTTCTTGCGGCCGTGACGCTGCTTATCCGCAGAATCCGCCGCCGCAGGCGCCTGGTCAATGGATAAAGAGTGAGCGTGAAAATCCAGCGCGGCATGGCGCCTTTGGCAATGCCGGTAGAGGTCATCATTGTAACAGCCGTCGCAACAGCGGCGGCTGTTGCGGTTTCGGGCGCCGATTCCCGCGTGGGGCGACTGCAATGGTTGCTGGCGCCGTGCATGTGGATGGCCGCGGCCCTGGCGCCCACCATGCTGAGGGGAAGAGCCCTGGTGGGAATCGGCCTGAAGGCCACGCGGATATGCGCCGCCCTGAAGCAGTTCGCCCGGGTGGCCCTTATAGTTATTCCGCTGCTGTTCTGCGGGGTTTTCCTGCTGCGACGATGGGGGATTAAGCCGCCTCTCCAGCCGGGGCCCGCCGGCGGTGGCTGGGGATACTGGGTCATCTACCAGTTTGCTTACGTGGCGCTTGCGGAGGAGTTGTTCTTCCGCGGCTACGTGCAGACGAGCATCATGGATTGGCTGGCGCAGGTTGCCCCGGGGCGCCTTGGCTTGTGGGGCCTGGCTGCCATATTAATTTCATCTACGCTCTTTTCGCTGGCGCACGTGGCCACTGTCGGCAGTGCGACGGCCGCCATAGTCTTCTTCCCCGGGCTGATCTTCGGCTGGCTGCGCGCCCGCACTGATTCGCTCCTGGCGCCGATTCTCTTGCACGCGACGGCCAACGTCGCTTATGCAATAGCATGCGCCATCATCTGAAGGAATTGCCGGAGCACGGTCTGTTGCCTTTTTGCGCCGGGCTGCGTATCGTATGGGGACGCAAAGCGCTCGTGTTTTCGTGAGGAAATTCGTTGAACTTGCGCAGGACAATTTGGATCGCGAACCTGGCGGCGCTCGTTCTCCTGGGCTACGTTGTGGCCGGGATCGTCCGCCGAGAGTCCGATCAAAGCCTGAATGCGCCCCGCCTTGCGGTTCAGGCGCCGCTAAGTGAGCGACATGCTGCCGCGATGACGAAGGAGGTGTGCTCAATCATCACCAGGCGGAACATATTTGGCTCGGGCAAAGCAGCGGATGTGGTCGCAGAAGCCGAACCGGCTCGGCCGGGAGCCCTGGCAGATACGAAGCTCCAACTCAAACTCCTGGGCACAGTGGCCGGTGACCCTGATATCGCCCGGGCTGTCATAGAGGATAAGCTTAGCAAGGTCCAGGATTTGTATAGGATTGGAGACGTTGTGCAAGGGGCGGTCATAAAGAGCATTGAAAGGAATAGAGTCGTGCTTGCCCGGGGGAATCGCAGGGAGGCCCTGGAGCTTCACGCGGGGGCAAGAGAGCCTGCCACAGGGCAGGCTGCTGCCAGGCTGCCCGATGCGCGCGCCGCGATTAGTATCCTAGCTGCGAACGAATTTGAGATCGACAAGAAGGCATTCCTTGCCAAAGTCGGAGGAATGGAAGCGGTCTTCAAAGTGGCCAGGTTGACGCCTTACGTCGCCCATGGAAAGACGATAGGGCTTCGCATCACGGGCCTGGAGAACGTGAGCATGGCGAGGTACGTGGGTCTTCAGAACGGCGACGTCATCCAGGCCGTAAACGGGCAAAAGCTCAACAGCCAGCAGAAAGCCTTCCAGGTTTTCCGGAAAGCACGGGCGCAGTCGGCCTTGAACGTCAATCTGCTCAGGGGGGAGAGGGAGAAAACGCTCTTGTTCAGGATGAAGTAGAGATATCGGCTCCTGAGACTGGCGGCGCTCCTCAATCGCGATGCGCAACCTCCGCAGCTCCCGCCCGATACTTCACGCAGGCGCCATCCTGAAGCTTGACAGAGACCCGTCTGGCAGATATAAATGTGCCCTTGCGTTATGAGCTCTTTTACCCCCTTAGCTCAGTCGGCAGAGCAGCGGATTCTTAATCCGCGGGCCCGGGGTTCGAGTCCCCGAGGGGGTACCATTTTCTCGCCGTTGGCAGGAAAGTGGTAGAGCAGGCAAGCGCCTCGCACGGCGGGTTCTGCCTGGTTATTAGGGCGCTTGTGCGATGCCCCGAAGACACTCCCGCAATCAAGTAAGCAGAATAGTGACGGCGCATATGCGTGGGATAATCTTCATGATACTCGGCTCAAGCAATGAAGGAGGAAGCTGGTATGCCGGAGACAATCACCTGTTCCAATCCTGAATGCAAGGCCACCATCCGCGTCGCCGGCAAGGCCATCGGCGACATCGTTAACTGCCCCAAATGCGGGACTCCCAACCAGGTGCTGGCGAGTTTCGACGGATTCTCAGACCTGGAACTCAGCGAGGAGGAAGAACCTGGGGCGCCCGACGTTACGTTGCACCCCGCCCGTCAGATATGTAGTAACTGCGGCGCCGTCCTCGGCGTCCGGGACGCCACCTGCCGCTACTGCGGCGCCGACATTCGGACCGGCGTCGCCGTCATTACGGAAAAAATTGAAGAAAAGACCTCGCGCCCGTGGATTCCCGTGGTCATCGTTGTTGGCGTCGGCCTTCTGATTCTTGCTGCGATTCTGATTTTCAAGAAGTGACTTGCCCAATTCACGCTGAACCGCCAGGAGAGTGGTCGGGCTTTGCGCAGGCTGAACCGAGGGGATTCTTCAGGGCCCTAAAGCGCCGCGTCACCAGGGGTTCTGACGGCGCCTCACGCCAAAGGCAAAGTGAAGCTGAAGCTTCCACGGGCAGCGCAGCTCAAGAGCGTCTATTGGTCACAGGCGTTCCTTTGGTCAATGTTCGGGGTGGGGTGGCTGCTGAGGGTCAGACAGTACGTAGCCTGCCGTTCTCTGTGGTACGACGAATGCAAGTTGGCCAACTCGGTTATTAGCGCCCCCCTGTACAATCTGCGCACGTCTGGCACGCCAGAGGGCTTCCTGCTTGTGACGAAACTCGCCGTGTCCTTGCTGGGAACGCACGAATGGGTCCTGAGGTTAGCGCCACTGCTTGCGGGATTGCTCGCCCTGCCCCTCGTTTACATTGTGGCGCGAGAGGCGTTCGGACGCCGGTGCGCAAGGTTGGCGCTTTGTCTTCTTGCCTTTTCGCCCGTTCTCATTCGCTACGGCGATGACTTCAAGCAGTACAGCGTTGACCTTCTCGTCGCCCTTCTTCTCTACTGGGCTGTCTTCTTCCCAATTCAGCGAGTTGAACGCATAAGCCCAACCCGTTTTGTGTCCGGCTGCGTACTGGGAGGGCTTGCCATATGGTTTTCACACCCTTCTCTTTTTGTGCTTGCAGGCATCGGCTTTGCGCTATTCGGACAGGCGATAGCTCGAAAAAACGCAAGGAAGGTTGCGCAACTCCTGCTGATCGGCGGATTCTGGATCGCCAGCTTCACTGCCTGCTATCTGATTTCACTTGCGGCGCCGGCGGCGCGAGATAACCTTGTCAGCTATTGGGCGGGCCGGGATGCCTTCATGCCCCTTCTGCCACGGTCGTTATCACAACTGAGGTGGTTCGGGCACGCGGCGGCTGGCATGTTCGCCGAGGCCGGTGGCTTCTCCTTGGGATATCCGGTCGCGCTTGCCGCTTTTGCGGCAGGCGCAATATGGGTATACCACAGGGGCAAGAAAACGACCTTGCTCGCGTTGGTCGGCCCCATTCTTTTCGCGCTGTTGGCCTCTGGCCTGCACAAGTACCCCTTCAAAGGCAGGCTCCTTACTTTCACCGTGCCTTGCATGGCGTTGCTGACCGCACTGGGAGTCTATGCGATTTGCACGCAGAGCCGGACCCGCGCTGCTCGCGCAATGGGGTACCTTCTTGCCATGTGCATTCTGGCACATCCGGGGTATATGTGCGCGAAGCGGTTTATTGCGCCTCGGCTGAAGGAAGAGATCAAGCCCGTCTTGCAGTATGTGGTCGATCATTATCGTCAAGGCGATAGGCTCTACGTTTACTATGGAGCGGGGCCGGCTGTCGAGTACTACTGGCCCGGCTACTTCCCCGCCCCCGGGGATTATATCCTCGGCGTCAGGGCCAGAGAGTATCCGGAAGAATACGGGCGGGACATCCGGAAGCTGAACTCGAGCGGGAGAACGTGGATAATATTCTCGCACCTTTACAGAAACGAAAGAGCCCTCTTTCTCCACAACCTTGATCGAATGGGCTGCAAAGTCCGGGATGTGCAGGCGTACGGAGCTTCGGCATACCTGTACGAATTATAACCAGCGATCAAACCGGGGGGCCTGCGCAGGAATATTTGCAGCCCGCTCAGCGAGTATTCTTCCTGCGGCTGTCGTCCAGCACTGCGTAGCGCAGGATGACCAGCACGGCCCGGATGGCGTCAACCCAGGTGATCTTCTTCCCCTCGCTGCGTGCGCGCGGGCGGTAGGAAATCGGCGCCTCTCGCAGCCGGCAGCCACGCCGCGCGAACTTCGCCGTCAGCTCCGGTTCTATCCCAAAACGATTCGACCGCAGAGGTATAGATTTGAGCAGAGACGTGCGCGCAGCCTTGTAGCAGGTCTCCATGTCCGTCAGGTCCAGCCCGGTGAAGCGATTGGACAGCCAGGTCAGCGCCCGGTTCCCCAGCGCATGGATGGAGGTCGAAATAGGGCTGCGCCTCTGGCGCGGAAAACGGGTTCCGTACACTACATCCGCCTCACCGCTGAGTATTGGGGCCAGCACCCCCGCCAGGTCGGCCGGGTCATACTCCAGGTCCGCGTCCTGTATCACGCAGACCTCGCCCCCAGCAAGTTCGATCGCCCTGCGGACGGCTGCCCCCTTGCCGTGGTTGGTCTCCTGGCGAACATATTTGATCCTCTCCGGTTCCTCCTGCGCGAGCGCCTCCAGGATAGCGGGCGTTCCGTCCGTGGAGGCGTCGTCCACTATGACGAGCTCTCGCGTCACGCCGTCCGGGAGCCTGGCTTCCAGCACAGCCGCCACGACCTGCGCAACGTAGCGCACCTCGTTATAGACGGGCATAAGAATGCTGACACAGGTCATGATTGCGCCGTTCCATGGGGTGATCGGGCGAAGACATGTTATCACACGCGCGGTACGCGTTCACCCGCCTTGGGGTTCGCCACAATGCGCAGTCCGTGAAGTAACGTGGCAAAGTGACGATTGAGGGTCTGGCGACAGACCGCGCGCGCATCGCCGCGTCCTGCCACGCCGTATGTCATGTCATAACGGGCCCGCTCGCGCGTGTCGCCGAGAACTTCGTACGCCCTCCTGACGCGCAGGAAATGCCATGAGTTCGCCTCCGGCGCTTGCACGTCGGGGTGCGTCCGGCGGGCCATACGCCGATAGGCTTTCTTGATCTCTTCGGCCGTGGCGCCGGGGCCAACGCCCAGGACCTCGTAGTAATTCTCTTGCCGGAGCCGCAAAGACATGATATTCACCTTCCTTTGATGTAACATTTTAGCGACGGCGACCGGAGCATTACCCGCGGGAGTCGTAACTCTTGTGCAGCTAATAGATTAGCGTTCACCAGAAAAGCGAAGGGCTTGCCCGTGCGAATAGAGGTGGCGGCAGCGACGCTTGAACTTATCCGTGGCGACATAACGCGGCAGGCGACGGACGCTATAGTCAACGCGGCCAACAGCGCCCTGCGCGGAGGCGGCGGCGTGGACGGGGCAATCCACCGGGCCGGCGGCCCGGCCATCATGGAGGAATCTCGCCGAATAGGCCGGTGTCCCACAGGCCAGGCCGTGATCACCACCGCCGGCGACCTGCCCGCAAGGAAGGTTATCCACACCGTAGGCCCCCGGTGGCGGGGAGGAGACTCCGGCGAACCCGCCCTGCTGGCGGGGGCCTATCGCCGCAGCCTCCAGCTTGCGGTGGACAACGGGCTGAGTTCCGTAGCGTTCCCCTCGATAAGCACCGGAGCCTATGGCTACCCGGTAGAGGAAGCCGCCCGGGTGGCCTTGCGCACGGTCGCACAGTTCCTGGAGCAAAACCCCGGCTCGCTGGAACTCGTCCGCTTCGTCCTCTTCACGCAAGATGACCTGTGCATATACGAACAGACCCTCCGGGACATGGCAGCTCAATGATTGATCCTGTAGGCGGGATGTGATAGTATCGGGATTGGAGCAATCGCCCTGGGGACCATATGGGAAGAGTCCTGAAAGCGTGGTGGCTTGCAGGGGGAACGCTGGTTTTGGCTATCGCCCTGGCGTTCGTGTCAATACTGAGTGCGTGTCCGTCCGACCTTGGGTCCACCGCCGAAGTCTCAGCGCCGAGGCCCCACCCGGCAGAAAGCCCTCTCCACGAGGCCGAGACGCCCCTCCAGACAGCCCGGCCTTTAGAATGGCGCCGCCCCCGCTTCGAAGAGCGTAAGGACGAGCGCTACGCCATGGTCAGCAACCAGATAGCTGGCGGCGTTGTAAAGGCGAAGGCCGTGCTGGACGCCATGCGCAACGTCCCCCGCCACTTGTTTGTCCCCCCGGGCCATCAGGGCAAGGCTTACTGGGACCGCCCTCTTCCGATCGGCGAAGGTCAGACTATCAGCCAGCCCTACATCGTGGCTTACATGACGCAGGTTCTGATGCTGAAGCACGGCGACACGGTCCTGGAGATCGGCACCGGGAGCGGCTACCAGGCTGCTGTGCTCTCAGAGCTGACGCCGCGCGTTTACACCGTAGAAATCATCGAGAAACTGGCCAAAGAGGCAAGCAAACGTCTGGACAGACTGGGTTACGACACAATCAAGACCATGCACGGCGACGGTTACTACGGATGGGAAAAACACGAACCTTTCGATGCGATTATCGTGACGGCAGCCGCTGGGCATGTGCCGCCTCCCCTGACTAAACAGCTCAAGTCAGGGGGGCGGCTGGTGATCCCGCTCGGCGATCCCTTCAGCACGCAGTGGCTCGTAGTGGTGAAGAAACATGAAGACGGAACATTCACCTCCAGGATACTCATGCCCGTGCGCTTCGTCCCCATGACGGGCCGCGTGCGCCGCGGGGAATAGAGCCGGATGGACCGATCGCCTGACATCTCAGCGCGCCCCGCAGCGCCGGACTTGCTGGCTGTCTTTCTTCTTTCGGCGGCTGTGATCGCGCTGGAGCTTGCCCTGATGCGATGCCTGGCCGTCGCGCGATGGCATCACTTCGCCTACCTGGTGATCAGCGCCGCGCTGCTGGGATTTGGCGCCAGCGGCACTCTTCTGACGTTTGCCGGAGACACGCTGCGGCACTGCTTCAAGACTTCCGTTCTAATCCTCACGCTGGCCTTTGCCCTATCGGTCACCGGCGCATTCCGCGCGGCTGAGGCCCTGCCCTTGAACGTGCGCTACGTGCTCTACAGCCCCTGGCAGATGGGGCTTATGTTCGCGCACGACTTTCTGCTCCTCGTGCCGTTCTTCCTGGCTGGCTCGGCGATAGGACTGTCGCTGATGCAGTTCGGCAGGCGGGCGCACTATGTCTACGGGGTCAGCCTGATCGGCAGCGGCGCGGGCAGCGCATTGGCCATGGGCCTGATGTTCCTGCTGCCGCCCCAACTCCTCCTTTACGGGGTCGGGGCGCTCGGCGCGCTGGCGGGGTTGTGCTGGGCCGCCTCGCACCATCGCCGACCGGGATACGCCGGGGTCGGGCTCGTCCTTGTGGCGCTCGGGGCCGAGTTCACTCTTGCCCCGCTCACGCTCAAGATCGATCAGTATAAAGACCTGGCCCTCCTCGATCGTCTGGCCGCGCAGGGGGACGCCCGGCGCGTTGTTTCTCGCTACGGTCCGCGGGGGCGCCTGGACGTCTACGCCTCCCCCCTGCTGCACAAGACCATGTTCGCCGGCCTGACGGCCACCTCCGCGCCGCCGGCACAACTGGCGCTCCTGGTAGACGGCGATTACGCGGCGACAGTGCTCGACGTAGAGTCCGCCGCCGAAGCGGAAATACTCGACCACACCCCAATGTCAGTGCCCTATCGGCTCCTAAAAAAGCCGCGCGTCCTGCTGCTCGGCGAAGCGGGCGGAACCAACGTCTGGCTTGCCAGGCGGATGGGGGCGTCCCACGTCACCGTTGTCCAGCCCAACCCGCAAATCGTCGATCTGATGCAGGGCGAACTGGCCGACGCGAGCGGCCGCCTGGCGCTAGCGCAAGACGTCACCGTCGTCCGGGCGGCGCCGCGTTCGTTCCTGGAACGCACCCACGTGCGGTTCGACCTGATACAGATCGTCACCACGGAGAGCCTCGCCGCCGGCGCCAGTGGACTGCGCTCACTCCACGAGGACTTCCTGTTGACCCGACAGGGCTTGGAACTGTGTGTCCGGCGCCTGACACCGTCGGGCGTAGTGGCCGCCACGCGCGGGCTGCAAATGCCGCCCCGGGACAATATCAAGATACTGGCCACCCTGCGGGCGGCGCTGGCGGGCGCGGGTCTGCGCGAGCCCGAAAGACATCTTGTGCAGGTGCGTAATCTACTGGCGGTCACCACGATCGCCTTCGCCAGCCCGCCCGACGAGGCAAGCTGTGAGCGCCTGGACTTGTTCGTCCGCCGGCTCGGGCTGGACGTGGAGTGGAGCCCGTGTGCGGAGGGCTCCCCACGGGCCCAGCGCAGCCGTATGCAGGGCCCGCCCGGGAAACGTTACTCTTACCTGCACCACGCCGCGTTGAAGATTCTATCCGGCGAGCGGCGGGACTTCTTCAGGCGCTGGCAATACAACGTTCGTCCCGCCGCCGATGACAGCCCCTACTTCTACAACTTCTTCCGCTGGAAGTCCCTGCCCGGATTCTGGCGCGCCTACGGCCGGCAGTGGTTCACAAAGATGGAGCTGGGTTACGTGGTGCTTGTATTTGCGCTTGTGCAGGCCCTGCTGGTGGGCGGCGTGTTGATTCTGCTTCCTCTCATCCGCCTTCGCCGATCTAAGGGAGAAGGCGGCGGCAGGGCCGCCACAGCCCTCTACTTCACGCTGCTGGGCCTGGGCTTCATGATGATGGAGATGGTCTGCCTGCTGAAGTTCACGCGCTTGCTGGGCGATCCCATCTACGCCGCCGCGGGGATGCTGAGCTCGTTTCTGATCTTCAGCGGTCTGGGCAGCGTGCTCGCCCGCCGAATCCGCCCGCAGCCCCTGCGTGCCATTCGCCTGGCGGCGGCGGGCGTGGCGCTGATTGCCGTGGTCTACGCGCTGGGGCTGGATGGCGCCTTCAGAACGGTAGTCGTACTTCCACTATGGTGCAGGATGGCGTCGGCGATCGTGCTGACGGCCCCAGCCGCCTTTCTGATGGGATGGCCTTTCCCGAACGGGCTGGCGATTCTGGGGCGCAGCCGCCCGCTTCTGGTCCCCTGGGCGTGGGCTGCGAACGGATTCGCCGGCGTCGCCGCCTCACCGCTGGCCGTCTTACTGGCCCTCCACGTGGGATTCAGGGCGGTGCTCATCTGCGTGGCCGCCCTGTACCTGGCCGCCGCTCTCGTCAGCCACCGACTCCCCGGAGTAGACCAGAACAGATCCGTCGGCTAATAAGCTCCGGCGGCTGGGCTACATTCTTACGAAGCGTCCGGTTTCAGACTCCTTCCCGCTTTGCTGCGCCCGCCCTGCCACAGGTCATATTGTGGGTCCGTATGCCTGCTGAAGAAGCCGTGCAGCCTATCTGCCAGGTTCGCCTGAGTGGTTGCGTGTTCCGAGCGGCCGATGAGGTTCTGTCCTTCGCCGGGGTCGTCCGCCAGGTTGTAGAGTTCGTCGGGGCGGTCGGGGTGTCGCAGGACGAGCTTCCAGCGGGGGGGCTGCACGGCCCGGGTATTCTCGTATTCGTGGAACGTGATTTCTTCGCCCCATTCGAGTTCTATTCCTACGAGCGCCGGCGCGTAGCTTCTGCCCGGTAGGCCGGTGACCCGGGATAGCGGCTCGCTCAGGTCCAGGTATGAAAGCAGAGACAGGAGGAGATCGTAGTTGCACGTCATTGTGTCGAGGAGCCGTCCCGCGGCTATGCGCCCAGGGTGTCGGAAGATGAGCGGCACGCACAGGTTCTCCTGAGACATGTGCAAAGGCCGCCAGTGGTCACCCATCCCCCACATTCCATGGTGGCCTCCACATAGCCCGTGGTCGGCGGTGAATATGACCAGCGTGTCTTGCTCCAGCTTCAGATCGGCCAGGGCCTCGAGAATCGCGCCGACGCCATCGTCCACCCCGCTGACCGCGCAGGCGTAGCTTCGCATGGCCGTCTCGTTGTCGATGCATTCACGGTAAGACTTCAGCCAGGGATGGACATCCTCCCGTGCGAAACTGCGCAATTCCTTATCAGCGTAATATGCTGTGTGCCGCTTGCGGTGTCCCGGGAGTAGGTCGCCGTCCAACCCGTACGGCCCGTTGTATCCGCGACGTAGAGGAAGAATGGGTTTGCCGCCGCCTGCCGGAGGAAATCAATTGCATGGTCCGTAATCGCCTCCAGGTAATAGCACGTTTCCCTGATGACCCTTCCCTGCCAGATAGCTTCATCGTTGTAGAAGGATTGAGTGTGGCCTCTGGGCTTAGCGTACCAGTAGCGGAAGCCGAGTTGCGAATTGAGGCTATCGCCGAGGCGCCGCTTCCCCCTGATGCCGCAGAAAGCATTCGTGAAGCGGACGCCCTCGTCGGCGAGCCGAGCGACGTTGGGGGTCAGGATATCCTCGTTCCCGTAGCAGCCCAGGGTCCAGGGACTCTGGTTGTCGGTGATGACGAAGACCATGTTGGGTCTCATGCCTTTTCAGCTTGGCTCGTAAAAGCCTTCCTCGAAGGCCGTGTCCAGCATGGCAACGACGTTTTCGGGCGGGACGTCGCCCATGATGTTGTGGACCTGGTTGAACACGTAACCGCCGCCCTCCTTAAAGATATGCGCCAGCGCGCGAACGTGTTCTCTGACCTCGTGGGGGGCGGCGGCGCCGAGCACGCCCTGCGTGTCACAACCGCCGCCCCAAAAGACGATATGCTCGCCATACTTCGCCTTGAGTTTTTCGGGTTCCATCCCCGCGGCGGAAATCTGAACGGGGTTGATCGCGTCAATCCCCGCGTCAATCAAACACGGCATCAGCGGTTCGATGCCCCCGCAGTTGTGCATGAAGACCTTGATGTCGCTGGTGCGGTGAATATGCCGGCACAGCCGCTTGTAGTACGGAGCGCAGAACCGCTCGATAGACTCCGGGCTGACGAGCGGCCCATTTTGGCCTCCCATGTCGTCTCCGACCGCTATGAGCTGTATGTAAGGGCCGAACGCTTCGTTCACTCGATTGAAAACGCGAATCTGTTCTTGAAGGCTGGCTTCGTTCTCCTCGTGGACACTGTCCGGGTCGGTCAGCATCCGGCAGCCCTGTTCCACGCCCTGAAAGAACCCCGCGAGCCCGCCTCCGTACGCATATCCCACAAACATACAGGCGTAGTCCGTCTCCTTGTAGATCCGCTCGGCCTCCCGCGCGTAAAGCTCGATGACCTCATCTTCAGAAAAGTCGTGCCAGGAGTCGTTCATCCACTCGCCGTCGAAGAACAAGCCGTTGGCCGGCATGACCATACTCTTGCCGGCTCGCGTCGCGACCCAACTGCCATCGGGCTGCAACTCCGGATCGAATGCCTCGGGAACGGAGAATGTGTATCGGCCCCGCGGGTTCCAGCGACGCTGAGCAGGCCAGGGCGGCGTGAGCAACATGCAATCCACGTGAAACCGCTCCAGGATGTCCGTATCAACGTAGGCAAGCCCCTGCACCACGTCAGGTATCCATATACTGTCAGTGGGAAGCCCCAGATGCTCGCGCAGGTTCCAGTAGGCGAACATGGAAATCCCCGTTGACATGTGGCTTCCCAGGTCAATGGGCATCCTGTCCGTCGGCTCCCGGTTGAGCGTGCGCAGGACGCGCTCGCGAGATGTCATCGTTTCTGTTTTCACCGGGTTTCTCCCGTCGAAAGTGATGCGTCAGCCATCCGTGGGGGCGGGCCGTATGAAACCAAGCTGTTTCATCACCCCGAAAGTCTTGCCCATGATCTCTTTGAGGTCCGATTCATTGGGACGTCCGGCAATGTCTCCGAGGCGCCCGCGTTTGTTGTAATCTTCGCCGGCCGGCGGATAAGCGCCGACTACGGCCCAGTGGTCTACTACCCGGATGCCTGCGTGTTCGAAGTGCTGCCCGATGTAAGTAAGACAGGGCACGGCTTCGCGGCTTCCTGTGTGCCCGCCAGCATAGGTGCAGAACACGACAGCGGCGCAGTCGGGCTTTTCGGGCGTTGCCGGAACGACACCGCCCAGAGCGCCGAATGAGCTCTCCAGGAATGCAATAGCCGGTTTAGGAGGTAGGAAGTGGTAGACCGGTGTGCCCAGGAAAATGAGGTTGTAATCAAGGTATGGAAGGTCCAAACCTGGTTTGATCTCCACAAGCTCCGAACTCTCGATGAACTCGGACACTGTCGAGAATATGGAGCGAGCGACTTTCTGCGTGTTGCCGCTCACACTGTAATAGAGCACAATTGCTTTCGCGTCATTGTTCATGTTTGCCACTCTCCTATCGGACATGCATGGAAACCAGGCGCCCGTCAGCGGATTCTACAGGCTTCACCCGCGTAAGACAATGGCTTCGCGGCGGTTTTCTTGCGCCCGATGAGGCAGGGAGTAAAATGCCCTGACCCGCGCACCTGGCAGCAGCAGGAACTTGTGCTCATGATAGATATTCAGACTAAGAGTGAAGGCGTGCAGAACTACCTGAAGGCCGCTTTCTTCCAGGGGCCGGATTGGATTCCATGCTGGCTGGGCGTCATGCCGCCCACCTGGGGGAAATACGGCGAGCAATTGGAAGACCTGCTGCTTGAGTTTCCGGGTATCTTCCCCGGTTTCCGCAAGGGGCGGCCGGACTTAGACGCTCCGGGCGACAAGTGCCACCAGCTTGGGCGGTTCACTGACAACTGGGGATGCGTGTGGGATAACATCGCCGAGGGGCTGGACGGGGCGGTCGTGGACTCGCCGCTGAAGGATTGGGCGGACCTGGAAGGCTACCGCGTGCCTGATCCCCTGACGGAATCGGATGGATGGGGCCCGCCGCCGGACTGGGAAGCGCAGCGTCGCAACTGCCAACGGGCCAAACAGAACGGACGGCTCGCGTGGGGATATCTGCCGCACGGCTTCATGTACATGCGGCTCTACTACCTGCGGGGATTTCAGAACTTCATGCTGGACGTCGCCACCGGCGATCCCCGCCTGGGGGAGCTGACGCAGATGGTACTCGAATACAACCTCGCCGTCATCGAGAAGAACATCGAGTGCGGCGTCGAGATAATGGAGTTCGGGGATGATCTGGGCTTCCAGAACTCACTGGCGATCAGCCCGGTCAAATGGCGCGAGTATCTCCTTCCGTGCTACCGGGAGATGTTCGGCCTGTGCCGGCGCAATGGCGTAGCGATAAGCCTGCATTCGGATGGACACATCCTGGATATAATCCCCGACCTGGTCGAGTGCGGCGTCAACATTCTGAACCCGCAGGCCGGCCCCAACGGCCTTGACGGCCTCGAAAGAGTGGCCAAGGGGAAGGTCTGCATATACCTGGACCTGGACGCTCGACTTTTCCCCTTTGCGACACCCGAGCAGTTGAGCGACCATATCCATGAGGCGGTTGAACGACTTGACTCGCCGGAGGGCGGCCTGATGCTCTATGCGGAGTGCTTGCCGGACACCCCGCTGAGTAACATCCGGGCCATCTGCGAGGCATTCGAGGATGTCGGCGGGCCGATGATGACCTGAGGGCGCGGTACGCCGCGCCCCTACTTCTGCCGATATAGGGGGAAGCGCTCTGCGAGCTTATTGTCCAGCGCCCGCCACCACTGTTGCTTCATCTGCTGCAAGCGCTCCAGGTAGCAGGAGTACTCGAGGAGGGTCAGGTATTCGGTCGGCTTCTGCATTCCGGGCAGATTGCGCACGGCCTCCTCAACCTGTTCCTTGTCGCCCTCGCGCACAAGCCGCTCCACCTCATCGGCGGCCGCTTCAAACTCCATCAGGGCGGCAATCGCTTCGACCTGCGCCCGGACCTCGCCGGCCAGTTCCCGCGGCGTAAACGGCAGAGGGAAAGCGGGCTCGAACTTGTCGTGGATCGAGATCGCCCCGGCGCGGTCGCGAAGCATGTGGACGGTCTCCGCGTCGCACGCCGGCACGCCGGCGTATCCGCTACGGATGCGTTCCAGGGCGCAGAGTATCTCCTCGACGGCGCCGACGTTTTCCTCGCCGAACGCCCCCGCAATATATTCCCTCAGCGCCGCCGGAGCGTCCGCCTGCGGGTTCTGCATCAGCTTGCCCGCGACGTAGAGGTTGTGCAGGTTCAGCGTCGGAGTGTTGCCCTCCACCGTATGCCATTCCAGGCTGTCGAAGACGTCAGTGGGAATGGAGGAGAAATAGTCTTTGAGCAGGGTCGTGCGCACGTACATGGATGGCGACATTTCGTTGTCGGCCAGGTACCAGCACCAGACGCCGGCCCGGCGGCCGGACTGCGTTATCATCCGGACATGCTCGGGGTCGAAGGCCCCCGGGGGGACGTGCGCCGGCGATGATCCTACCGCGACCGTCACGTCGGCGTCGAGGACGCCGGAGTCGAGCACTGTCTGCGGGCCCTCGTAGCCGGGCCAGACCCCGTGCGTTCCGCTCTGAAGCATCCACAGGCTGAAAGAAGACTCGACGTCGGGGTTCCTCTCCCGGCACTTTTCCAAAATCTCATTGTGCAGATTCTGAGGCGTCTGGATCGTGCAGCCGTTCCGATCGCAGCCGCCGGGATCCCCCCAGTGGGTAACGATGCTGTCGAAGTGGGCGGCATGGTCAGCCTGGCGCTCCCAATGCCGCTCAAGGATTTCGCGCTGCGCCGGATCGTTGGGACACAGGGAGGAAGAGTATTTACCGGTGCGGAAGTCGTAGGCGGCCGTGCCCCAGATGAAAAGGGTCGTGTGCATGCCCTGAGCGCGGGCATAATCGCCCAACGCTCTCAATCTTGCGGGCCAGCCCCGAGGGTTTGGTCCCCATCCGGCGAAGACGTAACCCAGGAAGGTGTCGCTTGCCTGGAATGCGTTAAATCCGAACGCAAGGAGCATGTCAATGTAGCGGCCCATTCGGTCAGCGTCCCAGTTCTTGCTCGCATACTTCTCGTACATCCGCGGCGAGACGAAATTCGGTTCGTAGGCCGCCGGTGTGAGGCTGCCGTAGACGCCGGCGATACGAGGATCGCTGCTGGCCCAGAAGGGGCCGGAGAATATGACCTCGCGATACTTAGGGCCGGATGAGGCGCCGGGCTTCCCCGTCATGATGAGAACCTCAAAATACACAGGGGGCTTCCACAGCGCCCTGCCGTTCGAGTCGGCTCACAGCGCCATCTTTTCGACTGGCGGCGAAAAAATGGTGGAGACGAAGGGAGTCGAACCCTCGACCTCGGCAGTGCGAGTGCCGCGCTCTCCCAATTGAGCTACGTCCCCACCAGCAGTGACGCATCAATTATAGATAGTTGGCACGCGGCCCGCAAGGCAATGCGCTCCCCCGCCGCCGTGTCGTCGGCACATCAGGTGGCCAAGAGTGCACTGCTGCGGAACACCCGGTGGTCAACTTCGGGGAACGCGTCGTCATGGGACTCGCACCAGTTCAGGAATGCCACGTCCACCCGGCCCGCCTCGACCTGGTCGAGCAGCGCGCTGAAGCGCTCCATGAGGCTGCTGAAGCGCCGGGATGCGTAATGCCGGGCAGTGCCCGCGGAGATGAGGAAGCCCCAGTCGCTGGCCTGTGCGAGCAGCAATTCCCGGGCCGCCTGGTCGAGGGCGCGCCCTGCCAGGTGGTCAGGGGCGAGCGCCCGGAACGCCGCCTGCGCCATGCGCGATTCGGCCAGATGCAGGTCGGGATAGAGCCAGTCGTTGGAGCCGTTGACCCAGGCGTCGAAGTAGCCGCCGTAACCCCAGCTCGAGAGCGCCGGGCGGCCCTCCTGTGGGGCGTCGCCCTCCGAAAGGGCGTCCAGGTATTGTGACGGGCTCACGCAATCGAAGGCGCCTTGTTCTGCGGCGCCGCGCAGAACGTCCTCCAGGAAGTCTATTCCCTCAAGCCACCAGTGTCCGAACAATTCGGCATCGTAAGGCGCGAGGATGAGGGGCGCCCGCCCGATTGCCGCGCGCGCGCGGAGCATCTGCCTGGTTTTCTGGCGCACAAAATCGGCCGCATGCTCAGCGGCCCGGCGCCTGCCCGCCTGCGGATCATAGGGCTTCTTCTGGGCCAGCGGCACGTCGCCGGTGACGCGGTGGTATTTGAAGCCGAGGTGCCGCCTGACGTCGTCAGAATGGAGGTACGGAGCTATGTAGTGCAGGTCGGCGTCGAAGCCCAGGTCACGATGGAACTCCCGGTAGGCGGCGTCTCCGGGGTATCCTTCGTCTGCGCTCCAGACCTGGTGGGAGGATTCCACGTCCCGCCCGAAGGCGAACGGTCCTGCTGGAGTCTTCAAAGGCGCAAAGACCCCCATCGGAGGCCGTGGCTCTGCCAGGAGCAGGCCGTGGGTGTCGAGGCAGAAATACCTGACGCCTGCATCCGCCAGCAGTTGCTCGAGTCCCGGTTCGTAGGCGCACTCGGGGAGCCAGAAGCCAGCCGGGCGGCGGCCGAAGTGCTTTTCGAAATTCCGGAGGCCGAGGGTGATCTGCGCTCTCTTCGCCGCCCGGCCCTGAAGCAGTGGCAGGAGAGCATGAGTGGCGGCCGACGCCATAAGCTCCACCATCCCATCATCCTCAAGCTCCTGGAAGGCGGAGAGCAGGTCGGGCCCGTATCCGTCCACGTAATCCCGTCTTGCCAGCCGATATCGCTCCCGGTACATGCGTGCGGCGGGGGCATACGGAGTGTTGCGATTGCGGCGCACCTCCCTTTCCGCAAGCTCGACGTGCTGGTCCAGGTAAGAAAGACATCTCGCGCGGAGAAGCTCGTTGGAGATCATCTCGCACAGGGTGGGGCTCAGTGACACGGCTATCCGGGCGGGCGCATCGTCCCGGCGGAGCCGCCGCAGAACGCGCAGCAGTGGCAGATACGTCTCGGCCACAGCTTCGTAGAACCAATCCTCTTCGAGGAAGCCTTCGTGCTCGGGATGGCGCACGTAGGGCAGATGACAGTGCAGGACGATTGTGAGGAATCCGTTGCTCATGTCCGGGCTCAATCCTCTTGGTCTGCGGGTGAGACGCCTGGGGAGGTTGCGAGGTAAGGCATGGTGGTCTCGTAGCGCAGGCCCGGCACGTGAGGCTCGTCGGCCTCGGATCGCATACGTCCACGGGCGGCGACCGAGCCAGGCGCCTCCTGGGGCGCGCCGCCGGCGGGGACGCACAGGCGGCCGGTCCTGCACGCGGGCCGCCACTTGCCCGCGGCGCGGGCGGCCAGCTCGAACCCGTATGTCCGGCCGGGGATGACCTCGACGTAGTAATTCCGCGCCTTCGGGTCAATGGGCATTGCCTGGCTGGCGCCTTCTGTCAGGTCAAGCACGCGGAGAAACCATTCGCAGTCGGGCCCGAGTTCCTCGGTTATCTGCCGGCTGCGACGACCTTCGAGTTTCCAATAGACGTAGACGGACTGCGGGCCGCGCACCAGCGCGCCGAGCCTGTCTTTCTCGGATTTTTCAGAGTTGTGAAACCGGTTGTCCCGGCGACGCATAACTTCAGCTCCGAATCTTAGAACTCAGGAAACGGGACCTCCTTCGGGATGGCCACCACACCTTCATCGCTGATGGAGAAGTGCCGCCGGTCCCATTCGGTATCCACGCCGACGCGGGCATTGTCGGGTATGTGGTTGCGCTTGTCCACAATAGCCCGACGGATAATTGCGTTGCGCCCCACCGTGGTTTCGCTGAGGATGATTGATTGCTCAATGCGGCTGCCCACCTCGATTCGGACGTCAGGACCGATGACGGAATCGCAGACGAAAGCGCCGCTGACGATGGCGCCGCTACAGATCAGGGAGTTATAGACTTCGGCCCGTGGGGTTTGCGCATCCCCACCGCCGAAGACTATCTTCGCGGGCGGGCGGCTCTGGCAGCGAACGCGAATACGCCACTCGGGATCGTAAAGGTTGAAAGCCGGTTCCACGCTCACAAGGTCTTGATGAGCGTGCCAGTAGGCGTCAATGGCGCCGATGTCTCGCCAGTAAGTTCCCTCATATCGGTGGCAGGAAACATTATCTCCCTTCTCGATCATGACCGGCAGCACATCGCGCGCGAAATCATGCCCGCCGCTCGACTTTGCATCTTCGGTCACGCGCCTGACGAGCGTCTCTGTCCTGAAAAGGTAGACTCCCATCGAGCAGAGACAGGCCCCCGATCTGCCCGGCAGGGGTTCGGGAGCTTCAGGCTTTTCATCAAATCGGACGGCGCGTTCCTGGCCATCCGGGGTAAGCACGCCAAGCTTGCCGCGCGCATCGTCTACCGGCCTTTCGATGCACGCGACGGTCAGGTCGGCGTCTCGATCGTGGTGCAAGCTGATCATGCGGGAATAATCCATGTGATACACGTGGTCACCGCTGAGGATGAGCACATAGCGCGGGCGTTCGTGCTGGAGGCTGAAGATGTTCTGATAGATGGCATCGGCCGTTCCCAGGTACCAATTCGTGCTCAATCTTCTCTGAGGTGGGCGTGTTTCAATGTACTCCCCAAGGGAGGGGGCGAATATCTGCCAGCCCGATCTGATATGGCGATTGAGGGAATCGCTCTTGTGCTGTGTGAGGACGTATATGCGCCGCAGGCCGCTGTTGACGCAATTGCTGAGGCTGAAGTCTATCAAGCGATATGAGCCGCCGAATGGCACCGCAGGCTTCGCCCGATCGCGGGTGAGCGGGTAGAGGCGCTCGCCCTGACCTCCGGCCAGCACCATCACGAGAGTCTGTTTCAGCAGTTCGTGGATATCCATGTTAGCGGCGCAGCTCAGTCAACTCCCTTCTTGTTGCCAAGGGCCTGGCGAACCGCGTCCTTCAGGGGACCGAGGTCCGCGGATTTGAGAACATAGGTTTCGGCGGCCCAGCTCATGAAATTGTCCTGATACTCGCTGTAGCCGGTGTTGATAATCACCGGTATGGCGGCGTTGTCGCTGAGTATCTTCGACATGGCCTCGATGCCATCCATGTTCTCCGGCAGGTTGATGTCCATGATGACCACGTCGGGCTGGTGTTCGCGCGCTATCTCGATTGCGGTTCGTCCATCCTGTGCGCACAGCACCTCGTGGCCCTCTTCTTCCAGTTCCTGCTGGTAGAGGGTCCGTATGTTTTTCTCATCTTCAACGAGAAGAATCTTTGCCATCTGTTCTCCTTCCTTCCTGGTTTTTGTCTCCAATTTCAAGAGAGACGGTGAAACGGGTGCCGCTACCCGGTTGACTTTCCGCTTTAATGTCGCCTCCGTGCTCTCTGGCAATTCTCTGGGAGACGCTCAAGCCCAGTCCTATGCCACCAATCTTGGTGGTAAAGTAAGGACTGAACAGGTTCTCGGCGACTTCCGACTTCAGGCCGGCGCCGGTGTCTTCTACTATAAGCTCGACGTGATCGCCGGATGCGACAGTCTCAATAGAAAGTGTTCCTTCATCCTCAGTTTCCATCGCCTCTATGGCGTTCTTGACCAGATTGATGGCGATTTGCTTTATCATCTTGCCGTCAGCCATGATGCGAGGAGGGGGCTCCCCCGGCGTGAACCTGACGGAAATCCCGGCTCGCTCAAACTGTGGCCTAAACTGCTCCAGCGTGTCGCGGACGACGTCATTGATGGACACGAGGGATTTGCTCGGCCGCAACGGGCGCGTGTAGTCCAGAACGCTGATAAGGGTCTGCTCCAGGCGCAGGACTTCCTCGTAAATGATTGTGGCATTGCGGTAAGTGATGCTGTCTTCTCGATGGCGCCGCGCAATGGAGGCGGCGAATCCGCCGATTGTGGTCAGGGGGTTGCGAATCTCATGCGCCATGTGGCCGGCCATCCGTCCGACGCTGGCCATTCGCTCGGCCTCGATCAGCCGGTCGCGAGTGCGCTGCAACTCCTCGAACTGGCGGCGGATCCTTTCGTATGCCCGGGCGTTGGCGATGGCCAGCGATGCCTGCCGGGAGAACATCTCCAGCAGTTCCACCTGGTAGCGATCAATGGTTTTGCGTGAATACTTGTTGTCGGCCAGCATCACGCCGATCAAATGGTCCTCCACGGCCAGCGGCACGCAGGCGAATTCCCCCAGCTCCAACGTGTCCGCAAGCTCTCCGCAAGAGTCGCCCGGTTTTGCAGCATCCCCCACGTAGGCGCTGGTGCGTGTTCGCAGGGCGTTGACCAGCACGTTATCCTCCGAGTCCATGGAAATACGAACCGTCCGGATCCGTTCGGTCAGTTTCTTGTCGCTTTCGGAGGGGCCCGCGCTGTCCAGTAGTTTATCAATGGTAATGGAGTTATTGTCCAGCGCGCCCCATATGCGCGCCGCGTCCTCCGCTGAAACCGGCCCCACAGCCATGGCGCCTCGCATGGATGACTCCTCTTCATCCAGCAGAAAGACCGCGGCCCGGTTGAATCCGATAGCGCGTCCGGCCGTCACACAGGTGAGCACCAGGTAGAGGACCCGCTCCAGGTCCAGGCTCTGGGCCACCTTCTCGGTCAGTTTGCTGATAAGGCCCGCTTGTTCAGTTTGCCGACGCTGCTCGGTCACGTCGAACGACAGGACGATCAACTGCGTCTCGCCGAATCCAACCGGGGTGAAGACCTGCTTGTAACACTTCCATACTTCAGATGAATCCGTAATCTCCAGGATTCGTGTATGTGGTTGTCCTGCCTCAGCGGCCAGCACGGCGGGGCAATCAGCGCAGTTGGTCCGGCCGCAGAGGTATATCTCGTGGCATGGTCTGCCGAAATCTGTTTCATCCAGGTTGAGCCATTTCATCAACGTGCTGTTGGCCCACTGAAGCCTGTGATCGCCGTCGAACAATGCCAGCCCTGCCCCCATCGCTTCCACGAGCATCTTGAGGGTGTCTCTCTCGTTGCGGAGCTGCTGCTGCGCGTTGCGCCGCTCTGTGACATCCACCAGGTAGGATGTGAAGCCGATGTGCCGCCCGCCCTCCTCCTTCATGGGGACCATTGTCTCACGGATGATGCGCGGCGTGCCATCCTTGCGCAGCCAGTTGCACTCCCGCATAACCCTTCCGTCGCGCAGGCACTGCTCCAGCAGCTCGTCAAGAGCATAGGGCTCCTGCGCAAAGTCGACCGACCTTGTCCGCCCAACCACCTCCTCGCTCTTGTATCCCAGCAGAGCCTCGCAACTCGGGCTCCAGTGGGTGTAGACGCCCCGCGCATCGGCGCCGGTAATGCCCACGGCGGTGCTTCGGATGATGTTGGCAAGCTGGCGGTGCGCCCGCTCGATTTCATAGACGTCATGGGTGCGCTGGTCTATCATCTCCGCGTTCTGGAGGGCCACTCCGATATGGGGGGCCACGTGTTCCAGGGCGGCGATCTCGCTCTGGGTGAAATCATCCTCGCGGTCCGACAAGAAGTGAATCACGCCGATTACTTCTTCGCCCCGCTTGACGGGCACTGCTATCTCCGTGCGGACCCGGTTTTCCTCCGGGAATGCGATGACCCTTCTTTGATCGCGCTCCAGGTCTGTTGCGCGTATGGTGGCGCCCGTATCAGCGCAAATACCAATGAAGCCCTCGCCAATGGGCTGCCGATAGTCTGGAGGCCTGTAGGATCGTTCTCGCCCGGCCTCGGCCACCAGCACGCAACTACCTTCTTCTCTGTCCACCCAGAGTAATGAGACGTCGAAGTAGTCGCGGAAATCCCGCAGCGCCCCCGCCACGCCCTCCAGCAGCGCTTCCCGCGTGGGCAACTCCAGCAGGGATCGGCCTATCCTGGCGATGAGTTCCGATTCGGTGAGCCGCTTGTGAGAAAGCTCCAGATGGCCAGTGCGGTGCAACGCCAGCGCGATAACTCCGGCCAGGTCTTCTAAGCGGCGCGTCCGCGCGGCCCGGAATGCCCCCGCCTCCTGCGAGAACATCAGCAGACTGCCCACCACGCTGCCCCTGGCCACCAGAGGCTGGCATATCAGGCTCTCAACGTTCAGCTTGGACAATGTCTTGCCGTTCAGGAGAGCATCGTCTTCCCCCAGTGTTTCGCACACGTATGGTGTGAGCCGTCGCCTGACGGATTCCATCAGGTCTATTCGCCCCTCCCGTTCCAGCTCTTCCTCTGAGAGAAACCGGCGCTGCTCCTTTATCATCGGGACGGGCAGCCTGGCGCCTTCGCAGTACTCCTGGGGAGTATTGGAGCCGGGCTCATAGAAACGCCAGCGACAGCCGAGCAGGTTCCACCTTTCCGCCAGTTTCTTCGTTGCCAATTCGCACACTTCCACAGGTGTTTCCACGTCGGCCAGCAACCGCTCCAGGTCCCAGGCGCTGAATATCTCCCCAATCCTCTCCTGTGTGACCTGGCTGTCCGCCTCACTGCTCAACTCATAGAAATCGGCTGCCTTACGCAGCACCCCGTCAATAGCCTGGCCCAGGATACGGCTGATGCGCAACGCCTCAAGCTCGCCGCTTACGTTCTCGAAGATAATTTCCTCTGCCACGGTCCGCAGCTCGAGCAGGAGATATGCAAGGTCCGCCATGCGGACCTTGTACTGACGTCCCTCCAGGATCAGATGATAGAAGGAAGCGACGTCCGCCTCCGTCGCCATGCCTTCCAACCAGTCAATCAATGTCTCACTGAACTGTCGAGCATCTTCCATGAGGATCGGGTCGTTGAGCTGTTCCTCTTCTCCCTTCTCGCGGGCCAGCAAAGACATTTTTCCCATCCATCGGTCGAGGGCTTCCTGTTTGTGCCGGCGAAGCAGCGCCGCAGCCTTCTTCTTGTAATCGATCGCCGGCCTGTTCTCAGTTCCCTTCATCCCTTCTCCCTGCCGCCTTGCGGATCGCTTCACGATAGACGCTGGCGTACTGCCGGGCGACGCGCCCCCAGGACCAGTCTTGTTTCATCCCGTTGAGCATCAACGCGCGCCATTTCTCTTTGCGGCTCCAGAGGTCCAATGCGCGCCGCACGGCCATGAGCAGCGCGGTTGGCTCATAAGGCTCAAAGGCGAAGCCCGTCGCCTCCGCCGCATCGGCTGCGTTCTCATCGTAGTCGACCACGGTTTCCGCCAGTCCACCCGTGCGGCGCACGATGGGAACCGTTCCGTATCTCATGCTATAGAGTTGGTTCAAACCACAAGGCTCGAACTTGCTTGGCATCAGGAACACGTCGCTGCCGGCTTCGATGCGGTGAGCCGCTTCGCTGGAGAAATCCAGGCGCACGCTCACCTTGTCCGGGTGGCGCTGGTGAGCCCGCTGGAGCATCTCGTGATACTTGGGGTCGCCGACGCCCAGGACCACAAGCTGAATCCCTTCCTCCAGGAGGGCAGGCAGGGCCTCCGCCAGCAGGTCCAGCCCCTTCTGCTCGACCAGCCGGCATACGATTCCGATCAAGAGCCTGGACGAATCGACGGGGAGGCCGAAAGACGCCTGGAGCGCTTCCTTGCACGCCGCCTTGCCGGAGAGGTCTTCGGCGGAGTAGTTCGCCTCTATGGCCGGATCGGTCCGGGGGTTCCACTCGTCCGTATCAATCCCGTTCACAATGCCGTAGAGATCATCGGAGCGATCCCTCAGGACGCCGTCCATGCCCAGCCCGAACTCCTCGGTTTGGATTTCCTTGGCGTAGGTCTTGCTGACGGTGGTCAGGACGTCGGCCCCCACGAGCCCTGCCTTCAGGAATGAGAGATTGCCGTAATACTCCAGCATCTTCCATGTAAAAAGGCGCCAGGGCAGTCCGGCCAGCTTCATGTCCCAGTGCCAGAATATGCCCTGGTAGGCCAGGTTGTGGACGGTGAACACGGTAGCGGTGTTGGGCAGCTCAGCCCTGTAGACGTGTTTCACGTAGATGGGCACAAGTCCGGTATGCCAATCATGGCTGTGCAATACGTCCGGTTTCAGCTCGAGCAGCCGGCACAACTCCAGCGCCCCACGCGACAGGAAGATGAATCGTTCGCTGTTGTCCAGGTAGTCGGAGTGGTCCTTCGCATTTGTGTAATATCCGTCGCGATCGTAGTAGCGATCATTCTCGATGAAGTAGACCGCTACCCGTGTATCCGGCAGGAACGTCTTCCAGACGTTGCCCTCCACGCTGCGATCCCCGATGGGCGCCTGGAGGCGAACGTCCCGGAGCGGCTGAAGCGGCAAGCCGATCCGCTCGGCCTCATCGCGCACGCCCCGGTAGAGCGGGCTGACCACCGTAACCTCCTCGCCCAGCTTCGCAAGGGCGGCCGGCAAGGCGCCCAGCACGTCCGCCAGCCCGCCCTCTTTGGAGAAGGGCGCCACTTCGGAGGCGACCATCATAATCTGCATCGTTACACTCCCTCAGCGGTCTTCCGCGGTCAAGTATCTGGGGATGACAATGTGGCAATCGCTTCCCGCACATCACGCTCGGGCACATCTCGCAGATGCTGCGCGGCGCTCTCCGGCCGCATCGGGTTGATGTAGAAACCCGTGCCCAACTCGAAACCCGCCAGATGCGTGATACGCGGGATAACTTCGATATGCCAGTGATAATACTTGGTCTCGCTCATCGCCACCGGCGTCGTATGGATAACGTAGTTGAAGGGCGGACCCCCCAGGCAAAGCTCCAGGCGCGCCAGCGCCTCCTGCATGACCGAGGCGAGCCTGCGGGTTTCCGCGACGCTCAGATCATAGAAGTGGGCCCTGTGTCCCTTCGGCAGCACGCATAGCTCAAATGGTGAACGGGCCGCATAAGGACTCAGGACCAAAAAACCCTCCCGATCAATGATCGTGCGTTCCGCACGCTCGAGCTCCCATTCGACCATGGCGCAGAAGAGGCACCGCCCCTTCTCCAGGTAGTAGTCGTGACAACGACGCATCTCTTCCATCGTCCGCTTTGGCATCACCGGGATGGCTATGAGTTGGGAATGCATGTGCTCTATGCTTGCGCCGGCCTCCTTGCCTACGTTCTTGAAGATCAATACGTAGGCGATTCCCGGACGCGCGCTCAGCACGCGCGAGCGCTCGCAGCACGTGTGCAGCCCCAGCGCGAAGTCCTCCACCGACATCTCGGTAGGGCTTACCAGGTGCCGAGGAGATTCAATGATCACCTCGTGAACGCCTCGTCCGCCCACGGAATTGTAGAATTCGCTTTGCTCGCCTTCCAGTGGCGCATCAGGCCGCAGAGCGGGGAACTTGTTGCTCACTACCCGCACCTGCCATCCCGGGCTGTTCGGCGCCGTGCCTTGCGCCCTGATCGCATATATCTCGGGCGGGGTCCGCCCTTCGTTTCCCTCGCAAAAGGGACAGAATCCCCCCCTCCTGCGGCCGCGTCCCACGCGAAAGTCCCGGGGGCGCGCAGCGCGCTCCGTCGCAATGATAACCCAACGCCCGGATACCGGGTCCTGTCGAAGCTCCGCCATCTGCCAAACTTCCCCCTTTCGAGCAGCTTTGCTGTATTATAGTGGGGCGCAGTGCGGCGGACAATGCACAGTTACAGCTTTTCGCGCCATTGGCCTGAACTCCTTCTGCCACGTAGGAGACACTGATTGTGATGGAACTATTCGACACGCACGCGCACCTGAATCTTCCGGTCTTCGAGAATGACCTCGACGCGGTTCTCGCCCGGGCCGAGGAGGCCGGAGTCCGTCGGTTCATCTGCGTAGGCGTGGACATGGACTCCTCCCGGCGCGCCGTTCAACTTGCGCGGCGGTTCCCTCGCAGAGCGCTGGCCGCTGTGGGCATTCATCCGAATGACTGGGCCGGCGCAAATGCCGAATCCCTCTCGGCGCTGGCGCAGCTGGCCGAACTCCCTCAGGTGGCCGCCATCGGAGAGACCGGACTTGACTTCCATCACGAGCGCACCTCCCCAGAGCAACAGGAGGAAGGTTTCCGCCATCATATCGCGCTTGCGCGCCGAGTGGGCAAACCGCTGATTGTCCACGTCCGAAAAGCGGACGAGGCGGCCATCGCAATCCTCAAGGAATATGAGGGCCAAGTGAGCGGCGTGCGCCACTGCTTCGACCGTCCCATGCCGACGGCCTGCAGTTACCTGGATCTCGGCTTCCACATTTCCCTGGCGGCGGCTATCACACGTCCCGGATACGAGAAGCTTAAGCGCGCTGTGCGTCAGATACCGCTGGACAGGATTCTCGTCGAGACGGACTGTCCTTATCAATCCCCGTACTCTCGCCACTCAGGTCGCAATGAACCGGCCTTCATCACGGACGTGGTCGGAGCATTGGCGCGGCTGCGTGGCCTGCCGCTCGCGGAGGCCGCCGCGGCCACCACTCGCAACGCCGTCCGCCTTTTCGAGAGCCGATGAACTTTTGACCGGCCGGCCGCTATGTGCTACCTTACGTTATCCGGGTTCACCTCCCGTCCTGTTACAGCAGAGAGCAGATGAATAACTCTGAAAATCGCGTAAGAGTGCGTATCGCGCCCTCGCCAACAGGCCCACCACACGTAGGCACGGCCTATATCGCGCTTTTCGACTACGTCTTCGCCACGCAGCGCGGCGGCGATTTTGTTCTGCGCATCGAAGACACAGATCGGCAGCGCTCCACTCGCGAGAGCGAAGAAGCCATCCTCGATGCGCTTCGCTGGCTCGGCCTGCGCTGGGACGAAGGTCCGGACATCGGAGGTCCTCACGGACCATACCGCCAGAGCGAGCGCGGCGATATCTACCGCGAACACGCCCAACGCCTCCTCGATAGCGGCGCCGTGTACCGCTGTTTCTGCTCGCCGGAGCGTCTTGCCGAGCTGCGCGGCGGCAACCGCCGGGGGCCGGGCGCCGGCTATGACCGGCGCTGCCGTGAGCTTTCCGAAGATCAGATTCGCCGGAACCTCGACGCAGCCATGCCCTACACGCTCCGCCTGAAGGCGCCACTGGACGGCGAGACAGCCTTCGAAGACGGTCTGCGCGGGCGGATCAGCGTGCGCAACGATCAGGTCGAGGACCTCATCTTGCTCAAGAGCGACGGCCTGCCAACCTATCACCTGGCCAACGTTGTGGACGACCACCTGATGGAAATCACGCACGTTGTCCGCGCCGAGGAATGGATATCGTCCACCCCGAAGCACATCCTCATCTATCGGTCGTTCGGCTGGACGCCGCCGGAGTTCATCCATATGCCGCTGCTCAGAAATAAGGACAAAACCAAAATCAGCAAGCGAAAGAACCCCACTTCCCTGGACTGGTACAGGGAGCAAGGCTTCCTGCCCGAGGCCATGTTGAACTTCCTCGGCCTGATGGGCTGGTCGCTCAGCGGTGAGCGGGAGAAGTTCTCACTCCAGGAGATGATTGACAGCTTCTCCTGGGACAGCGTCAAGACCACCGGGCCGGTTTTCGACCTGGAGAAGCTGAAATGGCTCAACGGCGAGTACATACGCGAGCTTTCCTCCGAGCAGATCCTCCAGCGCTTAATCCAGGGACATTACACGACACATCTGAACGAGCCCGCCGAGAAGCTCCTCCTCATAATCCAACTGCTCCAGCAACGCATCAAGTCCCTGGGTGAATTCGACGAGAGCGCCAACTTCTTCTTCGAACGCGAGCACTACCCTGCGGAAGACCTCATTCCCAAGAAGCAGGGACCGGACTTTCCCGCCGTGGCTCTCGCCGCCGCCCGCGATGCTCTGGAACCGCTCTCGGACTGGTCGGCCGGAGCCATCCAGCAAACTATGGAGCGTCTGGCCGAAAACCGTGAGTGGAAGCGCGGCGCCCTTTACATGCCCGTGCGGGTCGCCGTGACCTGCCGGAAGGTTAGCACGCCGCTCTTTGAGACCATGGAAATCCTGGGCAGACAAGAGTGCCTCCAGCGCTTCGAGGAGGCCCTGCACAAAGCCGCCTCACTGGAGGATTCCTGACGCTCCCTGATTGTCTTTTCTCGCAGGCTTTTTTACCTCCGTTTCTCGGGTCTCTTTGTGAGCTTCGCGCGCCACCGCGCTACCCTGCACTTTCGTGCGCCTCCAGTCCTACGCGGAGGCGCCTTCTAAAGGCTCGTTTTTGACATCCCCCCCCGCCTTTTCCTAACATTATCCTTGAGTGGTTCTGTGTTCTCATCAGGACTTCGGCCATGAAGGAACGAATCCCCTACCGGGTCCGAACGGTATTTGCAAGCGTGTGGTTCTTCGTGTGTATCCTCGCGGCGGCGTCCTGCTTCGGCCTGGGGGCGCAGTTGGTCTTTCATATTCCCCCGCTGGATTCCCCTTATCTGCCCCGGCGTCTTTTATTCACGTTTCCCGTCCTGTTGGGAGGCCTGGCCGCCCTCTACGGGGCCTTCTCCTCCGCCCTTTCGGGCTTGAGAAACTCCAGGCTCAACCAGATTGAAAACCGGCTCAGGATCGCACAAAAGCGCCTGGGGGAGCTGGAAGAGCACAGCCTCATGCAGCGCACGCGCATCGAGGAGCTTTCCACGCTCCGAGAAATCGCCACCGCTATCAACCAGGAGAGCGACTTCACCATTATCGCTGAGAAGGTGTTGGAACTTATGGACGGCCTCCTCCAGCCGCTGGAGACTACTATCTTCCTCCACGATCAGGACAGCCAGGAGCTTCAGCCCTTCGCCTACTACGCCGGTGGCAACTTCGTGCAGGGCGCCAATGTCCCCACCCGAACCATACCGGACTTCAGCGTCTCGCAGTTCGAAAGCCACAGCATCGTCTCCCGGATTCATGGCCAGGAGCTGCACGCCATCGTGCCGCTGAAGGTAAATGGCATGATCCTGGGCGCCACCTTCCTTGTGTTTCCCACCGGAGCCCAGCCTCCCCAACAGCAGCTGGCCGACTTTGACGCCGCCTATCGCCGCGTGCTCCTGGGCGCCAGCCATCACATCAGCCTGGCCGTCAAGACCAAGCACCTGCACACCAGGGCCATAGTGGACAGCCTGACGCGCCTCTACTCCCGCAGTCACTTCCAGTCTCAGTTCCGGGCCTCCATAAACTTCGCCTCGCGCAATAATAGACCTCTCGCGCTGGCGCTGATGGACATAGACCACTTCAAGGATATCAACGACACTCACGGCCACGCCACCGGCGACGTGGTGCTCGCGCGGCTGGCCGGCCGCCTCCAGCGCAGCCTGCGCAAATACGACACCGCCTATCGCTACGGCGGCGAGGAGTTCGCCGTTCTGCTGCCGGAGACCAGCTTGCGAGAGGCCGCGGCAATCGCCGAACGCATCCGCTTGAAGATAGGCGCGAAGCGGTTTCGATCCGAGCACGGGAAGTTCCTCGAGGTGACGGTCAGCTTCGGCGTGGCGCAGTTCCAACCCCCGGAAAAGAGCGACGTCCTTTTCGAGCGCGCCGACAAGCGTCTCTACCGCGCCAAGAACAACGGTCGTAACCAGGTCATCCCCCGCCCCGGTTCCATGAGGAAAGCTTCGTAGTTCCGTCCGCCAGCCCTTCTGGCGAAGCATGGCGGCCCGCCCTGCCCTACCTGACAGACGCTGCACGAAATATCAAAGAGCAACCGTCGCGTGCGGCCAACGGACGTGTCGGAATATCCCACACCCACCCGATTTTTGTTTTGTCATAAGTCCCCTAAAAGGCAAATTTGCCCTTTAAACGCTCACTTCATCCTTCACACCTGGCGCCTTTCGAGGCGGAACTCCTCTCCCTGTAAAGAGTTGCAGACGAATCCGGAAAATGCTCGTGAAATCTCCGGGCTAAAAGGTCTTCGTCCCTGGTGGCCCGATTC
>JAGHAF010000108.1 GCA_021161675.1 Planctomycetota bacterium | reverse complement strand
GGGTTCATGAGCCGGGAAACGAACAAGCTCGACAACCTTTCAAATCGCTCCATCATGTCCTTTCAACCTTTCCCTCGTGACGTCAAAACAGGGGGTCCTGCGCCAGTTGGCGGTGCGGCTTCATAGGAAAGCGCGAGTTTCCGCAAACCACTAAGGTCATTTTTTGTCTGCGTTCATTTGCGGTTCCATGAAATCAAACGGGTCCGGTCCCCCAGGTGCTGGAGCGCAGCTAGCAACCTCCACTCCGTGAGCTTCATAGCGCCGCAGGCGAGCCACCCACTAATTCTAAGAGTCGATCTACCCGATTCACGCTGAAGCAGTAAAGTTATGGTATGATGTAGTCGCCGAACGCTCTCGCAGATGAATGGCAAAGCAAAGAAACGACTTGTTGTTCCCCCATCTTGTAGCCAAGGAGTACAGCTGGTGAAGGACGCCTATTCCCAACTTATGGCTATTTCTACTACGTCGGGCATGCCTGCTGATGTAGTGTTGAGCAAGATAGGTCAACTTGTCAACCTATCCGCCGACTTAAACCGTAATAAAGGGCTGGAGCATGCCCTCGCTTTATTAGATGAACTCCTTAAGGGAGAACTCGCATCTAAGCACGAAGCCTTCGCACACTACTTTGCAGCGAATGCTTGGTCAGCTATTCGCCACGTTAAGTTCCGAGAGAGTGTACTATGGGACTGGAACTATGAGGGTTTTGAGAAAGAGATCGTTTGTTTCAGGAAGGCGCTCAGAGCTGCTGAGAATGAACCAACTTTCCCGAACTCTGGACGCTGTCAGATCCTGACCAATCTTGGCAATCTGTTCGACCACCTGGGGCGCTGTGTGGAAGCGGTCCGGTACTGGGACAATGCGCTGGGAATCGACGAAGGCTTTTCGATGGCGCTCGCAAACAAAGGCTTAGGTCTTTTTCACTATGGTGCCGTTTTGCCGGAGACGACTCAGGGGCAGGTGTTCTGGTGGTTCGCCTATGGGATTCTCAAGAAGTCGTTAGAGGGCACGCTGTCTCGTGATACGACGGCAGACGTTAGAAGGATTATGCACAAGATACAATCCAGAGCAAAGCCGGGTTTTCCTAACGTGGATGTGGAGTTACACGACTTTCCGCTTGGGGACACGCAGGAAGAGAAAGAATACCGTCGCTGGTGCCTCCATCATTGTCTCTTCCTCAACCCACTGAACGACCTTGGGCCTTATCCCATTGCCGCTCACGACTGTCTGCGCATCAAGTCAGTAGTTGTGCCTATTATGGCAGGGCCTTATTTCGCCGGATTCTTCAACCAGATGAAACAGGAATTCGTGTCGGCTCGATACCTGCTCTTTGCGGGGATGCAGGCAACGGAGCCCCATTTCTCTGACCGGATGGTACTGCTTTTCAACACCATGGATTACCCGGTGTATTCCTTAGCAATCGAGAAGCAGAAACTCGCCTTCCGGTCTGCCTATTCGCTTTTTGACAAGATCGCTTTCTTTCTAAACCATTACCTAAACCTCGGAATCCCTGAACGTAGAGTCACGTTCAGGACACTCTGGTATCAAAAATGCAAACGAAAGTATGGTCTGCGCCAGGAATTGCCAGCGCTGAAGAACTGGCCTTTGTGTGGGCTGTTCTGGCTTTCGAAGGACCTTTATGAGGATGTACCTGGCTTTCGCCAGTCGATGCACGCGGAGGCCAAAGACCTTGCTGACATTAGAAACCACCTTGAACATAAGTACCTCAAGGTTCATCAAGAACTTTGGCCAGGCCCGCCCGCCGAGGATGACAATTTGGCACAGGCTCTTTCAGATACGCTTGCGCATTCCGTATATCGACCCGACTTCACGGCGCGGGCCCTGACAATCCTGCGAATGGCGCGGGCGGCACTCATCTACCTGGTCTTGGCCGTCTATCGCGAAGAAAGTCAACGTGCTGCTGAGAGAGAGCCCGACGCAGTGCCCCCGCCAATGACGCTTGACGTATGGGAAGACGATTGGAAACGCTAGCCGTTGAAAAAAGGGAACTTTCTGACCCATTAGGAATTGGACAGAGTTCCATTGTCTCGAACTATCCAGGCCAGAAGCGGCTGACAAGGGCTCCTCTATTATCTGCAAAGATAGCGCCTCGTACGGTTTATCCCCCGCCGGGGAATTATGGGATACCCCGGCTAAGCACGCTCGAGGTTTAGCTTCAAGAGGCTCTCCAGTATCTCTTCGTCAGTCATTTCGGGGGACCAACGGCTGTCGCCCGTTGCCGCCCGGTAGGCGGCGAAGACGGCTTCATCTAACTTGCGATGGGCGTTTTCGAGCCAGGTGGGCATCTCGTTGTAAAGGTTCGTGAGTGTGCGTTTCTTCAGCGCATCGGCGAAAGGCGCGTCGGCCACCGTGCGCGGGTATCTGACGGCGCCGATGCCGCGTTCGTCGGGCTCCTCCACGTATCTGGCCCACGGGCCGTCCACCGAGCCGGGGAACTCCAGCACCTCAGTGACGGTGTACTCGGCCGGATTCAGCCAGTTCTCCCTCAGTTCGTTCAGCTCCCGTGCGGCCGCCGCTATTGCAGCGACGGCCGGATCGCCATCCGGCTCCTCTCCCGGCGCCCAGGGAAAAGCGAACGTCTGGAAACAGGTGGTGGGGTTGTAGCGAAAACCGCTCTCGCGCTCCCGAAGCTGAGTTCCCAGCGCCCGAGCCCAGACCTCGTGCAGCCGCGAGTGCAGAACACCGAAGAAATAGTCGTCAGACCGTGCGAAAACGATCAATTGACAATCAGGCAGGATAGGAGGCTTTATCCATACGAAAAGGCGGTGCTTAGCGACCCTCGGACTAATACATACACGCCCAGCACTTGATATCGCAGCCATTAGCTCTGGACACGGTCGCGCTAAACGCCACCAGTACTCTCGCTGCACTTTTTCCCGGTGATCCCGTCTCCCAGGCAGTACTTCTCTTTTCACGTATTCGAAAGGCGCCTCGTAACGCGCCGCCTTTTCCTTAGTTATAGACGGCGGGAAGTCTATGATGAAATACCCCCTGTTCCCTTGCGTTACATCTCTACCGTTCAGGTAGGGCAGAATCACATCGCTGTTGGGAAGACCCGACGGATTCGGGAGACGGAGCATTTCTAAGGCCAGATTCCCCTGAATGTCCAGGCGCGCTTTCTTCGTAGTCCCTATGAAGGCCAGTTGTGATTGTCCCGGTAGTTTCTTTGCTTCAGTAACATCCATATGGTAGCCAGCCAGATTGGAGTGTATATCTGATACGTGTTTGCCATCGACTATTCTCGCCTTTTCCGCTCCATCGTCGAAACCAATTAGGGCAACATGCACGGAAGCTCCGTCTAGAATCCACGGGCGGTCGCTTACAGCGAAAAAGATGTCCCCACTCCTTTTGATTCGTTCAAGTACCCTCCGGTTTTGCTTCCCCCGAATGCCTTGTGTAGCAAGCAAACCGGCTCTGTCACACTTTGAATGTTCAATATGCTCCCGGGCCTTTTCGAACCAGTAGCAACAAAGGTCGGATTGCCCCGGTATTCTGTCATCATAGAAGCTGCGGAGTGCTTCTACATAATCATCACCGAGGGCGTGGCGCATCAGCTTATCGCCGAGGAACGGCGGGTTGCCGACTATGTAATCCACCCTGGGCCATTCTGGCTCCGTGGGATTGTCGGGATCGCTCATGTCCAGGATGGCGTCTTTGTTCTGAAAGTTCTGCTCCATGGGCTTCAGGATTGGCTCGCTCCGAATGCCAAAGCCATTTGCCTTGATCCACTGGAGGTAGCCGATCCAGACAACCATCTGAGCCAGGTCGTAAGCGTAGGGGCTTATCTCGATCCCGTAAAGCTGCCACGGGCCGACCATCGGCAATACCTGCCCCAGGCCTTTTTCGTGGGCAAAAACGATGATCTCTTTCTCCAGGTCTTTCAGCTTCTGAAGGGTTACATACAGGAAGTTGCCCGAACCGCACGCGGGGTCCAGCACCTTGATCTGAGTCAACTTGCTGTAGAAACGATTCACTAACTGCTTCGATTCGTTCCGGGAACGGGTCCGCACGGCCTTGCTCAGCGGCTTATTCGGTTTCTTCCCGCTCTTGCGCCCCGTGCTGAGCAGGTTTTCTACAATGCCTTTCGTTTCGTCCCATTCCCGCCTCAATGGCCACATAACCACCGGGTCCACAAGTGTTTCGATATCCTCGCGGCTGGTGTAGTGGGCGCCGATCTGGGAGCGTTTGTCCGGGTCCATCCCGCGTTCGAACAAAGTGCCGAAGATGGAAGGGTCCACCGCGCCCCAGTCCAGTTGCGCGGCTTTGTGTACGCTGTCGATTTCGTCCCGCGTCAATTCCAGCACCAGGCCCTTAACGAAAAGGCTCCCATTGAAATGGCGGATGGTGTCGACTCCGAAATCTCCGCCCTCCGCCATGGCATCAAAGAGAAGCCGGACCCTGCGGCGGAAAGCTTCCGGATCGCGGCGCGTCATTTCCAGCAGACGGGTAAAGAGTCCCTTGGGGAGCAGTTCGATGTCTTCGGCGAAGAGGCAGAATACGATGCGGTTCAGGAAGTGAGCCACGTCGTGGGCGTCCAGGCCCCGATCCCGCATGCTCTGAGCTATGTTGGCGATTCGCTCGGCGGCATCGGTCGTGATGGCCCGGCTCGTTCGGCCCGGGCGCAGCTTCTCAGGATCGTGGAAAACGGCCCGCAGGATTTCCAGGCTCCGTGGGGCGCCTATGTCCCGGAGTTTCACCTCGTGCACTTCGTGCGGAGTGGCTGTGAAATTGGTATGCACCACGATCCGTTCAATGTCGCAGACCACCAACAGGGGCGGGTTCTCGAGGGCCTCGCGGTACTCCAGCAACTGGTCGTAGGCCGCTTCGAGATCGCGGTGCTTGCCCTTGTATTCCCAGGCGAACGCCCCGCGTTTCCACACGTCGGCCCAGCCGTGGCTGCCGTGGCGCTTTTGGGTCAGTTTCTCGAAGGTGAATGTCTCAGCGGTGGAGTCGACGTCGGCCGGTTTGGGATGGTCGAGCAGCTCACAGAGGTCGAGAAAGTGCTGCTGGGCCGCGGAGCGTTCCGAAAGCCGGGCGCCGCGCCATTTCCAGATGAATTCTGTAACGTTCATGGCCTTTGGGCAGTCACGAGTGTAATCGCTCAGGCGCCTTTCACCACTGAGGCACGGAGGACACGGCTTGCCAGCGGAGCGAGCAAACGGGTCGCGAGCCCAACGGGCGAGTCCCGAAGCCGCCGGCGCGCCGTAGCGCGGCGCTAAGGCGCCCTCGCGAAGGCAAGGGATGGGACGCCCGAGGCGCCCACAACCGCAAAGATATCATAGAAAGGTGGTCCCCCACATTGTTTCTGCCTCCTTCGCCGTCTCTGCGTGCTCGGCGAGCTCTGCGGTGAACACTTACTGACGAGGAAACCTGTCCTTGCTAATGGCCCAAGGTAACACAAGCAGCACGTTCGGTCAACAAGTGAGCAGGGGAGGGGGGGCGGCTCTGGACAGGTGGGCCCGCAGTGTGCGTCGCGAAGCCTGGCAGAGCGCGCCGGCACAACTCCGACTCAACACTGGCGCGCCCTTCAATCAATATTGACACGTCAATACTGGAGCTTATCGGTCAAGATTGTTTGGACGGCTGGTCTCAGTTGCCCCCGCGCTTCAGACGCGCCAGAGCCCGGGCCTGCGGGATGCATTTCGCCATCTCCCCGCCCCCTCCCAACCAATATTGACGTGTCAATATCGGCAGGATTGCCGCAGGGCGATAGGGCGCGTGGTGTGTGTCAACCGCTTGCAACCGGCCCGCCCGCGATAGGCGTTCGGCCCCCTTCCCGCAGCCTACTTGACAGCATCCGCCAGGGAGCGCCTTTTACATTCGAGACGGCGATGTTATAATGGATTCGTTGGCGCAGCGGCTCCACGTGGGCCGCATTTTGCTATAGGCGTTCACCACGGCCCGCAGACGCATTCCAGCGGCGGACCACCCTACTGAAGGAGATAGAAGATGTTGGCGCGCATTATCATCGCGGTTCTTGTGGGCGGCGCCGTCGGGCTGGCGGTGGGCTATACGAGCCACCTTGCGGGCGGGCAGTGTCCGATATTGTGCAATCCCTATATCTCGACCGGCCTGGGAGTGCTCATCGCGCTTTTCATCGTGAGCCGGACCGGGGGCGCCGTGCAGACAGAGGCCAGCTCGAACCTGGTGCAGCTCCGTTCGGATGCGGCCTACGACGCGGCCATCAATGACCCCGCCAGCGTGGTCCTGATCGAGTTCTACACCGATTATTGCCCGGCCTGCCGCCGGCAGTTGCCAGCGCTCAACTCGCTGGCCGACAGGTTTGCGGGCCGGGCCCTGGTGGCGATCGTCAACGCCGCCCGAGTCCGCAATGTGTCCAAGAGGGAAAATATCCAGGGCGTCCCAACCATACTGCTCTACGCCGGTGGCAAGCAAGTTAAGCGTGTTGTGGGCTTGACGGCGGAGAATAGACTGGCCGGCTTGATAGAGAAGTATCTGCCTGCCGCGCCACAAACTGACCAGCAAGGCTGACAAATGCAGGGAGAGAGAGAACACGCATGAAGCTCGTGATCATAGGAGGGGTAGCGGGCGGCATGTCCGCCGCCACCCGCGCCAGGCGACTCGACGAATCGGCCACCATAATCGTCTTCGAACGGGGGCAGCACGTCTCGTTCGCGAACTGCGGGCTGCCCTATTTCATCGGCGGCGTAATTAGCGACCGCAGCAGTCTGCTGGTCCAGACGCCGGAACGACTCAGGCGGCGCTTCAACCTGGACGTGCGGACCCTCAGCGAGGTCACGGCGATTGACTGCGAGCGCAGGCAGGTCACGGTGCACGACCTGTCCGGGGAGCGCACGTACGTGGAAGGCTACGACAAGCTGATCCTGGCGCCCGGGGCGTCGCCGGTGCGCCCGCCGATCCCCGGGGCGGACGACCCGCACGTTCACGCGCTGCGCACGATAGAGGACATGGAAGGCATTGACAGCGCTGTCGAAGCGGCCGCGGGTGGCCGGGCGGTCGTCATCGGCGGAGGCTTCATCGGCCTGGAGATGGCCGAGAACCTGACGAAGCGCGGCCTGGACGTCGCTGTGGTCGAGACGCTTCCGCAGGTCATGGCGCCCCTGGACGCGGAGATGGCGCAGATCGTGCACAACCACCTGCTCCGCCAGGGCGTGGCCCTCTTCCTGGGCAAGTCCGCATCGGCCATCGAGCGCAAAGGGGCGCGCCTGGTGGTGCGGCTTCAGGACGGCGCGGCCCTTGGCTGCGACCTCGTCGTGCTTGGGGCCGGCGTGCGGCCGGAGACGTGGCTTGCCGAGGAGGCAGGTCTTGAAATCGGCTCGACGGGCGGCATCAAGGTGGACGAGCAGCTTCGCACGAGCGACGCGGACATCTACGCCGTGGGCGACGCCATCCAGGTGAGCGATTATGTGACCGGCCAGCCGATGCTGTCGCCGCTGGCGGGCCTCGCCAACCGCCAGGGACGGATTGCCGCCGACAACGCCTGCGGCAGGGCGTCCACCTTCCGTGGCGCCCAGGCTACGGCGATCGTCAAGGTCTTCGATCTGGCGGTCGCCTGCACGGGCGCAAGTGAAAAGACTCTGCGCGGGCTCAACATGCCGTATGAAAAGGTCTACATCAGCCCCCCAAGCCATGCCTGGTATTATCCGGGCGCAGCGCCGATGACCTTGAAGATGCTGTTCTCGAGCGAGGACGGACGTCTGCTCGGCGCCCAGATCATCGGGACGGAAGGCGTGGACAAGCGCATTGACGTGTTCTCGATGGCCTTGCAGGCTCGCATGACGGTCTACGACCTGGAGGAGGCCGAACTGGCGTATGCGCCGGCTTACGGCGCCGGCAACGACGCGGCGAACATGGCGGGCTTTGTGGCCGCCAACCACCTGCGGGGCGACATGGACATCTTCCCGGCGGAGGAAATCACTCCCGACACCGCCGTTCTGGACGTCCGCACCAAGGGCGAGTTCGACGCGGGGCACATCCCCTGGGCTACGAATATACACGTGGACGAGCTGCGGGAACGCCTGGACGAGGCGCCTGCGGGGGCGCCGCTGGCCGTTATCTGCGCTTCCGGGTATCGCTCGTATTTCGCCTGCCGGATCCTCGCGCAGAACGGCCTCGACGTCGCGAACGTGCTCGGCGGCTACGCCGCCTACCGCCAGTATCATCCGGAGGAGACGGAGCTGCGCGCGGACGGGCCGATAGACAGCGAGCTGAAGGCGCGGTTCCTCTTCAGCGCAGGCGCGGAGGCCGGGCAATGAGACTTCACGAAGGGCCTTGCGACCGGGTAAGCGAGTGGAGTCTCAGTGGGCGGGGCCGAGCAGGACTTCAATGTCATGGAGCCGGCCATCGCAGTGGGGGGGGATAAGGGCGCCCTCGATGTCTTCGCCGTCCACCGTTATGCGCCGAACCCCGCTGGAGACGCCGTCAGGGTTGCGCACCCGGATCCGGTAGCGGGCGCCCCGGAACGTGCGCTCAACCTCGAATCCCTCCCAGTCCGAAGGGATGCAGGGCGCGACGCGAAGGCCGTCGTAATCGGGACGAACGCCCAGTATCCACTGCGTTATGGCCACGTAGGCCCAGGCGGCCGTGCCGGTGAGCCACGAGTTCCTGGCCTCTCCGTAGGTGGCGGCCTGACGTCCCGCGATGGTCTGGGCGTATACGTAGGGCTCGGTGCGATGAATCTCGCTGATGTCTTCGATGTAGGCCGGTGCGAATCGCTTGTATAGGTCGAATGCGCGGTCCCCGTGGCCCAAAATGGTTTCCGCTATGATGATCCACGGGTTATTGTGGCAGAACACGCTGCCGTTCTCTTTGTAGCCCGGCGGATAGCTGGATATCTCCCCAAGCTGGAGCTGATAGGCAGGGTAGGGGGGGGCGACCAGTTCGATGCCGTAGGCTGTGTCCAGCTTTTCCTGGACGGAGCGGAGCGCCCGCTCGGCCCGCCCGTCCTCGAGGCCCACGCCGGCCATGACGCAGAACCCCTGGGGCTCGATGAATATCTGGCCGGCTTCACATTCGCTGCTGCCTACCTTGTCGCCGTTATCGTCGTAGGCGCGGAGGAACCAATCGCCGTCCCAGCCGTGCTCCAGTATGGCGTCGCGCATCCGGCTGACGTGCTCGGCAGCGGCATCGGCCTCCTGCGGCCGGCCGCAGCGGCGGCATAGCTCGGCGAACTGCGGCCCGGCGTAGACGAACAGCCCCGCTATCATTACGGATTCAGCCGTGCGGCCGTCCTGATTCTCGGTGGTCTGGAAGGATTCGTCAGGGTCGGTGGAGAAGCAGTTCAGGTTCAGGCAGTCGTTCCAGTCCGCGCGCCCGATCAGGGGCAGGCCGTGGGGGCCGAGGTTCTCGACAACGTGGTAGAAACTGCGCCGCAGGTGCTCCAGCAGGCCGGCGCAGTCGTCAGGGTCGTTGTCGAACGGCACATCTTCGTCCAGTATTGACAGGTCACCTGTTTCCTTAACGTATGCGCAGGCCGCGAGGATCAGCCAGAGCGGATCGTCGTTGAAACCGCCGCCGATCTCGTCGTTTCCGCGCTTCGTAAGCGGCTGGTACTGGTGGTGGGCGCTTCCGTCCCGCAGTTGAGTGGCGGCCAGGTCAAGGATGCGCCGGCGGGCCCGCTGCGGGACCATCTGCACAAAGCCCAGCAAGTCCTGGTTGGAATCCCGGAATCCGACCCCTCGACCAATGCCCGACTCAAAATAGGACGCGCTGCGGGACAGGTTGAAGGTGGCCATGACCTGGTACGGGTTCCAGACGTTGACCATTCTTTCCAGCTTTTCATCCGGCGCGCGCACGCGGTAGGCGCCAAGGAGGCCGTCCCAGTAATCGCGCAGGCGGCCGAGTTCCTCCTCCAGTGCGCCGGGTTCGGCCAGGCGGCGCTGGACCTCTTGCGCCGGCGCCTTGTTTATCACGCCGGGGGCCTGCCACTTGTGATCCCGATCCAGCTCGACGTATCCCAGGACGAAGATCAGTTCCTGCTCGGCGCCGGCGCTCAGGTTCAGCTCGACGCAGTGCGAGGCGATGGGCGCGCCCCCGTGGGCAACGGAATTGGACGGCGAACCCGATAGGGGGGCCGCCGGTTCGTGATAGCCGTTGTAGGGGCCGAGGAAACTCTCCCTATCCGTATCGTAGCCGACCAGCGGGCGGTTCACCCAGTAGAAGGCGTAATGGTCGCGGCGTTCGCGATACTCCGTCTTGTGATATATGGCCGAGCCTTCGATTTCGACCTCTGCGGTGTTGAAATTGCGCTGGAAATTCGTCATGTCGTCCAGCGCGTTCCAGAGGCAGAACTCCACGCATGAGAAAAGGCGCACCGTCTTCGCCTGCGAGCTGGTGTTGCGCAGTATCACCCGATGGACCTCGCAGTCGAGCCCGAGGGGAACAAAAGCAAGGATTTCCGCCTGGAGCCCCGCGCGCTCTGCGCTGATCGCCGTGTATCCCAGTCCGTGGCGGCACTGGTAGGACTCCAGCTCACTTTTCATCGGGAGCCAGGTGGGCGTCCAGACGTCCTGCCCGTCCCTGATGTAGAAAAGCCGCCCGTTGGCATCGAGCGGCACATTATTGTAGCGATACCTGGTAATTCGGCGGAGCCCGGCGTCCCGACAGAAGCAATATCCGCCGCCGGTCTGCGAGATCAGGCCGAAAAACTTCTCACATCCCAGGTAATTAATCCACGGATAGGGCGTATCCGGACGCGCGATAACGTACTCACGCTTCTCATCGTCGAAATGCCCGTATCGCACGCGCCGTTCTCCTTGACGTTCGCGCCGAACTCTACGAAACCGCCTGATCAACTCTCCGAGCCAGCGATTGTATCCCCTCACAATACGCCTCACAAGCACACAAGGCACTGCGGCTCCCCTAGCCCGGATATTTCACGAGCCTTTACCGTCCAGCGGGCGCTTTTGCCCTCATGCTGCGCCCTCAGCACTCACGTATCCTCAACGTGCCTATCGGCCCGCCTGCGCAAGCTCGCTTGTGCGGGCCTGCCTGACAGCAAAATCGCCTCGCTGGGCGCCAACAGCGTGTCATTTGCCATTGGCCGCCTCTCGAGCCGGAACTCCTCTCCCTCTAAAGAGTTGCACACGAATCCGGAAGATGCTCGTGAAATACTCGCGCTAACCTCCCACCCCGAAACGGGGGAGGGCAAACCCCTTCCACAAACCCCAGCATTCTCTCACACAAGGCCGCCTCTCACCAAGAAACTCCAACCTTTCACACGAACATCTCCTCCCGTACGCCAGCAACCAAAGCCCCGCCTACTAACATCCGGTCCAAAAGCCATGAACCTGAGGACAACCACAAGCAATGGAAGGACCGCTTACATATGTCAGACGAGGAGGCTTTCTGCAACTCAGAGGCGCGAGAGGGCGGAGCGAGAGCGAAAACATCTAACGTCTGATAAGAGATATTATGTTACACTGCTCGCCCGGCGCAAAAGAACCTGCACGCTTCTACGACCTCCCCCCGGGCGCTTTGTCTCATTCTCATGCTCGCTGCCGGGAGTTCGGGCGGATTCTCACGCCCTTTTGCCAGGCTTTCCTGGGTTGGCGCGGCTTGGCAGCAGCTTGCCTCCATTGTCGCGAATTCCCAGTGTTTGGGCATTCTTGCCCCTCCTCATCGCTTTGACCAATTCGGGGCGCTTTGCGTTAGAGACGGCGGACCATCCTTTGCTGTCGAAGACGGCCTGTCTAGTTCTGCGGATGGCCCTTGCGGAGCCCGGCGGCGCAGTTGCCAAGCCCGCCCTCCTGTGTCTGGGTGGGCAATTAGGCGGCCGTTGCAACAGGCGGTTCGGTGCTTATTTGGCGCGTGGTCCATCGGCTGAATCGCTCTTTCGGCCGCGGCCGTGGGTTAGCTGAGGAGCGCGTATAGTTTCGCCCTGGCCACAGTGGCCATGGATTGCTCGCCGTTGGTCTGAATGGCGCGCCTTGGGGAGAATTGGGCTTAAAACCGAGAAAGACCGGGTGATCGAGCCGCCGCAAGGGACTTTCGGAGCGCGAATCAGGCCTGATATGTCGTAAGGCCCTACGTCACAGAGACTTACGTGCTTCATGCGGGATTTGGGCGAGGAAGGCGGCCTCTCGGCGGAGAATTACGCGCTTTCGGCGTGTCTCACATCGCAGGACGGGAGAGGGCAGCACAAAATGGCGCCCTCGTGACGTAGCCGGCGGCGGATCACCCCCCCACCGGCCAATGCCCCATCTGGACACCGCGCGCGGCAGCGATGCGTGCGTAGAGCATGGCTGCGAGCGCAACAAACAAGAGGACAATGACGAAGCTGAGCGGGAATTGCATCGCGAACTCTGAGAAACCGCTTCCGCCCACCAGGCAGATTCCAATCATGGCGGCGCAAGTAAACGCGACGGAGGCCGCCGTGCAAGCCCAGCCGAGCCGGCCCGCCCAGAAGCCCTCCCTGTATGCGCGACGGCCAACCGCGAGCCCCGTGACGGTCGCGACGATCTCCACCACCGCCAGGAATGTGTGGTAATGCTTACCGGTAAGGTACGTCAGGATAGCAAACAACGCCACGGCGGTTGCCCCGCCTACTATGCCGATGACGCCATACCAGCCTATCTTCACCAGCTCGGACATGCCTGTCACGTGGTCTGGGTCCACGCCCAACATACGGGCGTAAGTGCGTCCCGCCCACGAGAGGCCCCTGGCGATTCTATACGTCTGACGAGGGATGCCACCCAACCGATTGAGGCGATGGGCCGCAAGGGGCACTGGCGAGAACAGTGTGCCAGCGAACTCCAGCACGTCAGGTACGTGCTGCGCACTGTAATAGTAGGAAACCGCTTGCGTCACCACCTGGTACTTCTGCACGGGCGAGGGCGGCCCACCCAGCAGGAGATGCTCGGGTGGCGTCTGGCCCATGCTCTCCAGTATGAACTGATTGCCCTCCACGCTGGAGAGCGCGGAGAGGATTATGAGGGCCTGGACTGCATCTTCTCTGTGTGTCACTTTGGAGGCGAAGGAGTCCGCCATCAGGCGGCTGTGCCGCTCAAATGCGGCCGTCAGAAGCAGCACAGCGGCGAACATCAATTCGAGGCCAGCGGCGCGGGGCGAGTTGAGAAACAGGATGACAATAAGCGCGCAGCCCGCGGACAGGAGCGACAGAGCAAGCACCCGGGCCAGCCGAAAATGCGCCTCCGGGCGAAGTCCGGGAAACACGTGGGCCAGGTCGCTGAGCGCCCCCCGCCCGGCGGCAAGCAGCCCTGCCGGGATAGCCAGCATTGTGCGCAGATCGGAATCACCGGCGTACCTGCCGGCAAGGCTTTGGGCTATGAATGCCTCGGTTTCTTCCTCGGACAGGTCCATCGTCTTCAGCCAGCCGCCCGGCAGGTAAATGGTTCCCGGCTTTGAGAAGAAAGAATAGCTGCTCCAGGCGGCGTCTGTTCGCCGAGTGATCTCCAGCCGCGGCGCCTCCAGGGCAAGGCGCTCACATAGGCCCGCCAGTATGCTGTTTAGATCGCTTTCGCCCCCCTCATGCATCTGTGCGCCACCCCCCTTTCGCACGGCTACCACCCAATACCCCCAGAGCACGGCGAACGCGACCAACCCGATGCTGACGGCCAGGCCCGTCCAGAATCCGGCCATTGCCACGATGAAGTAATGCAGGTAGCTCACGAAACAGACGTAGCCCAGAAGAGCGCCCACACCGAGCGCCTTGGTGAGAATATTCTCACTGTTCACGGGCAGTTCGGAGGGAGAGAGCGGGGGGAGCTTGCCGGCGGGGGCTCCTTGTTCCGAGGCGCCTTTTGACTCTCGCTCCAGCCCCACGGCGGTGGCACGGCATTCCGCCTCCCCTGCGGGTGATTCTTTCACGCTGGTTTCAGCTTCGGGAGCGAGCGCCAACAAGGCTTCCAGTTGGTCGAGCAACTGGCTGTAGCTCTCGTAGCGTCCCTGGGGCTCTTTCGCCATGCACCGCAGGATGATGTCGCAGAGCTCGTCGGGCAGCTCCGGGCGCAGGTCTTTGGGATTTGGTGGCGGCTCGCTGAGATGTTTGGTCATTATTTCGAAGGGAGTGGGCGCCTCGAATGGCACTTTCCCCGTAACGAGGTGGAAAAACGTGGCTCCGAGGGAATAGACATCCGATCGGAAGTCCACCTGCCCGGGCTGCCGGATTTGATCCGGGCTCATGTAGTAAGGAGTGCCCAAAACGTCGCCCTCCGCGGTGGCGAACAGGTTGCTGTGCCTCACTTCCTTGGCCAGTCCCAGATCGGCAAGCCGGACGTTGCCCTCCCGGTCGATCATGATGTTTCCGGGTTTCAGATCCCGATGGATGATGCCCTTCTTGTAGGCATGGCGCAGCGCTTCGGCAGTCTGCCGGATAACATTTGCGGCCGTGCGCCAGTCGAAGACGCCCGCCCGCTCCAGTTCATCGCGGCAGCTGTCCCCCTCGATGTACTCCAGAACGAGATAGTAGCTGTCCTCTGTCTCGCCGCAGTCATAAACGCGCACGATGTTCGGATGGTGTAGTTGCGCGACGATGCGCGCCTCGCGCTGGAAGCGCTCGTTGAAATGCTCGTCGCGCCGTTCGCCGCTCTTGGACACGACCTTCACTGCGACCGGTATTTCCAGCGCCTCGTGCCAGGCGAGGTAGACTGTCGCCCTGGCGCCGGAGCCGATAACGTGTTCTACCAGGCAGCGACCATAGCGGCGCTCTTTCTCTTCTTCCGCCATATCGCTGTCCCCATGGTAGAAAAGACTTGCTTGATTCCCATTGAAGGCGATACCATATACAATGCGAAGCTGGTCCATGAAGCTGCCGCGCTTGTCGCAGAAGCAGCCGCGCTTGATCACCTCGGTAAGTCCGAGTAGGTATTTTATCCGGTTCGACCACCGCAGGAAAAGCTACTTCCGTTCGCTTCGCCTACTGGGTGACCGCGAAGAACCCGGAAGGTATGAATGAGCCATGTGCTCTGCGTGTAACGTGGACGGCGCGGGGCGACCGATTGTGTGCGCCCGTCGCTCTGCTCGAACGATAGCATTAGGGAGCAGAACTAATGGAAAACGCGACACGATTGCTTTATCAGGCGGGCCAGCTTATCAAGCAACGCGACTATAATGCCGCCGCCGACGTCTACATGGAGGCCACAGAGACCGATCCGACGGACATACGGGCGTGGTTCGGGCTGGGGATATGCCTTTACAAGGTCGGCAACCTCGAAGTGGCCATCATCGCCCTCGAAGAAGCCGCAAGAATGGGCCATCCCAGGGCTGCCCCGGCGCTCGCAAAGGTGCGCAGCGAAGCGCAAGAACGCAGCAAGCGGGCCGCCGACCAGGCCGGCAAACACGCCATCGCTCCACTCAGGGAGAAGATTCACCTTGAATCTTCTCTTCGAATCATGCTCGTTGAGAATGTAGAGGCCCATCGTGCCGCAACTGAAAAGGCAATCGCAGACACCATTGAGAACGTCGAAGTGGAGAGCACAGATTTCCATCCTTCCACGTCCGACACACTGAGCATGAGTGTCCACTATGACGTGGCGATCATAAACTGGGACTCAGATCCCGACGCCGCGACGGCGCTTATCGACATTCTCAAGCTGAAACTCCCGTCCATCTTCATCTTGTGCCTGACCCCCGTCTGGAACCCCAGGGCCGCGGCGCGCATATTTGACACCGGCGCCGACTATTACCTGGCAAAGGAGCAACATTTCGCGAAAATCATTCCGTTGGTTATCGCCCAATGGGCTCAACGCGAGCAGGCCATAAGCAAACGCCCCGCCCTGCTCCGCGTCGCCGAAGAAGAACCCACGGCCCCGCCCCAAGAGCAGCTCTATGAGAGCCTGACCGAAAGCGCCAACGCCGCAATTATCATGGTCGGCCCGGACGGCAAGCTCCAATATGGCAACCGGCATTTTTGCAGCATGCTGGAGCAGACCGCCGCCGAACTGCTCGGCCAGCCCGTGGAAAGCATCGTGCCCCCGCCCGACCAAGAGGCCCTGCGAGAATGCATTGACAACGCCATGGAACTGGGACAGGCCGAAAGCCGCCTCAACCTCCAGCGCGACGACGGCAGCCGAATCCCCACCGAAGCGCGCGCCGCGCGCTTCCGCCGAAATGATGAAGACCACCTGGTGATGACGTTCGTCGAGGTCGCAGGACTCGAAAAGGCCGAAGTGCAGCTCTGGAGCGACATGAAGAAGCTGACCGGCATCCTCGAGGATGGGGTGGATCGGCTCCAGTGCGGAGTCGTCGTCCTCGCCGATGGCAAGATCGCATGGATCAACTCGACCGCAGCCGAGTGGTTCGGCGCCGATAAGAACGCACTCCAGGGCAAGGTTTATCTCGACGCGCTGGACGCTGAGCTGGCAGGAGTCAGTGAAAAAACGGACTCTTTCCTCGACGCGCTTCGCCAGGCGCATGGCAAGGGCGGATACATCGAACATTACGACCTTTCCATGGAGGGCCCGGCCGGTGGTGAGACCGTCAGCTACTGGAGCACCCCGGTCGAGCGCATCGGGAGCGACGTCTCAAGAATTGATCATTTCTACACCGTCAGCAGGCCCACCGAGCCGTCCTACCCGGAGGTTTCGGCGCTCCCATCCCTTTACAAGACACTCGACGCCCTGCCCGATGCCCTGTTCACGCTCGACGCAGAGGGCACGATCAACTGGTCTAACCGGGCCGCCCGCAACATCACGGGCCATGACGAAGACGTTCTCCGTAAGATGTCATTCCCCGAACTCGCCTCGGAGCCAGCCCGCGACAGTGTCCGCGACCTCCTGCAGGGCGCCCTCAGCAACGCGGATGAGGCCCGCTGCGAGGAGGCGCTCATGCAACGCGCCAATGGCGAGCGCTTCTGGGCCGAGATTACGCTGGTTCCCGAGCGGGACGGCGACGAGGTCACCGCGCTGCACGCTATCCTGCATGACATCACCGAGCGCAGGCTCAATGACGCGATTCGCTCCCTGCTGGCCGGCGACGAGCCGCCAGCGTAACCCTCCCCCCCGGGGCGGGTATATCCCTCCGCCCTCATGGGGCATGCGCAGGCTCTGGCCGCCGCCCGAGGACCTTCTCATACACCTGGCGCACTCGCTCGGCCTGAACCGAGAGGCTGAAATGCTCCTGCATTCGGCGTCGGCCGGCAACGCCCCACCGCCTTCGCGCATCCCTGTCCGCCGCAACCTGAAGCATGGCCTCGGCAAGGTTGGCAGGGCTGTCATCTATCACGACGCCCGTCTCGCCGTCGACCACGATGTCCGGCAATGTCCCCCTGCGGGCCACCAGCAGGGGCTTGCCCATCGCCGCCATCTGGAGCGCCGCGCGGCACGATCCGTCGCTGCCCGGCGCCAACATCAGGCCGGCGTCGAACGTGGAAAGCACATCCATGTAGTCGTCCGTCCGATATCCGAGCGGCAGAACCGTGCCCTCCAATCCCAACCGGGCCAGCGGCTCGTCGAGTATCTCCCGCTTATGCGTGCCGCGGCCGCAGACGGCGATCTTGATGCGCCTGGACTGTCTCTGGACCCGCAGCGCGGCCTCCAGGAGTACGTCGAACCGCCTGTGCCATTGCACCCGGGCCACCACGCCGAAAACCACGTCCTGCGCCCCCAGTCCCAGGCGCTTGCGCAGCTCGGGCGGGGGCTGGACGGGCCGGTATTCCTCCGTATCCACCGCCCCGCGCACGCTGCTCACTGAGTCCGGGGCCAGCTTCATCCTGTCAACGGCCTGCGCTGCGTAGCGGTCGCTGAGCACAATAAGGTGATCCAGCGTCCGAGGTCCGTAGAAACGGCGCCAGAACGGATTGCGACGATATGCGCGCCCCCTGTGGTCCGTGCGCACGAGGGACGTCGCCCCCCGCCTGCGACGGAGCGCCAGCGCACAGATGAAGTGATCCCAGCTCCCGTGACAGTGCACCAGCCGGTAGCCGCCCTCTCGGATGAGTTCCCGGAGGGCCTTGACGTCCCGCATCGCCCCCCGCAGCCCGCACGAACTGTCCAGGCAGAAGCCCTCCTCGAAGGCGCCAAGTCCCATCTCGCGCGCGCGGCTGCCCAGAGAACGCTCCGACTCCGGAGGCGGGCGCGCGCAGACCAGGTCCGAACGCCATCCCTGGCGGCTTAGTTCCCGACACAGGCGGGCTACCGGGCCTGACGGCCCGGTCCACTTGTAATCGGCATAGACGTGAAGGATAGGCTCTCCCACGACGACGGACCTCACCCGAAAGCAGGTCATTCATCTTAACGAGCCCCCCGAGCGGGAAGCAAGCCCACGACGGTCAATCGAGGCATTTGCCTTGTGGCGAAGACCGTGGCAGTGAGGCGCGCCCGGCGGGTTGACAGGAACAATCAGAGGACGTACGATGGGCGCCGCTTGCGCAACGTGGCGCAGGCTATCCAAGCTTACCGGATATTAGGCCGGGAAATACCCCCGTGCCGAAACCTGCGAGACATACAAACTGGCCCGCCCTGCTCAACCTCAACTCGGGAGAACTGAGATGGAATCGCTGGCTGATGGTGTCCGGCGCGTCGCTGCCGAAGCCGGGATGGACCTCGTGGGCATAGCTCCCAATGATCGTTTCCAGAGCGTCCACCACAGGCTCAGGCCCCAGGCGCACCTTCCGGGGGCGAAGGCCACGGTGTCCATGGCAATGCGCTATCCCAGGGCGATGTACGAACTGGCCGGGCGCACCGAGGCCGAAAGCTACATGTCCCTGCAGATGTTCGACCTTTTCTATATGCCGCACAACCTCCTGATGGCGGCCATGGACGTGGCGCGCTACCTGGAAAACCGCGGCTTCCTCTCCATACCTATGCAACTGGGCCAGTATCGCGTGCGGCCCTACAAGGACATCCCCACCTACTGGACGCCGGATTTCGACCATGACGTCGCCGCCGTGGCCGCCGGCCTGGGTGAACTCGGCGTGCACGGCGTCCCCATAACCTACGAATACGGCACGCGGCAGAAGTTCATCTCCGTGGTCACCGACGCCCCGCTCGAGCCGAGCCCCATGTACGACGGCCCCCCCCTCTGCGACCGGTGCATGGAGTGCGTCAAGCAATGCTATACGAGCGCTCTGGACGGGGAGAAGCTGGAGGATGTCCGGGTCGGCGACCGCACGTTCGCCGTGGCCCGTAAGGATATATGGCGCTGCATGTGGTCGAAGCGCTTCATGCTGCTCGCCAGGGCGGGGCCGGACACCTACGGCCTGGACGTGACGGTCGAGCCTCCGGAGGGGGAGATCACAGAAGAAGACGTGCAGGAAGCGCAGGCACGGAAAGGCCGTGAGGGCGGGATGCAAACGTGGTATTCATACGCCGATCGCGCCTGCGAACGGGCCTGCGTCCCTCCGCATATGAGGAATAATGGATCAGCAGACAGCGGTCAGGGAGCAGAATCACTTGAGTGACACGCTTACAGCACGGGTCAAGAAGCTGGCACGCGATTGGCGGATGGACCTGGTCGGCATCGCCGACCCGGAGCGCTACCATTCGGCCCCGCGCATGTTGCGCCCCGAGGCCCTTCTGCCCGGCGCCAGGGCGGTGGTGGTCATTGCCATCCGCTATCCCTACGCCATGTTCGATCGGGCCGGCAAGGAGCCCGCCTCGAGCATGATGGCGCTCGGACAGCACCAGAACGAGACCATCGGATACATGCTCAACCGCGCCGCCCTGAAGATATCGCGTCTGCTGGAGGACGAGGGCCACGAAGCGGTGGCGATACCCGTCTCCGGCAGTTGGAGAGTGCATCCTTACAAGGACATCCCCAGCGCGTGGTGCGCCAACTTCTCACACCGTCATGCCGCGGCGGCGGCGGGCCTGGGAGAGCTGGGCCTGCACAGCCTGCTCATCTCGCCCGAGTTCGGCGTCAGGCAGCGCTTCGACACGATCATTACCGATGCGCCGCTGGCGCCGGACCCGATGTACTCCGGGCCGCCTCTGTGCGACATGTGCATGGCCTGCGTCGAGGCATGTCCCCTCGGAGCGATTGATCCCGACAACCTGGAGAGCTGCACTATCGGGGACCGGACTTTCAAATACGCGAAGGTAGACCACTGGCGCTGCGCCTGGAGCGAGCAGGTCAACCTGGTGGCCCAGGAAGGGCCGGAGTACTTCGGCCAGGAGTTCACGGAGATGCCTCCCGAGGACGCGGAGGTGAATGACGAAAACCTGCTTGCCGCCCTGCACAGAAAGTGGGAGAGCGCCGGTATCGAGGCGGGATCACACGTCATGGGGGCCTGCATGAGGGTCTGTGTGCCGCCGCACCTGAGGGGCTGGCGCGCGTATCCGAAGGAGCACCTCCTCGCGGCTCCGTACGTCCAATGAGCGGCCGTCTGTTCGTGGGGTATCCGTAACCGTTCAGGCACTTTTCACCGCAGAGCAGACACCATCCTTCGTTCCGCAGCTCTTCGACAAGCCGTCCGACAAGCTCGCGGCCCTGAGCAACGTCGAAGGGCTCAGGGCGGTGAGAGCCCGCGACTGCGGGACGAACCGTCGCGGGACTACGGAGGGCAAGCTGGAGAGATGTTTCTTGCCAGGCGTGCGGCCAGGTGCTATCATCATAGTAGTTAGCTGGTTCCTGTCCGTGGGAGGTATTGCCATGCCCGACCTTGTGCTTCGTGGACTGGACGAGCAGACAATCAAGCGGATCGAGGCCCGCGCCAGGCGGCACGGCCGGTCCCTGCAAAGCGAGGCCAAGCTGTTGATAGAACAGGCCGCCGGAGCAAGCAACCGGGATATAGCAGCCATGCTGGACGGCTGGAAGCAGAGATTCGCCGGCCGCCGCTTTGCCAGCAGCCTGGACTTGATCCGCGAGGATCGTGATCGATGATGGCTTGTGTTCTCGATGCCAGCGTAGTGGCCGCCGCATTTTTTCAGGAAGAGCACGCTGACGTTGCGCGGGCCTTGTTCATCTCCGACCGCGAACTGCACGCGCCGGACCTCATCTATCTTGAGTTCGCCAACGTCATCTGGAAGCGTCATCGCCGCGGGGAGATCGACGAGCAGGAAGCCATTCAATTGCTCGACGACGTGCTGAGCCTGCCGTTGCGAATAGCACCCGCAGAGCCACTCGTGGAGGCGGCGTTGCAACTGGCGTTGCGGACGGGCCGGACCGTGTACGACTGTCTGTACCTCGCGCTGGCCGAAGAGACCAAGGGGGTAATGATCACCTGCGACCAGCGGTTGCTGAACGCGCTGGCCGGCAGCGCGCTGGAAGAGCGGATCGCTTGGATCGGAGAACATCCCTGAACGTTCCATCTTCACGGCGAAGCTCCCGCTGCAGCGATTTGTCTCAAGGCACCCGCGTTAGCATAAAAAGAAACCGCCAACACCGACCGTTGGCATTCCCAAATGCGGTGGACAGCGAAACATCTCTGCTGCCTGAATCAACTCCGTAATCCTGCACCGCGAGATGTCCCAGGTTGGTAGGCGCCTACGCGGTTACCTGAATGAGTATGGCCGGCCACACCACCCGCGCGAAGACCAAAGCCACATCGCCATGGCGGTGGGCGAGTGGATGGGCACGGCTGGGGGAGTACGTACAATATTCTTTGGGAATTGATTATGCCAAGTCGAGAATGCCACGAATCCTTCGTGGAACGAATCCTGACCTACATAAACAAGATAAGCGCAGGAGAAGTCCTGCCAGTGGAAAACGCCAGGGAGGGTGCGTACGAGCCAGACGATGACAGAGGTGGCTTTTGTGACGTCGGGGGCTCAATATTGCATCATCACAAATTCTCACAGGGTCACCAAGGCTTTCTCCGGGAGCAGGTGATTGAGGCCCGCCGCCTGGTGTTAACGGGCGAACATGCAGATGCGTCCCACCACTTTGGGGTGATCACTCATTTCTCGTTGGACGGCCTTATTGCATACGAGGATTCTGAGGAGCACCAGGAAGCAGACAGGCGGTACGGGGAAGCGATGAAGGTCAACTTCCCACCAGCAGAGCTATCCGCCAACATCCTCTACGATAGGGAGAAGGCTGAGACGGCGCTCGATGAGCTGTTTCGCGTAATAACAGATTCGATAAACAGTGCGCCGATCTATGAGATAGACGCGTACCGCGAAAATCTCGCACGTTTGTTCTCACCGTTGGCCCAAATAGCAATGGCCATCGCTGAGAATCCGTTACCTGATATACTTCGTCGCAGATTACGGGATGAACGCGAGAAGTTAAGGGCGGAGAAAGCGCGTCTTGCTAAGTGTCTGACAAATACCAAGAAACGCATAGACCAGGAGACGAACAGGTTGACCGAGGAACTGGCAAAGATGGCGAGTAAGCGCGAATCCAAACTCAGAACGATTGCTGATGAGGAAGTTGCTGCTGCTCGTCGGCTCGCCGACAGTATTGTCCAGTCTGTGAGCAAGTACGTACAGTCAAAACGTCCTTGCATCGATAGCGCGGTGAAAAACCATGTGAGGCAGCACAGGGATTCCTATTCGAGAACAGCCCGCGATTGCGCGTTCGGACCCCAGTGGCGCGATAGCCGCTGGCTCAGCGTCATCGCCGGACCGCCACGGCCAACTGTTGGTTCGCAGCGAGATTGGAGGGCACTGCACACCTTTAGACGGAAACTCCTGGCTCGCTACCGGGCCAACACCAGGCTTGGGATTGAACAGGCTCGAAAGATAATCCACCAGCGCACCAAAAGGAGCTTGGCTCGTCTGGATCAGGCCAAAATCGCATATGAGGAACCGACTCGGAAGGACTCTGAGCGGTGGTGCGAGAGGCTGACCCAAATCGAGGGGGAGTTGATCAACTACCACTCCAAGTTGAAGACGCTGAAAAAGGAATTTCGGAGTGACCTCGACAAACTGCAGTACGAAGAAAGGCACGGATGGTTCCAATTTGACGCCTCTGAGTGGCTGAAGGGCTTGGCGACACGCAGCTCGATCGAGTCGCAACGCCAGGAAATAGATGCGTTTCGCAAGGCAGCTGAAAAGCGACTAACCGAGCTTAAGCAGATCGGGCAAACTGGCCAGGACCGCATTTCCAAAGCCAGCCGGGACTCTGAGGACAGCTTGAAGGAAATGCCGCAAACTCTGGAGAAATACGCGGATAAGAAGATAGAAGCGGCGATAGCCCGGGCGTGGTACGATCTGCGGCGTACCCTCCCGGACGGGCGAGCTTGGTGCGAAGACGGTGGGCCTTTGATCTTAGTGTTGATTCCGGTCGTAATCGTGGGAGCGTTTACTTTGACCGCTATCTTCGTCGGCGCGCAGGTCTGGGTAATATGCCTTGCCACAATTGTCCTTGTTCTGTGGTGGTTTTTTGGTGCTCTACCCTGGCTTAACGCCTTCACAACGTTGAAGAAAGCACGATCCTTGGACGAAGGTGATCTTCGGAGTCTCTACCTGACGAGATTGAAGAACAGGCAGCTTGACTTGTTTCCTGCAAACCGGCAGTCGAGGGTCTTTCACCGTGCAGGATGTCCTTCGGGAGACCGCATCACCGAAGAAAACCTTACGGCCTTCGCCAGCGCAATGGAAGCGTTAAGCGCTGATTATCAAGCGTGCCGTCATTGCAGGCCTGACCCAAAAGCACGGCGGTGACCGGAGTATCCTCAACGTCGGCGACTCGAAGCCGGTTGGCGGCATCCGTCTTTTCGTCAGTCGCTGATGTTCTCCGCCTGACTCAGCGGTATGGGCTTGTGCTCCTGAATCTCGATGGCGCTTCTGGGCTGTCTCTCGCTGGGCTTGAACGCATCGACCAGCTCCATAGTCACGTCGACACGCTCGGCGGACGAGCGCTTCGCCAGCGCGTCCTTGTCCCATTTTGACACGACCGCGTCCACGCCGGCCTTCTGCTTGATCGCCGGCAGACGGTCCTCGATCTGCTCAAGAATGTCGTCCACCGGCGCGGCGCTGAAGCCCTGCTTGTGCATTAGCCTCTGCCGCTCCGCTCCTTGGGCCTCAAGCTGCGCAACACGCTTCTGATCCCCCGCCGCCCTGGCCTTCTCGTGCTCCTTTCTCAGCGCTGACAACCACAGTTCCGACAAGCCTTCACTCCATTTCTTCCTCTCGCGGACGCCTGCCTGCAATTCCCTCTTATCCGACGATCAGCAGAGCCACGTAGGGAGCGACATTGAAAACGAGAAAGACAATCTTGAACAACCCGAGGAAGGAGTAAATAGCCACGTTGAAGGCCTCTCGGGGAATGGGAAACCATTTGCTGTGGGTCCGGTACACAAAGTCCGGGGCGAACATGCACATTGCGCCCCCCAGGACAAACAGGGCCCCGTTTATGATTGTACACCACATGAAAAACCTTGTCAGCGTCTGAATATCCATGACGCTCCTTTCCTATCGGCAATTTGGCCGACGTTTTCCACGGGCAGCAATGCCGCTTCCGCTTGACGGGTAACGGTAATGGCGAACGCGCTCATAGGGCGACTCCCACTTGCGCGCCGACCTGTCGGATGTGATCCGCGGCCGCCGCGTAGTCCTCCGGATTCGGCAGATGCTCCAGCATGACGGGAATATCTCCCGGCAGCTTCGCAAGTTCACCAAGAAAGGCGCTGTAATCAAGTTGGCCGCAGCCCGGCGTCACTTCGTCCAGGTGAACTGTCAACTGGCCCTGAAGCAGAATGTCCTTTGCGTGGCACGACTTGATGTGCGCACCGAGTTTTGCCACGAAGTCCCTGATTATCTCACCGTTGCGAAAGTACCGTTGCGGACTGCATATCAGGTTTACGGGGTCGAAATGAACTGCAAAGCCCGGCCGGTCGATGGCCTTGAGAAGAGAGAGATAGGCATCGGTGGAGTCGGGGTACATCCATGGCATGGTCTCAAGCGTATAGAACGTTCGCTTCGGACGAACATCGTCAATAATTTCTCTGACCGTTTCCACGATCATCTCGAACGTCTCGTCGGTCAGGTCCAGCGCGGACGGGCCGTCCCACTTCTCGCCGCGCGACCCCGCGATATTGACGCAGCAGCGTGCGCCGATGCGTTCGGCCAGCAGCAAAGACGCTTTGCACTTCTCGACTGCGGCGGCTCTTTCCGCCTGGTCCGGGGACAGCGGATTGCTCCATGCGCCGACCTCAGCGATTACGATGTCTTCTCTGGCGGCTGCCGCGGCATAGGCTTCGAGCCGCTGCGTGGACGCATCAGTTCCCACAGGGCAGGACGCGGCGCGGTAGCCGGCGGCGCGCACGGCGCTGACCCATTGGCTCGGGGTTTCATACTTCTCAAAGAGTGGACCACCCAACCTCATCTTCTCATCCCTCCGGCAAAGAGTAGCGCTCGAGCAGGCGCAGCAGGTTGCCGCCGAGTATCATGCGCTTCTGCTCGACTGGCAAGCGCGCGAATAGAATCGGCCCGAGTCCCCACGCGATGGGCAGGTCCTCCATGTCGCTGCCGAACAGGAGACGGTCGGCGCCGATGCGCGCCACCATGTCCTCGCACGCGTGCGGCGGGACCAGCGCGCACGAGCAGATGTAGAGGTTCGGATAGCGCTGCATCAAGTCGGCGTAGCCGAGGGTGGTGTGCCCGTTGATAAAGCAGGCGTCCGGGTATCTGGCGAGCAGGCGTTCGAGGTGCTCAGGCGGGCCCCAATGGTGGTTGAGAACGATCTGCCGATGCTCGTGCGCCCACCGTGCGGCGACTTCGAGCATGGGGCCGTCGTCGGGATACTCCTGGTAATAGGGGATCAGCTTGATGCCGCGCAGGCCGAGGGCGGCACAGCGCTCTAGTTCATCGAGCATCCCTTCGCGGCCGCGATGGGGGTTCAGAAGTGTGAAGCCCACGAAGCGAGAGGGATAGCGGCGGACGGCGTCCGCGACGATGTCGTTGCCGAAGCGCTCGTCACTGGTGACGCCGGCGAAGCTGAAGACGCAGGTCTTCTGCACGCCCAGGCGGTCCATCTGGCGGACGATGGAGTCCAGGTCGCAGTCGGGAAGGTGGTAGGTGGCGGCGCGGGGGCCGAGATGGCCGTGGCAGTCGTGGAACTCCATGTCCGCTGGCCGCACGCCGGTTCGGCCGAACTGGACGTATTCGTCCTCGGGCGGTGGAAACTCTACGCTCGGATGCTCCGGACTGCACCAGCGGATCAGTTCGCGCAGGTTGCCCCCGGCGATCTGGCGTTTGTCCTCGTCATCTATGTCGGCGCAGGTGAGCGTGGTGAGGGTCATGTGGTGGCCGAACTTGGGCCAGTTCGAGCCGAAGATGAGCCGCTCGGCGCCCCACCGGCGAGTGATGTACTCGACGCCGTGGTGCAGCCAGTAGCCGCTCAGCTCGATGCGCAGGTTGGGGCAGGCGTCGAGGGCGCGGTAGATCATGCGCTGGCTGTAGCGGATCCGGGACTCCGTGACGATCACCGGCAGCTCGGGCAGGCGCCGGCAGAGGGCAACGACAGCGCCCAGGTCGGTGCGGTCGTCCCCGCCGGGTCCGGGCCCGATAACGTTGGGGCAGATGAAAACGGGCACGCGCGCCTCGGCCATGGGCTCCAGCAGGGCGTCAACGGCCCAGTCGAAAAGGCCGAACCTGTACTGTCCCGTGAAGAGAAACAGCGCGCCGACGCGGCGGGCGCGCATCTGGCGGAGAAATTCCTCGGGCGCCGGCTGCTCGTCGGCGCCCGGAGGCAGGGCCGCCCACGCCGGATGCAGGCGCGCGTGGGGCGCGGTGGTTTCGAGCACGCGCCGGTTGCCGTCAAGCGGGTGATGTTCCCGGCTGAGGCTGTCGACGACCAGCGCCTCGGCCACGCCGTAGCGATCCATCTCGGCGAGCAAGTGCTCGGCGGTGTGAGGCCCGCCGGGCTGCATTCTCACGTGGCGTCCCACCGTGCAGCGCGCGTCGAAGAATCCCCAGTGCATCATCGCGCGTCCTCCCGATTCTGCCTCACGGCGGCCGGTATCCTTGCCGGCCTCGAAGCGCAGTCTAACCGTTCCGCATAGGGCTCGCAATATGACGCCGATAGGCAGCCTGGTGGGCTCAGGACTGTGAGCCGGGACTGCCGTAATCGCGATACGCATCCAGCAGCGCGCGAATGTTTCTCATCGGCGTGTCGGCCTGGATGTTGTGCGCGGTGCAGAAGATATAGCCGCCGCCGGCGCCCATGCACTCGGCCAGCTCCCCCACGTGGCGCCGCACGTCCTGCGGGCTGCCGTGCGGAAGCGTCCTCTGGATGGACACGCCCCCCTGGAACGAGAGACGATCCCCGAAGCTCGCCTTCAGCCGACCCGGCTCCATGCCGCGCGCCTCCGGCTGGAGCGATTGCAGCACCTGGAGGCCGCAGTCCATCATACGCGGTATCAGGTCCACAACGGAACCGCACGTGTGGTGCATGGCCACAGCGCCGTGCGACCGGACGATGGCGTTATAGCGCGCAAAACCTTCCCGCAGAAACTCGTCCCACATCGCGGGCGAGATCAGCAGGCCCTGCTGCGCCCCGAAGTCGTCGCCGGTCAGCACGATGTCAATCCCGCCCTCAGCCGCGCCAAGTATCCGTTCGAGATACTCGGAGTAGAAGCGCCGGATACGGCCGAACAGCGCCCGCGCCATCTCAGGGCGCGCGGCCATGTCAAGCATGATATTGTCAACGCCGCGGATGTACATGGCCGGCTTGAGCTGGGCGACGCGGTTGAGCCGGTCGCCCATGAAAACGGCGACCCGCCCTGCATCCCTGGCCCGCTGGCACTGCTCACGCAGGACGCCGTAGTCGAACCAGTCCGGCGAGGGCCAGTGCGGGTAATCCTCGATCTGATCCACGGTGGCGGCGCCGGCCAGCGGCGGCTCGACGACCTCCTGGTACTTCTCGACGTGCCCGCCGACGTCGAGTGTGACCGTCCGACGTGGAACCCCCCAGATATCCGACGTGGTCCCACCAGGACCGCCCTCCAGCGGCGGCCCGATATAGTCGGGACCGGGCACGTAGCGGAAGTCCACGTCCGCAGCGTCCAGGAACGCATCGTAGGGCATTCCGAATTCCGCTTCGAGCCTTGCCCGGCATCCGGCGGACGCCCAGAAGTCCACCGGGATGCGATCCGGAATCTGGTGGTCCAAGGCCAGGAAGACTCGCTCGCGGGAATCCATTTCCACCTCATCCGACCAAGGTGCGCTTCTGGCGAGACCTTCGAAAGAAGACAAACCGCAACACACCCCAAAAAAGCGGCATGAACTCGGAACCCGTGTTCATGCCGCCGGTTAGCTGGCGAGGGCGAGGAGACTCGAACTCCCAACCTTCGGATCGACAGTCCGATGCTCTATCCATTTGAGCTACGCCCCCGCCGTTTTGTCATACGATGAGACTATCAAACGGCGCCACCGATGTCAAGTAGACGCCCCCCTCCCCTGGTCCTCCCGGCCGGGCCGGCGCAAAACGTTGACTGCTGGCGCAAAAACACGTATAATACGTATGTAACGCCGTGGGGGCGAAAGGGTTTCGACCATGCTCCCGGACGTTGAAGTGGCGCACCGAGGTTGTCAGGCGGCCTCGTAAAACCCCTGACAAAACCAAAAATGCCGAAAATACACCGGCATACGCAATGGCCGCATAAAAGCGGCCGCACCTTACGTCGGCCCGACCTGCTGACAGGCGTAAGGTGAAAGAGAAGCAGGTGTACCCGCCAGGGCGCAGCCAGGTCGCAGGCGGGGAACCCGGCAAACCCGGGCAAACGGGCTGGCCGGCTTGATGTCCCGTCAATCGGAGCCACGCCGGCGAGAGCGCCAAGTAGGTTGACTATGTGCGTAGATGCTTCAGCGGACGGACATAGGGACGCGGGTTCAATTCCCGCCGCCTCCACCATCCTTACCGGAGCAAACTTGCTCTGCTGCGAAACGGCCCACCGGCCGAGGCATGGTGGGCCGCGTTGTTTTCGACCAGTGTATCGCTTCGACACCGGCCGCCGGTAATGTGCGCTTCGCCACGAGTTCAAGCGTCGTGACGCGTTCGGTGAGAAAGAGTTGCCGTCGCTAGAGGTGAAAACGGGCCGCGCGCTCTGGTCGAATCTCGGCCAGGCGGCCTGGCTGCAGCACACCTTTCTCCGTGATAATGCCTTTCACCAGGGCGGCCGGCGTCACGTCAAATGCGGGATTCTTGGCGGGGCTCCCCTCCGGCGCTATCCTGACCCGCAAGAGCCTGCCGCCGGCGTCACGGCCGAACATGAACGTGACCTCTTCCTCAGGGCGCTCCTCAATCGGGATGTCATCGCCACCGGGGCAGTCAAAATCAATGGTGGTCGTGGGCGCCGCGACATAGAATGGGATGCCGTTCTCCTTTGCCAGCACGGCCTTCTCGTAAGTGCCGATCTTGTTCGCCACGTCGCCATTAGCGGCTATGCGGTCGCCGCCCACGATGACGAGGTCCACCTCCCCGCGGCGCATGTAGAACCCCGCCGCGTTGTCGGCTATCACCGCGTGGGGCACGCCTTCTCCCTGAAGCTCCCAGGCGGTGAGCCGGGCGCCCTGACATCTGGGCCGCGTCTCATCCACATACACAAAGACGCCCTTGCCCTGACGCTTCGCGGTGTAGATAGGCGAAAGGGCGGATCCCCAGTCCACAAACGCCAGCCAGCCGGCGTTACAGTGCGTCAGAATGCGCGCTCCGTCCGGGATCAGCTCGGCGCCATACTCCCCTATCGCCTCACAGGAGCTGGCGTCGTGGTCCGCATACCTCTGCGCCGCATCCACAGCTTTGACGCGTGAGTCCTCCCGATCCTTTGGGTCAACGGCCCTGAGCGCCGCATTGATGCCCTCGAACAGGTTTTGGGCGGTGGGCCGCGTGGTCCGCAGCTTCTCGGCGGCCGCCTTCACATAGGCCTCGAACTCTTCGTCAGGCGCTTCGAGGATTGCCTGCGCCATGCCGTACGCGCCGGCAGCCCCTACGGCGCCGGCGCCGCGCACGATCATCTCCTTTATCGCACGCGCGGTATCCGCGTGCTTCTCCAACCTGGCTATCTCGAACCTGTGCGGGAGCAATGCCTGGTTGATCACCATGACGTCAGAACCGTCCATCCAGACGGTGCGGTAGCGCTTCCCTTTGACGTCCATCTACCCTCCTCCCTCCCTCCGTATGCGCGCCTGGTCGTGGCCTGAGGACATGCGTCGGGCACGCGGTCGGCTTGACGCAGAATACTCGCGACGCGCCCCTGCCTAACCGGGAGTCCATACCCTAAATGAAGCGGCTAATGCCTGTCAAGGAACGCTCCAGGCGGAGCGGGGCCGTTCGAAGGGCTGCAATCGTATGAAGTCTGTCCTGTGGAAACCGGGACCCACGGCGCTCTTGTTCCGGCTTGACACACCTGCGGGGGACTGTAGAATCCCACACAGGACCCCGCGTTCAACACAATCCTGGGAGTTCTCAGAACTTGAGCAAGAACAGAATCGGCGTGATAGGCGGCAGCGGGCTCTACGACATGGAAGGGCTGACCGTCCTTGAGGAACTCGCTGTTGAAACCCCCTTCGGCCCCCCTTCCGACACCATCGCGCTGGTCGAGGTGGCCGGTCGGGAGGTGGCTTTTCTGCCCCGGCACGGGCGCGGCCACCGGCTTCTGCCGAGCGAGCTTCCGTTCCGGGCGAACATCTACGCCTTCAAGAAGATAGGGGTCGAGCGGATCATCTCCGTCGGCGCCGTCGGAAGCATGAGGGAGGACGTGCACCCTCGCGAGGTCGTGGTCCCGGATCAGTTCATTGACCGCACCCGTGGGCGGGCCGACACCTTCTTCGGTGGCGGGGTTGTGGCGCACGTCAGCTTCGCGGAGCCTGTCTGCGCGGAACTGAGCGCCATCCTCGCCGACACCGTCGAGCAGTGCGGCGGCACAGTGCATCGAGGAGGGACGTACCTGTGCATGGAGGGGCCGGCCTTCTCCACCCGCGCGGAGTCGCAGCTCTACCGTTCCTGGAGTGTGGACGTGATCGGCATGACGAACCTCCAGGAGGCCAAGCTGGCGCGTGAGGCGGAGATATGCTACGCGACGATGGCGTGCGTGACCGACTACGACTGCTGGCGCGAGAGCGACGAGAGCGTCACGGTGGAGATGCTTCTGGAGAACCTCCGCAAGAACACCGAGCTGGCCCGAAAGGTTATCTGCGGCGCTGTCCCCCTCATTCCGCACGAGCGCGCGTGCCCCTGCGCCAACGCGCTTGGCTCCGCGCTGCTCACTGATCTGGACCAGATTGACGACGCGACCAGAGACCGTCTGGACGCGATCATAGGCAGGTATATTAGATAGGGAGTCCCTGGGGGAACGTAATCTTCCCCGAATGGGACGGCCCGAATAAAACGACTGGGAGGGGCGCGCCTATCGAGGCGTAGCGTCAGGAAGTCCGCCATCAACGGGGATCGTGGCGCCTGTGGTGGGCGTCTTCCGGGTCACAAAGAACAACACTGCATTGGCCACGTGCTGCGCCGTCACACGGGCCTTCAGCAGGCTGCGGTTCTTGTAGTGCTCCGGCAGGTCTTCGGCGGAGAGGCCCTTGTCACGCATGCGGTCGGGGCCGATGGTCTCCCACAGGCCGGACTTCCTCTCTCCGTCGGCGAACACGGCGTCAGGCGCCACCATGTTGACGCGGATGTCGAATGGGGCCAGTTCCAGGCTGGCAATCCGCGCGAGCTGATGTGCGCCGGCTTTGGTTGCGCTGTAAGCCCCGAACCTGGCGCCTGGACTGAAGACGTTCTTGGTCGAAATCAGGACTATGTCGCCGCCGGTGCCCTGCAACCGCATTAGGCGTCCCGCCTCCGCAAGAGTCAGCAAGGCGCCTTCGACGTTCACTTTCTCCAACAGGCGGAACTCCTCCAGGGCCATCTCGACAATGGACGAGACCAGCGGGACGCCAGCGTTGACGATTACGATGTCCACGCCGCCCCACTGCCGGACCACGGCATTGAAGCCCGCCGTTACGGACTCCACGTCTGTTACGTCAAGAGGAACGCCGATGATGCGGTCGCCCGCGGTTTCCGCAAATTCGGCAACCAGGTTGTCGAGTCTTTCTCCCGGCAGGTCAGTGGCGGCCACCCGGCAGCCGTTTTGCAGCAGCCCCCGGCAGATTCCGGCGCCAATTGCGCCTGCGGCGCCGGTGACGACGGCCACTTCGTTCCGAAGGGGCGCATCTCGCTCGCCCGCTCGCTGAACCACGTGGAGGATTCCGACGTCGGGCGCCAGGATTACGAGGGGTTTCTGAGCGTGAGTTTCGACATGATCGCGGATCGCCGCTCTCACCCCTGCGCGGAGTTGCTCGGAAGGGGCGTCGTAATCGAGTTCAGGTAGGCGAAGCGGAGGGGACTGAAAGTCAGCGAGCGGCGCGAGACAGCGTTTCAGGTCTTGCCAATGGTCCGACGCTACGAAAGCGCGGTCCCCATCGCTCGTGAGTGATTCCAGGATAACGCGCCAATGCGGCACGTCGTCGCCGCCGGAAGGCTCCGCCAAAAGGCCGCGGCAGGCCGGCGCGAGCTTCGCAAGCCGCGATTCGATTTTGCGCGGATCAAAGTCCGTATTCATTGGAAAGGCGCCCGCCTCGCTTCCTGCCGCCGGCCACGGGAATGTGCACGTAGAAGTTCTTCTTTTCTTTTTTTCCTGCGTCAGCTTCCGGCATGGCTCCAGGCTCCTCTCCGGCCCAGCCGAAGTCCCCAGCGGGACCGCCACTCGATGCTGCCACGCGCCGCGAGCCACGCCCGGTGTCGCGGGCCGTAACGCCCAACTCTAGCATCTTCATGGGGTACTGTCAACCAGCTTCTGCAGCGCGCCCTTCCCTCTCTTCCGGTTGTTCGAGCAGGGCTCTTAAGATAGCCTTAAAGCGCGACGGGACCGGACCAGCGCAGGAGACGATCGGTATGGACCAAGACCTGACGGACATGCTCCGAATATCGAAAGCCGTGGGCGGCGACGAGCGCCTCGTGCAGGGAGGCGGCGGCAATACGAGCGTCAAGACTCAGGCCGGAGACCTGATGTACGTGAAGGCCAGTGGAACCAGTCTGGCAGACATGAGTGAGGGCCGGGGTTACCGGCAGGTAGACGTTGAGAAGTGCCTCCGCGTGGTAGAGGATAAAGACCTGCTCGAGCTGCGGCCGGCCGACCGAGAAGCGGAGGTGCTGCGCCGTCTCTGCGAGTCTTGCGTTGACCGGTTGGACGGGCGCCCGTCTGTGGAGACCGGCTTGCACGCCATGCTCGGGCGCTACGTTGTGCACACACATCCTTCCGTCGTCAACGGCCTGCTCTGCGCCGCAAAAGGGCGGGAGAAACTGGCCGAACTGTTCGCCGACTTCGCCCCCCCCTACCTCTACGTGGAATATGTCAATCCGGGCTACAGCCTGGCCACGCGACTCTACACGGAACTGGCGAATCACAGGCGGCGATATGGCGGTCCGCCCGAGGTGATGTTTCTGGAAAACCACGGCCTGTTTGTCACGGCGGATAAAGCCGACCGTGCGCTTTCTCTGACGAAGGAAGTATTCGGCGCTATTGAAGGGGCCGTGCGCAAGGCGCGGGAAAAGGCAGCGCTGCCCCCCTTCTCTCCCCTGAGCGCCGGACAGCAAGAAGCCATGGCGGCCCAAGTGGCGGCGGCCATGCGTCCTTTCTACTCCGCCGTTCTTGGCCGGCCGGCGCTCATCCGATTCGACAATGAGAAAGCAGTGACGGAGTTCCTCCGCATTCCCCGGGCCAGAGACCTGAGCAAGGCGCCGCCCATGATTCCGGACCAGGTTGTCTACTGCGGGGGGCGGCCGATATGGGTCGAGCCGCACGAACGGGAGACGTCCGTGGAGCGCGAAGTAATCAGCGCCCTGAAGGAGGTGGAGGCAGGGGCAGATACGCCGTTCTGCATCCTGCTAAAGGGACTGGGGCTGTTTAGCGCAGCGCCTTCCGCCAAACTGCTCGATGCCGCCTCGAGCGTGATGCAAGCTGTTCTGGAAACACTGTCGGTGGCGTTTCACTTCGGGGGGCCTCGCGGGCTGAGCAGCGAGGCGATTGAATCTCTTCGTGACTGCGAAGCGGATCGCTTTCGCCGTGGACTGGCGGCGGGTTAACCCCTTCCGCGCCCTGAGTGCGGGACGCCATGTCCAGGCAAAGACACCCGATTCATTGAATCCGATGGCAATCAGACCTACAATGTTCGGCTGCAAACTATAATCCCAAAACGGAGGAACGTTCGAGTGAGTGCGAAAGGTGGACTTCACGTCGCGCTGGTAGGCCTGAACTTCGGGGCGGAGTTCGTGCCCATTTACCTGCACCATCCTGACGTCGAGGCGTTGACGATCTGCGACAGGGATCCGAGCCGGCTGACATGGGTCGGCGACAGGTATAATGTCCAAAACCGCAGCGCGGACCTGGACGAACTGCTGGCCGACGACGAGATAGACGCGCTGCATCTGGTAACGCCGCCCACCGTTCACGCCGCGCAGTCCGCCGCCGTCCTTCGTTCGGGCAAGCACTGCGCCTGCACGATCCCGATGGGATTGACCCTCGATGAGCTGCGGGACGTGATCGCCGCGCAGCGCGAGTCCGGCAAGAACTTCATGATGATGGAGACGAGCGTCTACACGCGTGAGTTTCTCTTCGCCAAGGACATGATGGAGCGCGGCGAGCTGGGCACGATCACCTTCGTGCGCGGGGCGCATCTGCAGGACATGGTGGGATGGCCCGATTACTGGCTGGGCTTCCCGCCGCTGGTGCACATCACCCACGCGTTCGCCCCGGCCCTGGCGTTGCTGAAGACCCGTGCGGTGAAAGTCCATTGCTTCGGCTCGGGGGAGTTGCGCGATGACGTGCGGGGGAATTACGGGAACCCCTTCCCCTTCGAGACCGCCATCTTCCGGCTGGAGGGCACAAACGTGGCCGCCGAGGTCAGCCGGTTCATGTACCAGACGGCCAGAGCCTACACCGAGAGCTTCGCAATCTACGGCGACGAAAAGAGCTTCGAATGGCAACAGTTAGAACATGAGGACCCGATCGTGTTCACCAGGGGCGACATCGCGGAACGCGTCAAACCACCGGACCGCGCCGAGCTGCTCCCTGCCGAGATCGCCCGCTTCACACAGCGCGGCGTCTACGACGAGTCGCAGCCGGCCCTGTCATTCTTGCAGGGCGGCGGGCACGGCGGCTCGCACCCGCACCTGGTCCATGAGTTCGTCCGCAGCATCGTAGAGGGCCGCAAGTCGTGGATCAACGAGATCACGGCGGCGAACTGGACGGCGTCCGGCATCTGCGCCCACGAGTCAGCCATGCAGGATGGCGCCGAGGTGATCGTGCCCAGCTTTGAGTGACATTTGCAGGTAACACGAATAGTAGTTTGGAGCAATATCATGTTTGACTTTTGCGTAAGAATGCGTATACAATTCTCAACATGCGACGGCGTGGCACAAAGTTGAGACGTATCCTGGAGAAAAGGAGGCCCGGACTCGCCAATCTGGCGGGCGGTCTTCTGAGCGCGGCCAGTGGCAGCAAAGTGCAAACGCTCTACGTAACGAGTTCTCGCGCCGGCGAGGGCAAGACCACTGTAGCAGCGTTGATGGCCTACGGGCTCTCTATGATCGGGAACGGGGGCGTGGCCCTGGTAGAAGCCAATACAGGTGCCCTCGCCCTTCAGGACTTTTGCGAGTTAGAGGGCGAACCCCCCGGATTTTTTGACTACCTCCTGTCAAGAGTTCCTCTCGAACAGACCATTTCCACCGCCGATCCCGGCGGGCCGGTAATAATTCCGGCCGGCACTGCCGCTGCAATTGATGCGTGGATGGACGCTTTTGACAAAGCGGTCTTCCCGCAGAAGCTTCGGGAACTGCAAGAGCGGTTCGGCTACGTGGTTTTCGATGGCGATCCCGTCCTTCCCTCCCCCACTTCCACGCTGCACGCCCATCTTTTCGACGCAGTGATCGTGGTGGTGGAATGCGGCAGGACTAAATGGGAAGTGGCTCAGATCGCCTGCGACAAGTTGAGCCGCTCCGGCGGAAACATACTCGGGGTTGTGCTGAACAAGCGGAAGTATCCCATCCCGGCCGGCCTCTATGGGAGAGTGTGATACGATGGGCACGTCCAATTTTGCTCTGTCTCTTTTCATGGCGCTCGGGGCGGCGTTCTTGCTGTGCTTTGCGCCAGGCTGCGCCAATGTTCAGGAGCAGGATCAGGCCGTTAGCCAGCCACCGCTGATAGAGATACCGCTCATAACTTTCCAGCCGGGGGAAGGCGAGGAGCCTTTGCAAGGATTCTTCCAGGAATACCGTATAGCCCCGGGTGACGTGCTTGACGTGCTCTACCAGGTGAATACGTGGGAGAAGCAAGCAGAATTCAAGCTATCCGTGGGCGACGTGGTCTCGGTCACTTTCGTGGACCTGCCCGACTTGAGTGTGAGCCAGCGTGTCCGGCCTGACGGCACGATATCGCTGCCCTACCTTGGCGAGATCAACGTGACGGACATGACGGTTCAGCAGCTCAGCGGGCAGCTAAAATCCCGCTACGGGAAGGTGATGAAAAATCCGAATCTGTATGTGGTTGTGCCCGAGTTCCGCAGCGCTATTGACGAGTTGAAAAAGGATTTACACACCGCCCCTCGCGGCCTGAGTCGGCTCACCACAGTGCGTCCGGACGGCTACGCGACTTTCGCCATGCTCGGGGACATTATGGTCAAGGACCGCACGATACCCGACGTGAACGCTGAACTTGACAAGAAATACCACGATATCCTTCCGGGGCTGGCTGTCGACCTGTTCCTCCAGGAGCACGCAGGCCGGCGTATCTACGTGCTGGGGCAGGTCAACAAACCCGGCGCATATGAGGTCTCCAGACCTACGACCGTCGTCGAGGCCATTGCATTGGCCTCAGGAGAGCTCACAAGCGCCGACCTTGGCAAGGTTGTCGTGATGCGACGGCGCGGCGACAAGATGGTGGGCCGATTCCTGGACGTGCGCCAGGCGCTGGCGCTCAATGACAAGGGCGCGTTCTTCTATCTGCAGCCGGACGACATCGTATATGTCTCAAGGCGGGGCCTTAACCGCAGGGCCGAGCTCTCCCGCGAGATCGCTGACGTGATCTTCTTCCGCGGGTGGAGCCTGAGCGGCTCCTATCGACTCGACGATAAATCAACTGACTAAAGGCATGAGCGAGAACTCTACAAAGAATCAAGGCGATCAGGCGCACTGGCTAACGCCTGACTGGAAGCGTGAGTTCACGGCTATCTTTTTCGCCCGTTTCGGGGTCATCTTCACGACGGCGCTTCTGGTAGTGGTCGGCGCGCTGGTGGTGATCTATTACTACCCGGCTACGTACCGCGCCCAGGCGTCCGTCCTGGTGCGGGCGAAAACGCCGGAGACCACCCCTCGCCTTCTGGAGGGGGCCCAGACCAGTGTTCAGCCGGCCTCCGAAGCCGACATCACCTCCGAGTTAGAGATAGTGCGTTCGCCCGCGCTGATCAGGAAGACTATCCTCTCGAAGGGAGCGCAACCGGATCAGGACATTGGGCAAGCTGTAAAGCGATTCCAGAATCAACTGAAAACCACCGTGGTCCCTTCTTCCAACGTGCTGCGAATCGAATTCTATGACAGCGATCCGAAGCGGGCCGAGGAGCAACTCAATGCCCTGCTCCAAAGTTACGTGGGCTTTCGCCAGCGCATCTACAGCCCTCCAGAAGACGTAAAGTTCCTAAGATCCCGCGCCAAGTTGTATGAGCAAGAGTTGGCGCAGATTCATCAACAAATCGCTCAACAGGCTGCGCAGGCTGGGCAGAGCCCGCTTATAGAGAGAGAGATGACGAATAACAGCGATCTGGAGCGCTCGCTCAGAGAGCGGCTCATGCAAGCGCGGGCCGAATATGCGCGAGGGGCGGAATCGCTCAAGTCCTTGGAGGCGGCTCTGCAGAAGGGCGGTCTCCAGCTCTTCGCGTTCTTGAAGAACGATACTATGGGAAGGCTCGCCCAGCAACTGGCGCTTTTGAACGAGGAACGAGAGGGGGTGGCCCGTCACTATCTTCCGCAATCCGAGGAGCTCAAAGGCATTGACCAGCAGGTGCAAAACGTATATTCGCTGCTCAAGAACGAAGCGATCAACATCCTTGCCGACCGCCAGCAGGATCAAAAGGCTACGGCGGCCGCCATCCAAAGTCTTGAGCAAAGCATTGCTGAACTGGCGCGGCGCAATATGGACCTGCAGCAACATGCCTTGCAGATCGGTCGCCTTGAGCAATCGGCGCAGCGGGTGGATGCATCTTATCAAACGTATCTTACCAAGATCGAGGAGGCCGAGATCAACTCTGCAATCGCCGACTCCCGGCTCCCCGGGGAGGTCACCATTCTGAGCGACGCAACGTCATCTGCCGAACTCGCCTTCCCCAAACCCCTGCCGACCCTCATCGCGGGCATTGTAGCCGGCATTCTTCTTGGGCTCAGCCTCGGCTTTATCTCTGAGTATCTCGACCACACCATCAACCGGCCTCAAGACGTACACAGGCATCTGAACCTTCCGATGATCTGCTCCATCGAAAAGACATAATGACGCCGGCGCCAGTGCGACGCTGACGCCCGCTAATACCGGAGGCAACAGTGCCCAAGGGTCGGCGCAGATGGATTTCCAGGGTTGTCCGCGCACGGGGATATTCCACACCTCCGGGCATATGCTGTGCCATTTTCGACGTTACGCTCGCAGCGCTTCTGCTCGCCCTGACTTCTCCCCTCCTGATCGCCATAGCCCTGTTAGTCTGGTTGCGCAGCGGACGCCCCGTCATCTACAAAGGAACCCGCCTGGGGCTCCACAAGAAGCCGTTTACCATGTATAAGTTCCGCACGCTCGTGCCCGATGCCGACAAGATCATCGGCTCTGACCTGCTCGGCGACAAAAGGCACCTGCTCACCCCGGTTGGGAAATTCCTCCGAGACACCTGCCTCGATGAGCTACCGCAGTTGATTAACGTGCTCAAGGGCGACATGAGGTTCGTGGGGCCCCGTCCGATTCGCCCGGAAGTCTACGAGGAAAGATGCCGGCAGATACCTGACTACGAGAAACGTTTCGCCATCCGGCCGGCGCTGATCGGCATGTCCCAACTCTTCACGCCCCATTCCACGCCCAAGAGAATCCGTTCCTTGATCGACAATGAAGCCATCCGCAAGAACGAGAGCCTGCTCTGGAACGTCTATATGGTGGTCGTTGCGGGGGCGGTGATTGTCGCGGCGATCTTTCGCGGCATCGTGACGCGTTTTTACAGGTCTGTAATCGCGGATATGATCCTGGGTAGATTCTCAGAAAAACGCCGCTGGGAGCGGATCGCTCTCGGGTCGGCAAGCGCTTACGTGATGGAAGAAGGCTCGCCGAAGGTCTTCAAGCGGATCGGGAAACTCGTGGATATCAATCCAGAAGCGTTCATGGTCATATCTGACCGGCCCGCCGAAACCCCTTTCGCCCACGTCGTGAAGCTCGAAATCCAATACGGCGCCGCCGGCGCCAGGCGCAAGGCGAAATGGGCACTTGTAGAATGTGAGTTGGTGCGGCAGAATCAACGGGATGAGAACACGTTCGAGTGGGTTCTGGAATACACGCCGACCAGCCCGCTCAATTTCTACATGATCCACCAATACTTCCTTCGGGAAAGCGTTGCCGGGCCGTGCTAAAATGAGCGTCATAATGCGCCAAGAGATGAGTGATTCGGGCGCTTTCTGGTCCAACCGCGCCCGCGACGTCCTGATACTGCTGCTGGCAGCCATCACTGTGGCGCTTCTGGCCACGCGGGGCTATCTGCTCGCCTTAGTCCCTGCCCTTCTGATCCTGGGATTTCTCGTCCTGAATCGCCACATGGCGCTGGCATACTACCTGATCGTCGCGCTTGTGCCCTGTGGATCATTTCGGAGCCTCGGCACACCTCACAGTTTGCTGCGTCTCCACTGGATGCTCGGCGGCGCCCTTATCCTGTTGCTGGCGCTTCACTGCCTACCTCGAAAGGCAATCCGAGAAGAGCTTAAGTCGAAACTCTGGCCGTGGTTGGGCCTTTTCCTGGTGGTCAGCCTGATTTCCGCGCTTTTCTCGCGCTATTCGGCGACGGCCTTCAAACACGTTGCTCTGTTTGGCAGCGCCTGTCTTTTCATCGGCGTGACAATGATCTTCGTATCGGAACACGGATTCCGTAAAACACTTCCGGCGGTAATCGTGGTGACTGTGTCTCTCAGCGCGCTGCTTTGCGTTATCGGGTATTTCTTTAGCGTCCCGTTCTTCGCCGAGAAGACCGCCATGGGCGCCTTCAAGCGTGGAACAGGGACCTCACCCGACCCCAATAACATGTCCCTGATGATCATCTTCGCGCTCCCTTTCGCCTTCTATTACCTGGTCAACGCTCGCACGCTGCTGAGACGTGCGCTGGCCGGCGCAGCCATTTTCATCAATCTGCTCGCCATAATCACCACGTATTCGCGGGGCGGCGCCCTGGTGCTGGCGCTGATGATGATTGGTCTTCTGCTGGAATACCGCCGTCGCCTGCAGCCAATCTCGGCCTGCTCATCGCCCTGCTCGCCCTGTTTGCGATACCCGTCGCGCTGTCGGCTCCGGCAAGCTACGCAGACCGTCTGAAAAGCCTGCGGAAGCACGCGGACTCAGCCATCAACCAGCGCGCCTCCTACGTGGTGGTGGCTCTGCGCGCCTTTGCCCAACGCCCTTTGCTCGGGTACGGGCCCGGCGCCTTTCCCAAGATTTACGCGCAAACCGAGTATGCGGAACGTTTCCAGATAGGCGACCATCCCAAAGAACGCTACGCGCATAATACCTACCTGGAGGTGCTCATCGGATCGGGGGGCGTCGGGCTGGCTCTGTTCCTGGCTGTCCTTGTTGTGGCTTTCCGTAACTTTTCCGAGGCGAAACGACGAGCGTTGCCTCAGGGCGATCCGAATCTCGCCATCCTGATCGACACCTATCGTCTCTCTTTTGCTATCTTGCTGATTTACTTGCTCATATTCAGCGATCCTTACCATAAGTACCTGCTTGTATCCCTGGGAATCTCGCAGGTGGCTCTGCGCGTTGCCGCGTCTGCGGAGCGCGCACAACGGCAAGGGCTTGAAACCACCGATTTGCACAGTTTCCCCCGGGGGAGTAGACTTTGCCGATAAGACTTCCCTCATCATTCTTCGGCGTTCGCGCTTATGTCTTTTCGCATACTATGGATAGGCATCTTCGCACTCGCTTTTCTATGCGTCACGCTTTTCTTTGCGCTCTACCCTCTCGCCCTGCTAATCGCCTGCGGCCTTCGCAGACGACATAGGCCCCATCGCGAGCTGACGGCAGCCGCTGAGTTCCCTTTCGTCAGTCTGATCATCGTCGTCAGGAACGGCGAGCATCTAATTGAAGCGAAACTGCGCAACGCGTTCGAACTCGATTACCCCGCAGAAAAGTATGAGGTCATCGTCTTCTCCGATGGTTCAACCGACGGCACCGACGACATCGTGCAATCCTTCCATGATCCGCGACTTTCCTTTCTGAAAACCGAGACCCATCGTGGCAAGATGCACGGCCTCAATCGTGCCGTGGAGAACTCCAGGGGGGAGATACTGGTTTTTTCCGACGCGGACGCCCTGCTCAAAGCCGATGCGATAAAGAAACTCGCCCGCCACTACTGCGATCCGCAGATCGGTGGCGTATCTGGGAGAAACGTCGTTCGGCAGGCGGGAAACGAGCTTCGCAGTGCGCAGGCGTCGTATATCACTTTTGACAACCTGATCAAGCGTATGGAATCCTCTGTGGGCAGCCTCACCTCAAACAACGGCAAGCTGCATTCGCTCAGACGGGGCCTCTACCGAACCATCAAACCGGGCGCCTGTGATGATTTGCACTGCTGCCTCTCCGTTGTCCTGCAAAGGAAGCGGTTCATCTTCGACCCGGCCGCGCAGGCCATGATTCCCGCCCCTTCCAGGACTCCTGGACACGAATTGACCAGGAGGCGCCGGATCGTGTGCGGCAGCCTGATAGCGATGCTGGCGCATTGGCGGCTGTTCAATCCGCTCTCGTTCGGCCTGTACGGCCTCAGACTGGCCATCAACAAGATACTCAGGCGACTGCTCCCTGTGAGTCTGCTACTGCTGCTGGCCAGCACGATTGCCCTGTGGAATCTTCACCCGATCTTCCAGCTCCTCGTGGGTGCGCAGGCGCTCTTCTACGCGGCCGCGGCCATCTACCCGCTGCTTCCCCGGGCCCTGAGAGCCAGACTGCCGTTCATCAAGGCGCCCCAGGCCGCCTTTTATTTCTGCATCGGCAATATCGGCATGATGCTCGGGCTGTGGGATTTTCTGCGCGGGAGGCGCTTTGAAACGTGGGAGCCCAGGACCGCAAGAGACGAGGATCGCCCATGAAAATCGCCTACGTCATGTCGCGCTTCCCGAAGATAACGGAAACCTTCATACTGCTGGAAATCCTGGAGCTTTGCAGGCGCGGCGTGTGCCCCGAGGTATACCCGCTGATCAGGCAGAAAGAACCGGTGGCGCACACCGAGGTGGGGCAGGTAATGTCATGGGTTCATTACACCCCGTTTCTCTCTGCGGCCGTCCTGCTGACGAACCTGTGGTATCTGCTTTCTCATCCACGTCGCTATCTCGGCAGTCTCTGGGAAATGATCGCCGGCAGTTTCGGAAGCTGGGGGCTGCTTGTCAAGACGCTCATCCTGTTCCCCAAATCCGTGCGGATCGCCCACGACGTGCGGCGACGTGGCATAACGCACGTGCACGCCCATTTCGCCACGTTTCCCGCCGCCACCGCGCTGGTGATTCACCGGCTGACCGGGGTTCCTTTCAGCTTCACGGCCCACGGCAGTGACATCCACGTGGTGCAGCGCATGTTGGCGCAAAAGATACGCGCCTCCCGGTTCGCTGTCATGATCTCCGATTACAATCGCAGGTTCGTCCTCGAGAGATGCGGGCGAGCGCTTGCAGATAAACTCGTCACCATCCACTGCGGAATACGCCCCGAAGATTACCAGCCCGGCCGCGCGCCCAGCCCCGCGCAGGGCGGTTTCAGCATCCTCTGCGTGGCTTCGTTCGGGGAAGTAAAGGGGCATACCTACCTTATCGATGCATGTCGCGCGTTGCGCGAGCGCGGGGTGGACTTCACCTGCCACCTGGTGGGCGACGGCCCGCTGCGGCAGGCCATAACTAACCAGATAACGGCCACCGGGCTGACCGATCACTTCGTGCTGCACGGAGCGCTGCCGCGACAGAAGGTGGCGCAGTTGCTCAAAGAGGCCGACGCCGCGGTCCTCACCAGCGTGCTCACCGAACGCGGCGACCGGGAGGGAATACCGGTTGCACTGATGGAGGCGATGGCCGCCGGCCTGCCAGTCGTGGCCAGCGACATCTCGGGCATCCCCGAGCTGGTGACGCATGAGGAAACGGGGCTGCTCGCCCCGCCCCGCGACAGCCGGGCCATCGCCGACGCCCTGGAGCGGCTCAGCGCGGATCCCGATTTGCGCCGCCGACTCGGCTCCAACGGGCGGCGCAAAGTGCTTCAGGATTTCAACATCACCAGCAGCGTCAGCCAGCTTATTGAGCTCTGGGGCGAAACACAAGACTACTAGCGGCCCGCCGTCGGCTCAAGTTCGGTGATGCCGGCGCGTCGGATTCGATCACCGATCGTCCGCCAACGTCCGTGGCGGAAGGCCCAGACTGAAAGCAAACCGGCCACAGCGTTCGAGCAGGCCATCGCCGCCCATACCCCCTGGACGTCGCTCCATAACCTGGCCAACGCATAGGCCAGGGGGACGCCCACCAGAACGAGCGACGCTCCCACGATGAGCATCGGCAGCAGCGTGTCACCGCCGCCAGTCATCGCGTAGCTGAGGACGAACGACGTGGTCATCAGAAAGAACGATATGCTGACCCATCGCAGCAGATTGGCGCCGACAGCGATCACCTGCGGGTCGTTGTTGAAAACGGCCACCAGGCGGCCCCCTTCGAACCAGAACAGCACGCTCAAGCACAGGACAAGCGCAGACGCCATGCCTGCAGCGACCCAGGCCGACTTCGCAGCGCGGCTCGGGTTGCCGGCGCCGACGTTCTGCCCCACCAGGGCGGCGGCGGCCGTCCCGAAGCCCATGGAGGGGCCGAATACGAGCATCTGCAAGCGCATGGCTATCCCATATGCGGCCACCGGGATGGTGCCGAACAGCGCCACGAGGCGCATGAACAGCAACGCGGCGACGTTGCGCAGAAACATGCGCCCGGAAGCGAAGATCCCGATGCCCACAATTTGCTTCAGCTCGGTCAGGCGCGGCCGCAAGTCATGCGCGTGCAGGTGAAAGTCTTCGTGGCCGCCGCTGAAGAAGACGCGCACCATCAGCGCCAGCGCCACCGTACGACCCACCAGGGTGGCCCACGCTGAGCCGGGCACCCCGAGAGCGGGCATACCTGCCCAGCCAAAGATGAAGATAGGGTCCAGGACGGCATTCACCACGTTGCCCAGCACCATTGCCATGAATGGGGTCCTGGCGTCGCCGGCGGCACGCAGGGCGGCGCCGAAGACCATCATAAGCATCATTGTGATGGAGCCGCCGGCCACAATGCGCAGATAGCCTGCGCCGGTAGCCACGACGTCGGGGGCGGCGCCGAGGAGACGCAGAAGGCCGTCGGCCAGCAGAATGCCCAGAGCCCCCACGACAACCGCAAGGATCGCGGCAAAAGCCAGGCTCTGCCCGACGATATCCTCCGCGCGACTGCGATTCCCCGTGCCGATGGCGTTGGCCACGAGCGCCATCGTCCCGGCGGCGACCCCCTGGCTGACCATCAGGATGATGCCGAACATCATGCCGCTCATGGCGACGGACGCCACGGCCACCGGGCCCAGCTTCCCCACGAAAAACATGTCCACGATGCCCAGCAGGTCATGGGTTATGAACGCCCCCCACGTCGGCAGGGCGATCCGCACGATGGCTCGCGGGATGCTGCCCTCCGTCAGGCTTCGCGTTGTCACGGAGCGCTGGATAAGCTTCGCTTGGCCCCCTTCGGATTCCAATCTACCTTCGTCTCCATTGCTCCGCCTCATGCTTGAATGATCGCCTCAATCCATCAGTAAAAGCGTCCACTTTGCCATGTCACCCGATGGCTGTCAACCACCACGAAAACTCCTGCGGCCGTATGATCTCCCGCTGTTTCTGAGCGAGGGCGGATTCACAGAGCCACTCTAGGGCCAGCGAACTCGAGCCCGTGAGCTAAGAAACGCGTGGCCCCACCATTAACTGCTGTCCTGACGCTCTACGGCTACCTGAACCACAGCCCCATCGCTTACCCCGTTGTGGCTGACGCCGTGCACCGAGTATTCATAGGGGACGCCAGGCCGGGCGTCCCTGTCCGCATAGCGCGTCTGCGTGACCCAGGGATCGAGCGTAACCCATTGGTGCTCGCCCGCTTCCCGTCGCTTTACCCTGTACCGGGTGGCGGTGTCCGAGGCTTCCCATTGCAACACGATGACCCCGCCCTCGACGTGAGCTTGCAGACTGCGGGGCGCGGGCGGCGCCGCCGGCGCCGTAAGGCAGAGAAGCCGGAAGGCCGAGTAGGGTATCGGCTTGACGGTGTCCGCCTCCACCAGGCCATTCCACGAGGCGGTGTGCTCCCCCTCTACGTAAATCTTCGGATGCCCGCCGCCATCAACAAGGATCATCCCGTATTCCTGTAGCGCGCGAGCGATAACCTTCCCCGCCGCGCTCAAACCCCAACGCTCGAAGTCACGGTCCGTCAGCCCGGGATCGAGCTGTAGACGCGCGCCTTCCGGGAATGACCGGAGCCCCCCCTGCCCGTCGCTCCTGGTGGCCGGGAAAACGTACAGGCCACTCGGGCCTTTGCACGCGAAGGCCAGCGCGTGATTGATGTGTCCCTGCCGGATCTCCCACGGGCGGATCAGTCCGGCC
>JAGHAF010000082.1 GCA_021161675.1 Planctomycetota bacterium | reverse complement strand
TCCCGTTTCCAGTTGCGCAATTGCTGCCTGGGATCCCGGGCGATCTGTTCTTCGGTCAGTGCTCCCTGGAATGTCATGTTTATCTCCGCGAGTTTTCAGTCGCTGGGTGGAAGGTGGTGGCCCTTCCCGGGCCTGTCGGTTCTTTCGAAGCCGTGCTTGCCGAAGCGGTCTCTCTGGGCCTGGATCATGTCGGCCGGCAGCCGCGCGGCGCGGTAGGTGTCGAAGTAGTTGAGCGAATTGCCGATGGCGTCGGCCGGCAGGCCGTTCTCCACCATCGTGCGCACCCACGCACGCCAGTTCTGCTGGAAGCTTCCGTCGTTGAGGATGCGCCTGAGGGGAGGGGCCAGCATGATGTTGTGCAGGTCGGGGTTTTCCAGGAACGCCTCGCGGATGGGATCGAGCAGCCTGGAGCGGATGACGCAGCCGCCCTTCCATATCCGGGCTACCTCGTCCATTGGGACGGTGAAGTCGTAATCGCCCCCATGCTCATCGGGGTCGGCCCGGGACGCCTCCTGGATGAGCCAACATCCCTGGGCGTAAGAGGCGATCATTGCGCCGTAGAGAGCGTCGCCGGCTGCTTCTATGAGCTTATCCCGCCCTTCGGGGTCGAACTCCTTCAGCGGCGCGCACGCCAGCGCGTCCGCGGCGGCGACGCGCTCCGGCTTGAAGGAACTCATGATCCGCGCCTGCAGGGCCGCCGCAAGCGTGGGCACGGGCACGCCCAGGTCGAACGCCAGTTGTGAGGTCCACTTGCCGGTCCCTTTCTGCCCGGCGCGGTCGAGGACGACGTCGAGCATCGGCGCGCCCGTCTCGGCGTCCGTCAGCCCGAGGATTTCGGTGGATATCTCCATGAGGTAGCCGCCGTGTCTGCCGGCGTTCATCTCGGCGAAGATGGGCTGTATCTCGGCGGGCTTCAGGCCGAGCAGTCGAGCCAGCGCGTGATAGACCTCGCTGATGGCCTGCATGATGCCGTATTCGATGCCGTTGTGGACGCTCTTGACGTAATGGCCGGCCTCATGCGGGCCCATGAAGGCGCAGCAGGGGCCGTCCGCCTGCGCCGCGACGTCCTGGAGCATTTTGCCCACGACGTCGTATGCCTTGCGGCTGCCGCCCGGCATGATGCAGGGGCCTTTGAGCGCCCCGTCGGGGCCGCCGCTGACGCCCGCGCCGAGGAACAGCATGTTCCGTTTCTCAAGCTCGGCGCACCGTCTCCTGGTGCTGCGTGGATGGGAGTTGCCGCCGTCAATGATGACCGTGCCTTCGGGGGCGAGTTCCACCAGTGGAGGAACTTCTTCGCGCTCTGTATCGGAGCGCACGGCCTGTGAGCCGGAGAAGAAGACCTGGTCTATGGGCCCCCAGGGCTGGGTGACGGGGTCGTTGGCCGTTATCATTGTCAGCACGGCGCCGCCGGGGCTTTTGAGGCGCTTACACGCCTCCGCCAGTGTTTCGGCGACGCCGACGCGGTCCCGTACATCCTCACGCGCGACTTGCCGCGCGAATTTCTCGGTCACGGGCACGACGTAGTTCACGCCGATGACGCGGTATCCGTTGCGGGCGAAGTTGCGGACGAGGTTTTCGCCCATCACGCCCAGGCCGTAGAGTATGAGGTCGTAATCGCCTTGCAGGTTCGTTACGGACATGTTTCCGCTCCCGGCGAAGTGGACAAAACGGTCCGGCGCTATTCGCTACTTGCGGCTCAAGGCCGAGTAAACCGCCTCCGCAATAGCCAGATGCCCCGTCAGGTTGGGGTGGACGGTCTCTCCCCCGGAGAAGGTATCCAGTTCGTGAAGCTCAAGGAGCTTTTGGAACATCTGGTGCGTCTTGACAAGCCTGGTCTTGTACTTCCTGCTCATCGCGTGGACTGTCTTGAGATACTCCGGAATCAAGTCCAGAGGTTGCTTGCGCGGCGAACTGGCGGAGGTCTCCCGGCTCATGTAGAAGGGGTCTATAAGCAGTATTCGGCAGTCCGGCAGCGCATCTTTCGTTCGGGAGAGGATGTTCTCGTAATCCTCTCGAAAGCGCTCCGGTGAGACGGCGTCGGGCACGCGGCCCAGGAAGGTGTGCAGGTCGTTTATGCCGATCAGAATGGAGAGCCAGTCGGGCTTGTGCCTGAGGGCGTCGTCCGTCCAGCGGCTCCGCAGGCCGCTCACTGTGTCCCCGCCGATTCCCTTGTTGATGATCGTGACGGCCTTGTCGGGTTCGCGCACGGTCAGCATGTCGGCGAAGAGTTTCACGTAGCCGTTCCCGAGGGGCCGCTCGCTGTCGCGCCGGCCGCAGTCGGTGATGCTGTCTCCGATGAAAAGTATCGTCTCCCCGTCGCGTATCTGAAGGGGCATTACTTTGTCCTTCCACAAAGAAAAGGAATGCTTGAAGCAGCCAAAGGCAACAAGGTTACCGCAATGGCGGCGCGCCGGCAAGCGACGTGAAGGCTGGCGCTCTGAGAAGCGCTTTCCGGATGCCCGCTATGCTTTTCCTGGCTACCCCTGCGATTGCCGCCGGCCCTATCCACTCGAACCGAGCCTGTAGGCTTCCTCGTACATGGCGACGATGTTCTCGGGCGGGCTGACGGCCTGTATATTATGACAGGGGGCCAGGATATAGCCGCCGCCTTCGCCCAGGATGCGGATGTTCTCGGCCACTTCCCGGCGGACATCCTCGACATCTCCGAAGACCAGTGTTTCCTGGTTATCCATGGCGCCGTGGAAAACGAGGCGGTCTCCGAATCGCGCTTTCAGCATCTCTCGATCCATTCCCTTGCAGCGCCACTGGATGGGGTTCAGGATGTCAATGCCGGCCTCGATCATGTCCGGTATGACCTCGCTGACCGCCCCGTCGCTGTGATGGAACACGTAGGCGCCGGCCTGGTGCGCAAGCTCCATCATGCGACGCATGTGGGGCAGCAGGAACTCCAGGACATGCTCTCGGGAGATGAGCAGCCCTTCCTGCGAACCCAGGTCCTCGCTCACGAAGGTTAGGTCTATTTTCCCGGGAACCTGCTCGTAGATTCTGCTGGTCTTCTCGTAACAGAACTCGAACAGTCGGTCCAGGCAGTAATGCACGATGTCGGGGTTGAGCGCCAGGTCCATGTATGCCTGCTGGTAGCCGCGAAGTTCCTTGTAGGTAAGAAAAGGCTCCGAGCCGCCCCCCATGATGGGATGCTCTGGCGACCTCTCGACCATGTCCGGGAGCGATGAATAGTCGTACCAATCGGCGGTGGGCCAGGTATAGGTCGCCTCAATTTCCGCCACCGAATTGCAATCGGCCAGCGGATGTGAAACGCACTCGTCATAGACGCCCCCTTCATATTCGATCCGCTTGAAGCGGCAGCCGTACACGTCCTGTCCCTTCGGAAGCGGGGGGCCCACGTAGCGCGGTTCCACCGAGACCGGGTTGTCAATGTGCAGTTGCCGGTAGGCATCCTCTGGAGAGGAGAGCTTCAGATAGCCGAGCAGTTTGACGATGGCCTCCTGTGTGGCCCAGATGTCCGTCGGCATCCGGTCGGGCCGCTCGCCCGCCAGCACGGCCAGCCAGCGCTCTTTCGACGTCATGGTTTCCACGGGCGCCGCGCACCTCCGCATTCAGTATGATTGCTTATGGTTTACGGGGCAATCTTCCCTCCAGCGCCAGTGCGGCGGCGCCGAGCACGCCGGCCTCCTGGCCCAGCGAGCCGGGCACGATGCGGACGGCTTCGAGGGTCACCGGGTTGATGTGCTTCGTGGCCTCGGCCATCATGACGTCGTGGAACAGGTCCCACGCCTTGCTCATGGAGCCGCCCATCACGCACACGTCGGGATCGGCCACGTTGCAGAGATACGCCACCGGGGCGGCCAGGTCACGCCCGAACCGGCGCCATGCCTGACTTGCGTTCTTGTCCCCGGAGCGCGCCCTTTCGGCTATCTGTTGCGCTTCCATCTGTTCGCCGGTGAGGTCATGGTAATTCCGGGAGACGCCCCTGCCGGATACTCTCTCTTCCACGTCCTCTCCCATGTAGGGGGCGCACCAGACCTCCATTCCCGCGCCGTGCGGCCCGTTGTACACCTCGCCCTCGATGACGAGGAAGCCGCCCAGCCCGGTGCCGAGCGTCAGCCCGCAGCAGACGCGGCTGCCGGCCCCTGCTCCGAAACGCGCCTCCGCCAGGCCGAAGCAGTTCGCATCGTTGTTCAGGACGACCCTCGCGCCCAGCGCCTCGCGCAGGCGAGCGACGATGGGGAATCCGTGCAGCGATGGCAGATTGCCGGGGGACAGTATCACGCCGGCCTCGAGGTCGAGCGGCGCGGGGCTGCCCAGGCCGATCCCGCAGGTCTCGCGGGCGTCCAGGCCCGCCATCTCCAGGGCGCGCGTGGCGGCTTCAACGATGTTTGCGAGGACGGCTTCGGCTTCCCTATCGGCCTGGGTGGCCAGGCGGGCATCGCCGAGCAACTTGCCCCCGGGCGTCACCACGCCAGCATGGACTTTGGTGCCGCCCAGGTCAATGCCCACGGCGGGGGCTGCGTCCGCCGCCCGCCACGCCGGATGAACTTCGGGTTCTTGCGGATTCACTGCTGCTCCTCGTATCTGGCCAGGTAAGGCAGGGCAGGGCGTCATAGGCGGAGACAGGTGAGCGACGGCATGAAACGTTCATGAAACATAGGGCTCAAGAAGCGCACAAGAGGCCGACGCAGCGGGCAGGCCGGAGACGGGTTACATCCAGGCGGCGGTTTCGTCCGGCTCGGTGACAAAGGGGTTGAGCTGGTAAGTGATAAGGGCCGACCAGCCTTCTTCGCCGCCGGGGGTGAACTTGACGTCCAGGACTTTGGCGCCGTTGAGCTTCGCCAGTTTCCGGTTCACGCGCCGGACCAGTTCGGAGCGCTCGCCGGCCGCGACGCTCACCACGCGGGTGACGGGCTTGCCGCGTCCCTTGCCGTAGTGGGCCAACTGCTGGAGCACGCCCTGGATGAGATACAGGCGAGTCAGGTATTTCTCGCGAAGCTCGTGCACAAGTGGCGAATACGAATGGGGATCGAAAACCGTCTCGACGTCACACTCGTGTTCCTGAAGTTCCTCAAACAGCCTTTCCCGCAGATGGTCTTGCGCCTGCGCCAGCTTACGGGCCAGTTCGGCGGCGTCGTTTACCATAGAGAAACTCGCGGTAAGAAAGAGGATTATAGTCAGCAACATCTATTATAGGCGAGCGCGGCGGACCTGTCAAACAAGCATGTGCCGCGCCGGCGCCTGCTCCAACTGCGACATTCATGTTGACTTCTTTGCAGCCCCCGTGTATGTAAGGCCCGTGTAAACGACGCGAGCAGAGAGGTCCAACATGGAAGCCGACTACGATTACTACCGGCGCGAGATCGCTCCCTATCTGCCGGCCAGGGTGCTGGATTTTCACACCCATACCTGGTCGTCTGAGAACTGGAAGGAAATACCCTGGACCACGGACAAGAACGGCACGCGCTACGTGGTGGCCGACGAGTTCTATCCGCCGCAGCAACTCTTGCGCGACGGGCGCGCCTGCTTCCCGGATCGCAGCTACGAGGCGGTCTGCTTCGGCTATCCCGCGCCGGCCGTGGATTGGGAGAAGGACACCGCCTACGTCGCGGCGGCGGCGCGCGAGCATCCCGGGCTCTGGCCGCTGGTTCTGGCGGGACCGGACCTGGGCGTCTCGCGTGAACGCTATGAACAGGCGCTGGACGAGGGCGGGTTCTATGGCTTCAAGGTGTTCTTGAACTGGTACGGCGACGATTACGGCGACAGGCGCGTCGAGCAGATGTTCGGCCCGGCCGAGCTGGCGCTGGCAAATGAGCGCCGTCTGGTGGTGATGCTCCACGTGCCGCGCAGCGGACGCCTGGCTGATCCGGTCGTCCAGGCCGGCGTGCGGTGGCTGGCCGGTGAGTGCCCGGAGGCGCGGATCGTGCTGGCCCATTGCGGGCGCTGCTATCTTCCGGTCGAGATCAAGGCCGCCATCGGCTGCCTGCGCGGACTGGAGAACGTCTGGATGGACACCGCCATGGTCATGGACCCGGTGACGCTCCAGATCGCGCTGGGCGAGATCGGCCCCGCCCGCCTGCTGTTCGCCACAGACTTCCCCGTGGCCGCCATGCGCGGACGCCGCGTGCGGGTCATGGACCACTGGGTGGACGTGGTGCTTCCCGGCTACCCGCGCAGCGCATACCGTGCGCCCGGCGAGGGCATACACGCCGGTTTCATGACCTGGGAGATTGTCCTGGCCATTCGCTGGGCCGCCGAACTGGCCGGGATCAGCGAGGCCGAGCGGGACGGCATTTTCTACGACAACGGGATGGGTCTGCTGAACACGTGCACCTGAACTACTGGGACATAACGCTCCTGCTTGTGGTCGCCGTCCAGGCGACCCTGCTGGCCTACGTGCCGCGGCCCCGGACGAAGGCGCTGCTGCTGACGCTTCCATTCCCGTTCTCGGCGGCGTACCTGGCGTTGGGGGAGCCGGTGGACGCGACGAATATGTTCGGCCTGGCGTTGCTGCTGCTCTTCATGCACGGCGTGCGGTGGTTGCACGTCTACGGCGGATGGCACATCGTGGTGGCCATCGTGGGGATGGCGCTGGCGTACGGCCTGGTCGGCAGCGCCGCGGCCCACGTCCTTCCAAGGCAGGAATGGATGTTCTGGACGGCTTGCGCGGCGGTGCTCGGCCTGGGCGCCGTGCTGTTGCGCTTACAGCCGCGCCGCGATGAGCCGCCGCACCGCAGCCCGCTGCCCGTGGCGGTGAAACTTCCGCTCGTCACGCTCGTGGTCGCCTGCCTGATCCTGGCCAAGCACTGGCTGCGCGGCTCTATGACCGTTTTCCCAATGGTCAGCCTGGTCGCCGCTTACGAGGCCCGGCATTCGCTGTGGACGATGAGCCGGCAGGTTCCGGTTATCATGCTGACGCTGGGTTCGATGATAATCGCCATACATCTGGCGCAGCCGCATTTCGGCCCGTACGGCGCCCTGGCTATCGGCTGGCTGGTTTTTGCCGGCGCGCTGCCCGTGGCAGGGAGGTTGAGGGAACTATTTTGGCGGGAGGGGTCCGGCGCGGATGGCATGTCCGAGAAACCTGAGGTCCAAACGAGCAACTAAACGTGAGAAGGGAGCGTGAAACCATGACGAGCGCAGGAAAGAGCAAGAGAACGGCCGCCGCGGCAAAGAGCGAGGCCCCCATCCGGGTCGGCGTCGTCGGCGTCGGGCGCGGGCAGAACTTCGCCGCCAGCGCCACTGAGCTGGTCGGGATGAAACTGGTGGCGCTCTGCGACATCTGGGAGGAACGCCTCAAGGAGGTCGGCAAGAACTTCGGCGTGACGACCTACACCGATTACGACAAGTTCCTCGAACACGACATGGACGCCGTGGTGCTGGCCAACTACTTCCACGAACATGCGCCGTTCGCCATCAAGGCGCTCAAGGCCGGCAAGCACGTTATGAGCGAGACCTCCTGCAACGCTACGCTCGCCGAAGGCGTGGCGCTATGCCGGGCGGTCGAGAAGAGCGGCAAGACCTACATGCTGGCCGAAAACTATCCTTACACCGCCTTCAACATGGAGATGCGGCGCCTCTACCGCACGGGCGAAATCGGCGAGGTGACTTACGCGGAGGGCGAATACAACCACCCGATGTCGGCCAGGGACCGAATAGCGATCTCGCAGGGCATGAACCACTGGCGCAACTGGCTTCCCTCCACCTATTACTGCACCCACGCGCTGGCGCCGCTGGTGTTCATCACCGAGCAGATGCCCGTGAAGGTCAACGGGCTTTCCATCGCCCGTCGGGAGGTGGACGCCGAGACCGTGCGGGTGGGCGATCCGGGCTCGCTGATCCTGTGCCGCATGGACAACGGCGCCATCTTCCGCATCTTCGGGATAATCCTGCCCGGGCACAGCAACTGGTATCGCGTGCACGGCCTCCACGGCGCGATGGAGATGACCCGCGGGCCCGGTTATTTCGGTCCCGGCCAGATCCGCGTCTGGCACGAGCCCTGGAACTGCCCGGAGGGTGTGCCGACCGAACGCTCTTACGTGCCGGATTGGCCCGAACACGGGGACCTCGCGCGCCAGGCCGGTCACGGCGGCGGAGACTTCTGGACGAACTTCGCCTTCGCCAATGCCATCCGGTCCGGCGAACCGCCGTTCCTGGACGTCTATCGCGGGGTCGCCATGAGCAGCGTCGGCATCCTCGCCTGGAAGAGCGCCCTTCAGGACGGCGCGCCCTTCGACGTGCCGGACTTCCGCAACGAATCCAGCCGCCGGAAGGTGGCCGACGATCACTGGTCGCCCTTCCCGTCGGACGGAGCGCCCGCCCAGGCGCCTCCCAGCATTCTCGGCACGCCCAGGCCGACGCAGGCAGGCATCGAGAACGCCCGTAAGGAATGGGACAAGCAGGGCTACAAGGGCGAGTAAGTGTGAAAGCCAAAGTGTTCGACAAGAAATTCGATGCCGGCGAGAGCATTCTCAAGGCTCTCGACCTATCCCAAGCGCGCCGGCCCGAGCAGGAACAGAATCGGGATCGCGCAACACGTAAAGGGAGGCGCACGTGGCAAAACGAAGGATCATCAAGGTAGGTGTCGTTGGTGTGGGACGCGGGCGAAGCTTCGCTTACGCCGCCGAACACGCGGGCCTGAAACTCGTCGCACTGTGCGACACCTGGGAGCAGCGCCTGGAGCGACTCGGCCGTGAACTTGGCGTTACGACTTACACGGACTACGACGAGTTCCTCGCGCACGACATGGACGCCGTCATGCTGGCAAACTATTTCCACCAGCACGCGCCCTTTGCTATCAAGGCGCTACAGGCCGGCAAACACGTCATCAGCGAGTGCGCCGCCTGCCATACGCTCGGCGAGGGCGTGGCCCTCGTGCGCGCGGTCGAGAAGAGCGGCCTGACCTACATGTTCGCTGAGAACTATCCTTACTCCGCCTACAACCAGGAGATGCGACGACTGTATCGTAAGGGCGAGATCGGCCAGTTCCAGTATGGCGAAGGCGAATATGTCCACCCCGACCCGGCGGAGGTTAAACTCGCGCGAAGCTGCGGCATCAACCATTGGCGTAACTGGTTGGCTGCGACGTACTACTGCACGCACTCCATCGGCCCCGTCATGTTCATCACGGACACCTGGCCCGTCAAGGTCAACGCCTTTGTCGTGCCGTTCGACGAAGACGATCCGACCCAGACCATGCACGTCGCCCGGCGCGACACCGCCGCCGTCATCATGCTGCGCATGGACACGGGCGCCGTCGTCAAGTCGCTCCACGGGGGCCTGCGCGGGCATCAGAGCTACGTGCGCATTCACGGCAACCGTGGGCTCATGGAGAACCTGCGCGTGGGTGACCGCAACATGTTGCGCGTGCACAAGGAGCCCTTCGACAAGAAGAGGGGGGAGCCCGTCGAGAAGGTCTACGCGCCCGACTTCCCCGTGCGCCATGAGCGGGCGATGCGGGCGGGCCACGGCGGCGGGGACTTCTTCATGGGCTACCATTTCGCCGAGGCGATCCGCACGGGCGAGCCGCCGTATCTCGACGTCTACCGGGGAGTTGCGATGAGCATCTGCGGCATTCAGGGGTGGCGTTCGGCGCTCAGCGATTCGGCCACGTTCGAGGTCCCCGACTTCCGCAAAGAGTCCGAGAGGCGCAAGTATGCCGAGGACGATTGGTCCCCCGACCGGGCGCGCGCGGGCAAAGGCCAGCCGCCTTCCATGCTCGGCGGCAACCGGAAACCGTCCAAAGAAGCCCTGGCCCTGGCCCGCAAGGTCTGGAAGAAACAAGGTTACACGGGGAAGTAGCCTGGCCCCGACACCCCTGACGGAGTGGCACGGGCCAGATGGTTCCTGTTCAGCAGACAATTCTGACACAGGCGATGATGATGCCGCATGCGAAGCTGAGCGAGATGCTGGCCGAACTGGATCGCCAACTAGGAGTACTCGACGAGCACGACGTGGCCATTGCCGTCCGCGCCCTGCGCGACAAGGACGACGCTTCGGAACCTTCGCTCGAATGGCGTGCCGAGACCATGGCGTTCGCTTTCATGGAGAAC
>JAGHAF010000066.1 GCA_021161675.1 Planctomycetota bacterium | reverse complement strand
GACGCCGCGCCTACCCATGTGAGGGAGGAAGCCGGGCGCGCCGCGGACGCCGCGCCTACCCGTGTGGGGACGCGCCGGCCACGCGCATGGCTGCTGATCGGCCTCGGGCGTACGAGCTGCGTCAGATGTGATCTCGCAACTTTGTAAAGTCCTATGGATATCCTCGTTGTTTTACGACTCACTCGGCTGACGTGTTATCATAATTCGTAGTTCATAATTGCTGAGTCGGGCGCCTTGCGGGCTGCTTCGCTCACTTCCTCATAACTGCCCAGCCCGCTTACGGCATCCTGAGCAGACAGGTTCTGGGCGCCGGCCACGGCGGCGCACTTGAGGACCTGCTCGATTGGCTCCCCCCGAAGGAAGGCTGCCAGGAATCCCGCCACCGCGCAGTCCCCGGCGCCGGTTGCGCTCACGACCTCGTCCACGCTACAGGCCGGCTGCCAGAGCTGGCGATCTGACCACGCGGCAAGGTCGCGAGGCGCCGCCCTGCCGAGCCCTTCCAGGCGTCTGCGGCTGCCGGTGCGCAAGTAAATCCCGCGATGAGCGGATTTCAGCGCCACTATGCCGGCGCCGTCGGCAAGCAGTCGCTCGGCCAGCCGGCTGAAGTCCGCCGGCTGGAGCAGGTCCACAATGCTCAAGCGCCGCTCCGCCGCCTCCCGGCGCATCCGCGCGAACCTGTCCCCTTCCAGGCAGAGAAGCATCTCCTCCGCGCCGGGCAATAGCAGGTCAGTGTGCGGCAGGACGTTCTTGAAGATCGCCCGCCAGTCGGCCCGGCCGCTCGCAGCGTTGGTATCGGGCATTGACATGTCCAGCGACGTGGTGACTCCCAACTCTTTGACCCGCTGGAAGATGCGCCGCAGCTCCTCCCCGTCATTGCGCCTCAATCGGCGCAGAACAGGCGGATAACCCAGGTGGAAGATATCCGCGCGGCCGACCGCCTCGTAGTCAACGTCGTCTGCGCCGAACGTGTCATTGGCGCCCGGGTTGTGCAGGAACGCGCGATCAATCCCCGGAGGGGCGATGACTATGCTGTACGAGGTGTGCTCGCCGCTGACGCGACGAATCCCCCCAGCGCAGCCGTGCCGCTCAAGACGCTCGATCACCGCCTGACCAAACGTATCATCCCCCACTTTGCCCATCAGCGCTGTGTCTACCCCGAACCTGGTGAGCGCCAGGCCGGTGTTCGCCACTGCGCCACCGGTGGATATCACACACTCTCCCACCATGACGAGGGAGCCCGGCTGCAGAGCGTCCGCCAGCGAAGAGCCCGACGCTCGCTCGAACCTGGGACTCAGATCAAGGCATACGTGCCCGCTCACAACGATCCGCCCCTCTCTCATAGGCCACCTCCGGTGAGTGTTATTCTCCTCTGATAGTGTAAGGAGGGCCGCCGGAGAGTCAAACTGAATTGTGAATTAGAAAATCCGCCTTTGCCGTGGCCGTTTGATTTCATAGTTCATCCCTGGCGCCTCTCCTTTTGACCATGGAAGGGCTGACAGATACAATGCGCGCTTCGCGTTATGACGGCGCACGTAGCTGGGAGCAAGGAAAATTGACTGAACCGGCCACTCATCAGGCGATCCTGGAAGTCCTGGAGAACGGGGCCGCCGCCCTCGTTACGTCCCACGTGCGTCTGGACGGGGACGGTGTTGGCTCGGCGCTGGCCCTGGTGCATGCGCTCAGGGCCCGTGGGGTGGCCGCCGCCCCGGTTTTCCAGCCGCCTACGCCGCCGATATTTGACTTCTTGCCCGGTCTGGAGGAGAACGCCGCCACAACCGGGGACTTCCCGGAGGAGTTCAACCTGGTGGTGCTCGACTGCGGGAACTACCGGCGGGTGGGAGAGGTGGGCGAGCGGCTCCAGCGCCGCGAACGCCTGATAAACATTGACCATCACGAGTCCAACACGCTTTTTGGCGACTTGAATTACGTGGACCCCTCGGCCAGTTCATGCGCTGAGATGGTGCGCCGGCTTATGGACACCTGGCAGATGGAGCTTACCCCTCAGATCGCCGAGTGCCTTTTCACCGGGGTGGTCAGCGACACCGGACAGTTCTCCCACCAGGGCACGACAAGCGCGGCGTTTTCCATCTGTGCGGAATGCGTGGAAGCGGGCGTGCGCCCTCACATGGTCATTCGCAGGCTTTTCCTCTTGCCCTCGCCCGCCCAGGTCAGGCTCCGCCAGCTCGCCATGGGCACGCTCCAGTTTCATTGCGGCGGCAGGGCGGCTACAATGAGGATTACGGAACAGATGTTTCGGGAAACCGAACTGGGGCCGATCGACACCGAGGGATTTGCGGAAATAGCAATCTCAATAAAGGGAGTGGAGGCGTCCGCATTGCTGAAGGAAATGCCCGGCTGCGATTATACTAAGGTCAGCATGAGAAGCCGCGAGAAGGTGGACGTCTGCGAGGTGGCCCGCCTCTTCGGCGGCGGGGGCCATACCCATGCGGCGGGCTGTGAGATCGACGACACGCTCGAGAACGCCGAGTCCCTTCTGGTCGAAGAACTGTGTCGCCGGCTGGAAACCGATAGTAGTCGCTGACTCGCTAAGGGCGCCGGCCTTAACAACTTAGCAACTCAGCAACCCAACAACTCGTTGTTATAGAGCCACGTATGCCACACCTTCTTGATTCAATCGAGAGCCCCGCCGACGTGCGGGACCTGAGCTTGTCCCAGCTCGACGAGCTGGCCTCAGAGGTGCGCGAGCTGATCATCGAGGTGGTCTCAAAGAACCGCGGCCACCTCGCCAGCAATCTCGGGGTGGTCGAGCTGACGCTGGCCCTGCATCACTGCTTCGACTTCGAGCAGGATCGCCTCATCTGGGACTGCGGCCACCAGACCTACACCCACAAGATCATCACCGGCCGACGCGACAGGTTCCCAACTCTGCGGCAAGAGGGCGGCATCAGCGGCTTCGCCAACCAGGAGGAGAGCCCTTACGACACCTTCACCTTCGGCCACACGGCCAGCAGCATCAGCGCCGCCGCGGGCATCGCCGCGGCGGACCTGGCCCAGAATCGAGACCGCCACGTTGTGGCGGTCATCGGTGACGGCGCCATCGCCAGCGGCATGGCCTTCGAGGCGCTGAATCACGCCGGCGCGCTCGGCCTGGGCAATCTGCTCGTCGTCCTAAATGACAATCGAATGAGCATCTCCCGCAGCGTCGGAGCGCTCTCCCGTTACCTGCGCAAACTGCGCTCCAGCCCGCCTATCGTCGAAGCCCGGCGGGAACTCCAGGAACTGATAAACATGATCCCCGTCCTCGGGCACAGGTTCGATCGTCTGCTGAGCCGCGTGCGGGAGGGCCTCCAGACGGCCCTGACCCCCGGCGGCATCTTCGTCGACCTGGGCTTTCGGTACTACGGCCCGGTGGACGGCCATAACACAGAAGAACTCGTGGACGCCTTCAGTGAGGCGCAGAGGGCTAAGAAGCCCGCTCTCCTGCACGTCGTCACGGAAAAGGGACACGGTTTCCAGCCCGCGCGGGATGACCCATCCGGCTTCCACAGCGCCGGCCGGTTCGAACACGACAACGGCGCCATCCAGGCGTTCGAAAGCGCGACGGGCCGCTCCTACTCCAGCGTTTTCGGCGACGTCCTGTGCCGGCTTGCCGACGAGGACCCGAAATTGGTCGCCATCACGGCGGCCATGCCCGCCGGGACCGGACTGGGCGAGTTCTCAGAACGCTTCCCGGACAGATTCTACGACGTGGGCATCTGCGAACAGCACGGCGTCGGACTGGCCAACGGCCTGAGCAAGGGCGGCATGAAACCGGTGTTCGCGGTCTACTCGACCTTCCTGCAGCGGGCGTTCGACCAGCTATACCATGACGTGGCGCTGCAAGGGGCGTCCGTCGTCTTCTGCATAGACCGCGCCGGGTTCGTCGGCGCTGACGGCCCCACCCACCACGGGCTGGGTGACATCGCTTGCACCCGTGTCATACCCGGCTTCGTGGTCATGGCGCCCAGGGACGGCGAGGAGCTGGAGGCCATGATTCGGCTGGCCTTGGAAGGGGACTTCCCCGCGGCCATACGCTACCCCCGGGAGAACGTCCCCGAGAACAAGGAGGAGCGCTCCGCCGCGCCGCTCGAGCTGGGCCGCGCCGAGATATGCCGCCGCGGCGAAGACGCCGCTATCGTCGCCTACGGCGTCATGGCGGGGCGAGCGCTGGAGGCGGCCGATATCCTCGCCCGCGAGGACGGGCTGGAAGTCACCGTGGTGAACGCCCGGTTCGCCGCGCCACTTGACCGGGAGACCATCTGCCGCGTAGTCTCGCAGCATCCGGCCGTTCTCATTGCGGAAGATCACAGCGTTCGGGGCGGGTTCGGCAGCGGCGTGCTGGAGATGCTGGCGCAGGAAAGTTCGCCGGCCGCTCACGTGGCGCTGGCCGGGGCGCCGCAGCAGTTCATCGCCCACGCCACCAGGGAGCGCCAGCTCGCCCGCTGCGGGCTCGACGGGCCGGGGCTGGCCGAGCGCCTCAAAACGCTCCTTGACGCCGCGGCCCGGTAGAGGCTCTGCGATACCCCTCACAGGGGGAGGCTTTTACATTGAAGTCCAATGAGCGATACAGGACGGAACACGTCCGCCCGGCGCGGCGCATTGTGGTGAAGGTGGGCACCAACGTCCTTGCGCCGGCTCAAGAGCCCGGCGGCGGGCTGGACGAAGACCGCGTGCGCTCACTCGTGGACCAGATCGCCGCCCTGGTCAAGGAGGGCCGCCAGGTCGCGCTCGTCACCAGCGGCGCCATCGGCTGTGGGATGGCCGCGCTGGGGCCGGGCCGGTCGCCCGGAACGCTGCCGGGCAGGCAGGCCGCGGCGAGCGTGGGGCAGGGGCTGCTGATGGCCCACTACAGCCGGCATTTCCAACGCCACGGCATCCACGCGGCGCAAATACTGCTGACCCACGAGGACCTCGACGAGCGGCGGCGTTACCTCAATGCGGCCAACACGATTCACGCGCTGTTCGAATTGTCGTGCGTTCCGGTTATCAACGAAAATGACTCGATCAGCACCGAAGAGATCAAATTCGGCGACAACGACCGCCTCGCCGCGCTGGTGACTCACCTGGTCAGGGCGGAGCTGCTGATCCTGCTGACCAGCGTGCCCGGGCTTTACAAGACGCCGCCGCAGGGGGGGCGTCCCGGTGAGACGCTTTCCCTGGTCGAGCGAGTGGATGAGCGGGTGCGGCGGCTCGCATACGACGAAACCGCCCCCGGCGGCCTCGGCGGGATGAGCAGCAAGATCGAAGCGGCCCGCATCGCCACCGAAGCGGGAGGGGCCGCCGTAATCGCCGACGGGCGCTCGCCGCACGTCCTGCGCAAGATCATGTCCGCAGAACCCGTGGGGACGTTATTCCTGCCCGTGTCGGAAAGGTTGAGCAGCTATAAACGCTGGATACGCTTCACCAGCCGACCGCGCGGAAGCGTGCGCGTGGACGCGGGGGCGAGAGACGCGCTCGTGCGCAGGGGCAAAAGCCTGTTGCCGGGCGGAGTGCTGGGCGTCCAGGGCCGGTTCAAGCCCGGGGACGTGGTGCGCCTGGTGGGGCCGGAGGGGGAGGAGTTCGCGCGGGGGCTGGCCAATTACTCTCACGAGGAGATAGCCAGGATCAAGGG
>JAGHAF010000107.1 GCA_021161675.1 Planctomycetota bacterium | reverse complement strand
TATGACCCGGTGGGCGTAGCACGATTCGCGAGAAGGTAATACGAATCGTCTCTGGTGTCAAATACCGCCGGATTTTCATCTATTCCCCGCCCTCGCGCATCCGGCCCCGGCGCAGGGCGGGCGCCATTTTGTGGCAAAGAAACTCCTTGGTTTTGACAAGTTGGGGCTGGTGTGTCAGAATACCATTTCTGTAGGCCGTGCGGCCTGTCGTGCCCGCCGCGTTTGCCGGCCTGGGAGGATTTTATGCCGTCCGAGGGCAGGGAAGACGTTCTGGTCATCCTGACCATGGTGGGGCAACTCGGCCTTATCATGGTCGGCGCCGTAGCGGGCGGATTGCTGGCGGGCTTCTACCTGGATAGATGGCTGGGCACGGAGCCGCTTTTCACCATTGCCCTGACCGCCGCGGGAATCGGCGGGGGGATGCTTGCGGTTTACCGCATGGTGATGAAGGCCGTCCAGCCGCAGGCCGATAGTGACAACGAACACAGTGCGGAATCAGAACGCGAGTGAGCGCTATGTCGCCTGCAACGCAGCAGGATGAAGTGTCGGGTTTCTGGCAGCGGGCGTTGAGGCTTGCGCAGGTCATTTCCCTGTGCGGCGCCGTGGCTCTCTACCTGCTATGGGGCAGGGCGGCCGCCCTCGGGTTGCTGCTGGGCGCCATCGTGAGCATTCTGCGGTTCTCCCTGCGGTACAGGGCGATGCGGGGCCGGCCTGACGCTGCCCGGCTCGTCCGTCTGCGCCTTGCGGGCTACTTGTTGAGCGGGGCGGCCCTGGGGCTTGCTTTCGGGCTGAGCGGGCTGTTTTCCCCCTGGACGACGGCCGGGGGATTGCTCGTGATGAACGTCGCTATCGTTGCGACGGAGCTGACAGCCAGGAATCAGGAGGCAGGAGGCAGGTGGCAGGAGGCAGGATGGCGACAGGAGGCAGGGAGCAGACAGGAGACAGAAAGGAGAGAGGCGGCAGGGGGCGAACGACAGAAGGAAGAAAAAGGATGGGTGAGGTAAGATGGACATAATACCGAACGCGCCGGTTCAGATATGGGGATTGCCCTTCGAGGGGTTCAACGTCGCCACGTTGTACAACTCGTGGTTGGTGATGGCTATCCTGATAACGCTGGCCCTGCTGGTGGCGCGGCGCCTGGAGCGCGCGCCCGGGCGTCTGCAGGTTATCTTCGAGATGGTGACTGAGTTCTTCGAGGACCTCTGTGACAGCACACTGGGCAAGGAGCACGGCCGCAAATACCTGCCGTTCATCATCACGCTTTTCCTTTTCGTCCTGTTCTCCAACGTTATCGGCACGATACCGAATGTTCTGGCGGCGCTTGGCTGGCCGGGGTTTTATTGCCCCACGCAGGACCTGAACACCCCCCTGGGGCTGGCGCTGATCGTGTTCTTTGTGGTTCACATATCGGCCATCCGGGTCAAGGGCTTTCGGGAGTGGCTGTGGAGCTTCTTTGAGCCCAGCTTCCCGGGGGACCGGCCGATAACCAAAGGTGTCGGCGTGGTTTTCCTGGTACTCGGCGCATGGCTGAATTACTTGCTTATTTCGGGCTACGCGCGCTCCTTCGCGCAGGCGAGCGTCGCCCGGAAGGTGGGCGGCGGCCTGGCGGCGGGGCTGCTGGCAGCCCTATCCGTGATGGTCCTCCTGTTCGCCTTGCAGCGCGGGAGGGTGCCCAACGTGGTGATGGCGCCGCTAAACGTGGTGGGGGAGCTGGGCAAGAGCATTTCCCACCCGTTCCGGTTGTTCGGGAATATCTTCGGCGGGTTTGTGATCCTGACGGTTGTGTCACACCTGATTCTCTACATTGGGATCCCGCTGATTCTGATACCGTTTTTCGGATTCTTCATTGGATTGGTGCAGGCGTTTGTGTTCGCCATGCTGGCGCTGGCCTACACGGCGGTGCAGATACGGGAATGAAAGATAAGGCAAAAGGATGAAGGAAAAGCTAACGAGAGCGTCTCGGCGCCATTCATGATTCAACCTTCTCCCTTCGTCCTTCTACCTTTCCCCGTCGCGCTTCATCTGTCGTTTTACTGGGCGGAAGCGTAAAAGGCTTCTTTGTAACCGCATAGAGGAGTGCACGTTGAGTGGAGATTGGCTTAGCGTCGCGGCGCAGAACATTGACTGGGCGCCTTTTATGCGGATGACCCAGTACCTGGGGGCCGGTCTGGCCATGGGGCTCGGGGCGATTGGCGCCGGGGTTGGCGAGGGCTATAATGCCGCCGCCACGGTGGACGCCATCTCGCGGCAGCCTTCCGCCGCCGGAGACCTGACAAGGGTCATGCTGGTGGGGCAGGCCGTAGCGGAGACGAGCGGCATTTTTGCGCTGGTGATGGCCTTCGTGCTGATCTTTCTGACGCCCGTGCCATGCGCCGAGGCAATGGGCGCCTTTCTGGGCGCCGGACTGGCCATGGGCCTTGGCGCCGTCGGTTCCGGCGTTGGGGCCGGTGTGGCGGGCGCCCGCGCCGCCGCAGGGATCGGCCGCAATCCGCGCACGCGTGGACACGTGACCATCATGATGTTGCTCGGGCAGGGCCTGGCGAGCAGCCCCGCGGTGTTCGCGCTGGTGATAGCGGTAGTCCTCGCTTTCGCACAGCAGTTTCAAAAATACGTCGGCAATGATCCAGTTGCGGCCGTCAGCGCCATGTCAGCTGGCCTTTGCATCGGCGCGGGCGCCATAGGGCCTGGGTTCGGCGCCGGCGTCGCGGCGGGAGGCGCCTGTGAGGGAACGGCCAGAAGGCCAGAAGCTAACAACCAACTGATGCGCGTGATGCTCGTGGGCGGGGCGGTGAGCCAGTCCACGTGCATTTACGCCTTTGTGATCGCATTCATCCTGATTTTTTTCATTTGATAGAATCAGCCGATAAACTTGCTCGAAGGAGGTTCGACCGATGGAAGACGCAATCGTGAAGGCCGCGGCGCTGCTGGGCGCCGGACTGGCCATGGGTTTCGGGGCCATTGGCCCCGGTGTCGGCGAGGGCTTTGCCGCCGGCAAGGCGTGTGAAGGCGTCTCCAGGCGCCCGGAGGAGGCCTCCCTGTTGACCAGGACTATGTTGATCGGCCAGGCCGTGAGCGAATCAACCGGGATTTACTCCCTCGTGATCGCCCTGTTGTTGATCTTCCTGTTCGGGAAGTAAAAACCTTCCGATCGCAACGCCCGACAATTATAGGGGAGAATGTCCCGTGCACATAAAGCCCGGCGCCAGGAAGGGCCTGGTGATCATTGGGGTCCTCTACGCGGTCACGGTCGCCGTGATGATCACAGATTTCGTCGCTGACTCGCGGCCGCAATACCCGGAGCGCGTGACAGGGGTCCTTCAGCAAAAACTGAACGAGGTGCGTCAGCAGGCCTACGCCGAAGACCCGAAGCACATCCGTGCGGACCCCGTCACCCAGAAAGAGGCGGCCAGCGTGCTCAAGAGCCTCCTCGCCGCAAAGGGCCAGATCATCAACGTCAACTATACGCTCATCCTTCAGTGTCTGAACTTCGCCATTCTCCTCATGGTCATGTACGGGTTTCTGTGGGATCCGCTGCTCGCCTTCCTGGACGAGAGACGCCGCAGCGTCAGAGAGCAACTTGACGAGGCCGAACGCCGGGAAGGGCGGGCCGCAGACCTGGTCGAGCAGAGGCGCCGGGAACTCGGGCAGATACATTCGGAGCGCGCGGGAATCATCGAGAAAGCACAGGAACGGGCCGACCAGCAGGGCGAACAGATCGTGGAGAGGGCGCGGCGCGAGGCGGACCGCCTAAGACGGGACGCGCAAGAGCGACTCCGGGAGGAGCTGCGCCGCGCCAGGACAAGCCTGCGCGAAGAGGTCGCCGACCTGAGCACACTGGTGGCCGAAAAGCTGCTGAGGCGCGAACTGACCGAGGATGACCACGAAAGGCTCGTCCGGGAGAGCATTGAACAGATGTCCCTCGAGGGCGACAAAGGACCCGAGGCGCAGCAGTGAGAGCGACGATAATCAGCCGTAGATACGCCGAAGCGCTGGCGGACCTCGCCGAGGAAAGCGGCGCGCTGCGGCGGGTGCGCGGCGAGCTGCGGACCCTGGCGCGGGCATTCGAGGACAGCGCCGAGCTGCGCACTTTCGCCGTGGCCGGCCGCAAGAGCAGGGCCGAGAAGCAGGCCCTGCTGCGCGGGATAAGCGCGGAGCTGGGACTTTCGGACCTGAGCGCCCGCCTGCTCGACTTGCTGATCCACAAGAAACGGATGTCCATCCTGGCGCACGTGGCGGACGGCTTCGCGGAGGAGGTTGATCGCCGCCTGGGCATAGTCGAGGCGCGCGTAACCAGCGCGGCGCCGCTGAGCGAGGAGCAGCGAATGGGCATCGTGAAGAAACTGGAATCAATCACCGGTCAGCACGTCCGCCTGGACGAGCAAGTGAGTGAGTCACTGATCGCGGGCTTCCAGGTGCGGATGGGCGACCTGTTCTACGACGGGAGCCTGCGTGGACGCCTGAAGCAAGCAAGGGAGAGAATGGCATATGGCGGATGAGACATCTATGAGGCCGGAAGAAGTCAGTTCCATCATTCGGCGGGCGCTGCAGGCGGAAACGCAAGCGGGTGGCTTCGCCGCGGTGGGAACCGTCCTCGAAGTCGGGGACGGCATCGCCCGCGTCTACGGCATCCGCCAGTGCCAGGCAATGGAGCTGCTCAAGTTCCCCCACGACGTTATCGGCATCGCGATGAACCTGGAGGAGGATAACCTGGGCTGCGTCCTGCTGGGCAAGGACGAGCTGATCAAAGAGGGGGACCAGGTCGAACGCACCGGCCGGATCGCCAGCATCCCCGTCGGCGATGCCCTGTTGGGACGGGTCATAGACGCCGTCGGGAGGCCCCTGGACGGCCGGGGCCCGATCGAGACGGAAAGATACCGTCCGGTCGAACGCGTAGCGCCAGGCATCGTCAAGAGACAACCAGTCAAGGAGCCCTTCCACACGGGCTATAAGATCGTGGACGCGCTGACGCCCATCGGGCGGGGACAACGCGAGCTGATCATCGGCGACCGCCAGACCGGTAAGAGCGCCCTCGTCGTGGACGCCATCCTGAACCAGCGCGCGAGCGACGTCGTCTGCATCTACGTGGCGATCGGGCAGAAGAACGCCTCCATCGCCCGCATCGTTGAGACTTTCGAGCGCGAGGGCGTGATGAACAAGACCGTCGTGGTCGCCGCCACTGCGACGGCGCCGGCGCCCCAGTGGTATCTGGCGCCGTACGCCGGCTGCGCCATCGGCGAGGAGTTCATGGAGCGCGGCGGGCACGCGCTGGTCGCCTTCGACGACCTCTCCAAGCACGCCGAGGCCTACCGCCAGATATCGCTCCTCCTGCGGCGCCCGCCCGGCCGGGAGGCATATCCGGGGGACATCTTCTACCTGCACAGCCGGCTGCTGGAAAGGGCGATGAAATCCAGCGACGGGAAGATATGCCCCTCCTGCGGGCTGCTCACGCCCCTGCCCCCCACCGAGGAGAACCTCGAAGAGCTCAAAGCGGCGAAGGTGTGCGCCCACTGCGGGGAGGACATCAGCGGCCGGGAAATCGCCGACGGCGGCTCCCTCACCGCCCTTCCCATTGTGGAAACCAAGGCCGGAGACATCTCAACCTACATTCCCACGAACCTGATCTCGATCACCGACGGGCAGATATTCCTGGAGGCCGACCTGTTCCACAAGATGATACGGCCCGCCATGAACGTGGGGACCAGCGTCTCGCGCGTCGGCAGCGCGGCGCAGATACCCGCCATGAAAAGCGTGGCGGGGGAACTGAAGCTCTCGCTTGCCCAATACCGCGAGATGGCGGCGTTCGCCGAGTTCGGCACCGAACTGGACGAGGCCACTCAGCGACAGCTCGCCCGCGGCGAGAGGCTCACCGAACTGCTCAAGCAGGACCAGTACGTCCCAATGCCCGTCGAATACCAGGTCCTCATCATCTACCTCGGCGTCCAGGAGCATCTGCGGGACATCCCTGTCGAGGAAGTGCAACGGTTCGGCGAGGAATTCCTGGCCTTTATCCGAAGCGAAAGGCCCGGCATCCCCGTCCGAATTGCCGAGACCAGAAGACTGGACGAAGAAACGCAACAGAAGCTTGAGGAAGCGATCGAAGAGTTCAGGAAATCTTTCGTCGCCACCGCGGGCGCCGATGGCGCCAGGGTAGAAGGATAAAGGATGAAATTAACGGCAAAGACAACGGCAAAGCTCTGCGCGCAAGCTTCATCCTTCACCCTTTTGTCTTCTGCATTTCCTTCCGCCTTCATCCTTCATCCTTTCCCGTAGGAGAAAGATGCCTTCGTTCCGCGAAACAAAGGACCGCATAGGCGCGGTGCAGAATATCCAGCAGATCACCCGCGCCATGAAGATGGTGGCCGCGGCCCGGCTGCGCCGCTCCGACGTGGCGATAAGGAACCTGCGCCCCTACTCTTCCCGACTGGATCACCTCTGCGCCCGCTTCCTCCAGGGTGCTCTCGGCAACGAGAGCCCGTTCTTCGAGCGACGCGAGATAAACGCGATAGCCGTGCTCAGCGTCAGCAGCGATCGGGGACTGTGCGGCGCGTATAACAATCGGATCGTGGCGCGCACGCGCGACGTGCTCCGCCAGGTCCCCTCCCATCGCTCTCACCTGCTGGCCGTCGGCACGCGCGGCATCACGGGCCTAAGGAGGTTGGGCTTCGAGGTGGAAGGAGAATACGAAGGCGTCTTCAACCCGGTTCACTACGTCACAGCGCAGCAGATATGCCGGCGGTTGTGCGACCTGTTCCTCAGCGGCGAAGCGGACGTGGTCAAAGTGGTCTTCACCGAGTTCTTCAGTCCCGTGCGGCAGGAAGTCCTCGTGCGCCGGTTGCTGCCCTGCCCGCCCGAGCTGCAACACGAGGAAATGAAACAACAACACGAGCGCAGGCTGCCGGAGGGGATGTACAGCGCGCCGCAGACCATTGACGAAGCCCGCAAGCTGGTCTATCTCTACGAACCGAACTACGACACCATAAATGAACGCCTGCTGATACAGAACTTGAGCGTGCAGGTTTACCGCGCTTTGCTGGAGGCCCAGGCCAGCGAACACGGCGCCCGCATGGTCGCCATGGATAACGCCACCGAGAATGCCGAGGAGATGGTTCAGCAACTGACACTGCAAATGAACCGGCTCCGCCAGGAGAACATCACCCGGGAGATACTGGACGTGGTCGGCGGCGCCGAAGCGGTAAGATGAACGGCAGGCGCCGAAGGCGCCAGGGATGAAAGATGAAGGTAAAAGGATGAAGGCAGAAGGCAAAGTCCTGCAGATCATAGGTCCGGTGGTCGACGTTGAGTTCAGCCCCGAGGCGCTGCCGGCGCTCTACAACGCCGTCAACATAGACAGAGACGACGGGGCCACACTTGTGCTCGAGGTGGCGCATCACCTCGGAGATAACGTGGTCCGCTGCATCGCCATGGCGCCTACCGAGGGGCTCACGCGCGGCCAAAAGGCGACAGACACCGGCCGGCCCATCACCGTCCCGGTCGGCGAGTGCACGCTGGGCCGCATAATAGACGTGACCGGTGAGCCGATTGACGAACTCGGCCCCGTGGACGCCGAGCAGCGCTGGCCTATACACCGCGACCCTCCATCCCTTCTAGACCAATCGGTGGAGACCTCCCTGCTGGAGACAGGTCTTAAGGTCGTGGACTTCCTGATCCCCTTCCCGAAGGGAGGCAAGATCGGCGCCATCGGCGGCGCCGGCTGCGGCAAGACCGTCCTGCAGCGGGAACTGATCCGCAACATCGCCATCGAGCACGGAGGCAGGAGCGTGTTCAGCGGAGTCGGGGAGCGGACCCGCGAGGGCAACGAACTGTGGCTGGAGATGAAGGAGAGCGGGGTGCTGAGCAGGTGCGCCCTCGTCTACGGGCAGATGAACGAGCCGCCCGGCGCCCGCTTCCGCGTGGGACTGGCGGCGCTCTCGATCGCCGAATACTTCCGCGACAAGGAGGGTGGCGACGTCCTTCACTTCGTGGACAACATCTTCCGCTTCGTGCAGGCCGGCAGCGAGGTGAGCGCCCTGCTGGGACGACTGCCGTCCGCCGTGGGATACCAGCCCACACTGGGCGCCGAGATGGGCGAACTCCAGGAACGCATCACCACTACGAAGAAGGGCTCGATCACGAGCGTCCAGGCCATCTACGTGCCGGCGGACGACTTCACCGACCCGGCCCCGGCGGCCACCTACGCCCACCTGGATGCAACGATCTTCCTGACCCGAGAGCTTGCCTCCCAGGGGTTGTATCCGGCGGTTGACCCCCTGCTTTCCACCTCCAGGGTGCTGGAACCCCGCATCGTGGGGCGCGAGCATTACGAGGTGGCCCAGGAGACCAAACGAATCCTACAGCGCTTCAAAGACCTTCAGGACATCATCGCCATTCTGGGGATGGATGAGCTGAGCGAGCAGGACAAGCTCATCGTGCGCCGCGCCCGCCGGCTTCGCAACTTCCTGTCCCAACCCTTCTTCGTGGCGGAGCAGTTCACCGGCATGTCCGGCGCCTACGTCAGCCGCCAGGACGCCGTGGATGGCTTCAAGGCGATCATCGAGGGCAAGGGCGATGACCTTCCCGAGCAGGCATTCTACATGGTGGGCGGCTTCGAAGACGCGCAGAAAAAAGCCGCAGGTATCTAGGAAAGCGACCATGAGAATCAAAGTCATCACGCCAGAACGGACGGTGCTCGATGCGCAAGACGTCCAACACGTGCTCTTGCCGGGCGAGGGCGGGCAGTTGGGCATCCTCCCGCGTCACGTCTCCATGGTGTCCAGTCTGGCGATGGGGCGTATCAGCGTGGACCTGTCCGGCGAATCGCTCGACATTGCCACAACGGGGGGCTTCGCGGAGGTGTTTCAGAACCGCGTGACAGTGCTGGTGGACACGGCGGAGAAGGTCTCCGAGATTGATGTGGAAAGGGCGCGGCAGGCCCGAAAGCGCGCGCAGGAACGCCTCCGGCGCCGGGCGGAAGAGATTGACGAGGCCCGCGCCCTCGCAGCGCTGGCCCGCGCCGCCAACCGGCTTCGAGTGGCCGGCGTGGAATGATCCAGTCCCTCAGTGCCTCTACGGCGCGGCGACTGCGATGCGCTTTCGGATGCGCGCGTCGCCCCCGCCGGGTAGAATGCTCTTTTGCGGTTACCCCAGGGCAGGAATAATGTCGGCAGATAGTGTCACTCGTTCCGGGAGGTCGCTTCCGGGCGGCGGCGCGTTGATAAGCGCAGCCCGGTGCGTCACTTACAATCAATCTAACCTGCGGGCGGCCGTCCAGCAGTGCATCGGGGCGCTGCCCGACCTCCAGCGCGTATTCGCCGAAGCGGAGCGCGTTCTGCTGAAGCCGAATGTGCTTTCCAGCTGGCAGGGGCCGGAGGCCCACGTCAATACACATCCGGGCGTGGTCCGCGCGCTGGGGGAGATATTGATCGCGGATTTCGGCTGTCGGATCGCCATCGGAGACTCCTGTGGCTCGCTTGGCCACGGCTCCACGGCGCGTGCGCTGGAGCGTTCCGGCATGGAAGCGGTCGCCGGCGAGATCGGGGCCGAGGTCTACAACGTGGACCAGCAGCCGCGCCGGACCTTGCGCTCGGAGGGGTCCGTGATCTTCAAGGACATCCCCCTGCCGGCGAACCTGGACAGGTTCGACCTGATCGTCTCCGTCGCCAAGCTGAAGACGCACCTTTTGACCTACATGACCGGCGCGGTGAAGAACCTGCTGGGGCTCGTGCCGGGCGCAGCGAAGAAGAACCTCCATTTGCTGGCCCCCCGCCCCGACGAGTTCGCCACGGCGCTGTGTGACCTCTACGCCGCACTGCCGCGCAGCGTGGCGGTTATAGACGGCGTAGTGGGGATGGAAGGGCGAGGGCCCTCCAACGGGGCGCTGCGGAGGGTTGGGCTCGTGGCGGCGGGGGCCGACCCGGTGGCGGTGGACAGTTTCTGCGCGCAGGTGATGGGCTTCGCCCCGCTGCAAGTGCCCCTGCTGGCGCGCTGCGCGCAAAGGGGATTGGGCGTCGCGGCGCCGGAGGAGATACAGGTCGTCGGCGAGCCGGCAGCGGCGTTCGCTCCGACGAACTTCGCCAGGCCGCCGACTTACGCAGCCACGCTCGCCGCTGACCTTGTGCCACGATGGCTGGTCCGCCGCTTCATAAGCGCGTTCAATACAACGTATGCAAGGATCAATCAGGATATCTGCCGCCAATGCGGCGAGTGCGAGCGTAACTGTCCCAGCAAGGCCATCTTCTTCGACGAAGAAAGCCGGACCTATCACGTGAATCGCGCTCGCTGCATCAGTTGCTACTGCTGCGCGGAGGTCTGTCCCCACGACGCCGTCGAGGTGGCGCCCTCCATGCCTACGCGCATCAAGGAATGGATCAAGGGAAAGGTAAAACGATGAAGTGTGGCGGATGAAGGGACAGTCAGTGTCGAAGAACGCCGCGGCCGTTGCACACCACAGGCGGGGAGGCAGGCGGCTTTGGGGCGCCATCGCGCGCCGAGCGAACGTTGACAGGTTTGAAGCGATGTGCTATAAGGGTCACTCAAATAGAAGCGTGCCCGCCCGGGACGTGTGCGTGCCAATCCCAATGCTTTCCCGTTGTGACGTATTGATCCATTTGCGCAACTTTTTGCTGCGCAAGGCGCGCCATTTTCGCCCCGGGGGATAGGGAAGGCAGCGCGCGATTGTGGCAACTCCTCCACCCGACCAGAGCAAAGCCATGGAAATACCTCAAGTAGAAGCAAGCCCCAGGGAAGTGTCCGGTTCAAGGGCGTGTCGCCGGCTCCGCAGGCAGGGACTGGCGCCCGCAGTCCTCTATGGGCGGGGCGGCCCAAACGTGCTGCTCACCCTCCACAAAGAAACCGTGGCGGAACTGTTGGAAAGGCGGGAGCTTATCGTGCAGGTCAGCTGGGACGGCCGCCTGGAAGACGCCCAGATAACTGAAGTCCAATACGATGCCTTCGGCGACGAAATACTGCACGTGGACCTGACGCGCATCTCGCTGAGCGAGAGTGTGGAGGTCGCCGTGGCCGTCGCGACCCGGGGAGAGGCGCCGGGGGTGAGCGAAGGCGGCGTTCTGGAAATCGTCCAGCACGAGTTACGCATCCAGTGCCTGCCCAGCGCCATTCCCGAGAAGATCACGGTGGACATCTCCGGCCTCAATATCGCTGATAACCTTACCGTGGCCGACCTGGACCTGCCGCCTGGTGTCTCGGTGGTCGCCGGCGGGGAGACAGTGATTCTCACCGTGCTGCCGCCATCCGAGGTCGAAGAAGAGGCGGAGCTGGCGCCCGAAGAACTGCTGCTCGAACCCGAGCGGATTGGCGCAGAGGCCGAAGACAAAGCATCTGCGGAAGAGTCAGAATAGCGCCGATGAGTAGTCCTTGTCGGGAGTCCTGTAGCCTATCGGGAGCGTCCTGTGAGAGTAGTCGCCGGCCTGGGCAACCCTGGTCCCGAGTATCGGGACACCCGCCACAACGCCGGCTGGATGGCCGTGGGTGAGATTGCCCGCCGCTGCGTCCCGCAGGCGCGCGACCAGGATTACGGCGGCAACGGAGCGCTGGCCAGATGCGGCCAGGTTCTGCTCTTCCGCCCTCTGGGATACATGAATCGAAGCGGACCGCCGGTGGCGCGACTGCTGAAGCTCTACGATGTGGCGCCGCACGAATTGCTCGTAATTCTGGACGACGCCGACCTGCCTCTGGGACAGCTCAGGCTGCGCCGGGATGGTTCGAGCGGACGCCATAAAGGGCTCGAGTCACTGATCGGGGCGCTGCAGACGGAGCAGTTCCCCAGGCTCCGTATGGGCATCGGTCCGTGTCCGGAGGGGATTGCGCTGCGTGACTTCGTGCTTAGCCCGTTCGGGGAGCGCGAAGGCGCCGCCGTAGAAGAAATGATCGACAGGGCCGCCGACGCGGCGCTCCTCTGGAGCAGGGAAGGCATAGACGCCGCCATGACACGCTATAACCGTAAGCTGGACAACGAGTCGAGTTCGTGATAGAAAATACCCCGCCGGTAGCGTCAGACCTAATAGGAACAAACGGAGGAATAAGTCTTGGCAGATAACCTTTATGAAGCCATGTTCGTAGTGGACGCCAGAACGAGTGGCTCTGAATTCTCGGAGATCATCCGGAAAATCGTCGCATTGCTGAAGCGGCGGGGCGCCGAGATACTGCGGATTGAGAAATGGGCCGAGCAGAAGCTGGCCTACCGCATCCAGAAGGCCAAACGCGGGACCTACATTCTCGTGTATTTCCGCGCGGAAGGCTCCGCCATAGACGAGCTGCGCCGCGACGTGCATCTGTCCGAGGACTTGCTCAGGGTTTTGATCCTGCGCGCCGAGAAGCAAAGCGAGCCAGTCGGCGAACTCTACACCCAGGAGGGCGAAATACTGGGGGGGACCGAGGAGGCCGATGCGGCCGGACCCGAACCGGCGCCCCAGGAAGCCGAACGGGAAGAGCTCGAAACTGAAGAGGAAGATATCGAAGCCGCGGCGCCAGACGCCGACGCTGAGGAGGAAGAACTCGAAGCTGAAGAGGCGGAGACGCAAGCCTAAGCACCGGCCTTTACCTTTGAACCAGCAAAGGGGGGAAACCATGGCTAATCTTAATCGCGTGTTCCTTATGGGAAACCTGACGCGGGACCCCGAGCTGCGCTACACTCCCAGCGGCGCGGCCGTCTGCGAGTTCGGTCTGGCCACCAACCGCAGCTATACGACCAAGACCGGCGAGCAGAAGGAAGAGCCCTGCTTTGTGGACGTCGTCATGTGGGGACGCCGCGGGGAGGTGATCAGCGAATACATGACAAAGGGCAGCCCTATCTTCGTGGAGGGCCGCCTGCAATACGATAGCTGGGAGACGGCAGAAGGCAAGCGCAGCAGGCTCCGGGTGGTGGCCACCAATTTCGAGTTCATTGGAGGCAGGAGCGGCGGTGGCGGCGGCCAGGCTCCCCGTTCCCAGCAAGGCAATCAGCCCCGACGCCAGAGCGCCGCCCCCCCGCAGCGGCAGGAATCCGCTCCGGGACCCCCTGAAGAGGGGTTCGACGTGACCGACGACGAGATACCGTTCTAACGGGAAGGGACGAAGATGGAAGTATTGCTCCGCAAGGAGGTAGAGCACCTTGGACACCTGGGTGAGGTGGTGGAGGTCGCGGAAGGTTACGCCCGCAACTACCTCTTGCCGAAGGGAATCGCCGTGCGCGTCACGAGCGAGAACCTGGCGGAGGTCGAACGCGCCACCGAAGCGCGAAAGCAACGTGAACAGGAAGAGCTTGAGCGAGTCAACCGGCAGGCCGAGCTTCTGGAAGGGTTCCTCTGCTACGTGACGGCGCGTTCCACCGAGCAGGGGCATTTGTTCGGCTCCGTCGGTCCGCGCGAGATCGTCGCGAAGTTGGAGGAGAGCGGCTTTGAGGGCATACGTCCCAGCAGCGTCAGCCTCCCCCGTTCTATCGAAGAGGTCGGTGACTACGAGGTGGAGGTAATGCTCCATCCCGACGTGCGCGTGAATATCATGGTCAGGGTCGCAATGGAAACCGAAGCGGAAAAGGAAGACGAGGAGTAACAACAATGATGAAGGCAGAAGGATGAATTTGAACGACAACGGCAGAAAGAGGACGAAGATGTCCAATATCGAATGCTCAACTCGGGATGTTCAAGGGACGCTCGCGGCATCCTTCGATATTGGATATCTCTGTTTTACCTTCGCCCTTCATCCTTCTACCTCCTGTTTTTTCCCCCCCCAGCCCCAAGCGGTGTGATGACCGAAACAGGCGATCTGAGCAATGCGCCCGGTGTGCCGCCGCACGACCTCCAGGCCGAAATGGGCGTGATCGGCTCCATGCTTCTCTCGGCGGAAGCCCTCTACATGGCCCGCGAGCAGCTTTACGCGGAGAGTTTCTATAAGCTGGCGCACCAGGATATCTACTCGGCCATCCTGAAGCTTTCCTATGAGAACAACGCCGTTGACCTGATCTTGCTGCGGGACGAGCTGTCCCGCCAGGACAAGCTGGAGAAAGTTGGCGGGGTAGGCTATCTGGCGGAACTGATGGAGGCCGTCCCCACCAGCGCGAACGTGGAATACTACATAGAAATCGTCCGCAACCACGCCATCCGCCGGCGGCTGATCGAGGTCTCCGCCAGGGCGCAGAAAGGGGCGCGGGACCATAGCCGGGACGTCGAAGACCTGTTGGACGAGGCGGAGGCGCAGATACTGGCCGTGCGCGCCCAGAAGGAACGTACGCAGGTCCAAGAGATCAATGCGGTGCTCCAGAGCATAGTGGCGCGCCTGGAAGAGCTGCATCAAAATCCGGGACAGCTCAGCGGCCTGGCCACCGGGCTCATTGACCTGGATAACAGGACGAACGGCTTCCAATCCGGTCAGCTCATCGTGCTGGCGTCCCGTCCCAGCATGGGCAAGACGAGCCTGGCGTTGAACATATTGCACAACGTCTGCGCGACTCAACGCAAGCCCGCCGCCCTCTACAGCCTGGAGATGCCCGCCCAACAGATAGTGAGTAACTTCCTGTGCATCCACAACAGGCTGGACACGCACAATTTCCGCCGCGGCACGCTTTCCGACAAGGAATGGGAGAGGCTGGAGACGTCCATTGACGAACTGGTTGATCTTCCCCTCTATATCAGCGACTCACCCGCCCTGCGGATCATGGACCTGCGGGCGAGAGCCCGCAGATTGTGCCATCAGCACGAAGTCTGCCTCATAGTGGTGGATTACCTGCAGTTGATGACAGCGACCCGGCAGCAGGAAAACCGGGCCACGGAGGTGGCCGAGATAAGCAGAGGACTCAAGGCAATCGCCCGGGAGCTGGAGGTCCCTCTGCTGGCCCTCTCCCAGCTCAGCAGACGGGTCGAGCAGGATCGGCGCCAGCCCCGCCTGAGCGACCTGCGCGAAAGCGGGGCGATCGAACAGGACGCCGACGTCGTCATACTGCTGCACCGCCCACACCTGGATACCGATGCTCCAGACGAAGATACGGCCGGGGCAAAGGCCGACCTGATCGTGGCCAAGCAACGCAACGGCCCGACCGGCATCGTCCCATTGTCGTTCCAGAAGAGATATCTGCGCTTTGAACCTCGCGCCAAGGAACCAGCGGATTACCAATGATACAAGAACTGTGTGCCATCCAATCGAATCGTCGTTCGCTCGCGCTCCTCCTGCTTTGCGGCATGCTGTGTTGCACGGCGGCTCTTGCAGAGGACGGCGCCGCCTCCCGCAGGGGCGTGACCAGAATCACCGTGCAGGGCAACGAGCTGCTCTCCGAGCAACAAATCCTCGACGCCCTGGGGCTCAAGACGGGGATGGCCTTCAACGCCGAGGCGCTGAAGAAGACGATAAGCGAATGGAACGAGACGACGAAGCTGGGCAGCATCTCCTATCGGGTCGAACCCGCGGAAGAGGGAGGCGTCCAACTGACACTTCAGCTCCGGGAGCGGATAATCCTGACCGACATACAGTTCAAAGGCAACGAGCGCCTCTCGGCGCCCCGGCTGGCCGCGCTCGCCGGCGTCGAGCCAGGCGGCGCCGTGACCCCTTCGGACGTGCGGGCGGTGGAAGAAAGGATCGGGCTCGCCTACCGAAAGATGGGATACGCCGCGGCCTCGGCGAAAGGGACTTTCACCGTCCTGAGCGAACAGGAGCGGCGGCTCACCTTCTACATATCCGAGGGGGCGCGCGCCTTCGTGCGCAGGATCACCTTCCGCGGCAACGAGAGCTTCAAGGACAAGAAGCTGCGCCGGAACATGGAGAGCAAGAAGCGCGGGCTGCTGCGATGGTTCAGGCATGGATGGTTTGACAGCGAGGTGTTCCAGGGGGACATGGTCCGGCTGGCGGCTTTCTATCGCGACAAGGGATTCCTGGACGTGGCAGTGAGCGGCAGCCCCGTGTTCGGCGACGACATGCGGAAAGTCACCCTCCAGGTGGAAATCGACGAAGGGCCCCTCTATCGGGTGGCGAACGTCCGGTTCGAAGGCAACAAACTGTTCCGCGATTCAGAGCTGCTCGCGGCGATATCGCTGTTCCCCGGAGAGCCTTACTGCCAGAGCAAATTGGACGGGTCCGCGCGGACCATCGCCGACCTTTACGCCGAGCAGGGCCACATGGACGTGAGCCCGCGAAAGGGCAACCTGGTGGCGGCGACAACCTTCACGCCAGAGACGGGCCGCGTCGACGTGCGCTTCCGCATCAACGAAGGCGAACCGGTTTACATCCGCCGCATAAGGATCAAAGGACTGACGAAAAGCCGCGAGAAAGTGATCCGGCGCAACCTGGCCTTCTATCCCGGCGAGAGGGCCAGGAAAAGCAGACTGGAAGAAAGCGAACGCCTGCTGATAAACACGGGCTTCTTCGACACCAGTTCCGGCAGGCCTGTCCAGATCACGCTCGAACCCGACGAGGGCGCACTGCGGGACGCCGTGGTGGAGGTCCAGGAGGGCCCGACCGGGCGGCTGATGTTGGGCGCCGGCGTCGGGAGCGAGACGGGCCTGCTGGGCGAGATATCCATCACCGAGCAGAATTTCGACATTTCCAACTGGCCGTCGAGCTGGAACGACCTGTGGCGCGGCAACGCCTTCCGCGGGGCGGGGCAGAGCATGAGCCTGGTGCTCCAGGCGGGCACGGAGCGTTCGGATTACTCCCTGTCCTTCTACGAACCGGCCGTGGGCAATACGCGTTACAGCTTCGGGGCGGACCTCTACTCCCGGGGCATTGTGCGAAACGAATTCGACGAGGTGCGCTCCGGCCTCAGTTTCACGCTTGGCCGGCGGCTGACCCCGTTCTTGCGACGCAGCGTCACCGTGGGCTACGAGAGCATCGACATTGACAACGTGGACGTGGGCGCCCCGGGGCAAGTGCAGCGTGACAAGGGCAGCCACGCCAAGCCCTACGTGCGCCTTGGCGCCACGATTGACCACCGGGACAATCGTTTCAGCCCGAGCGAGGGATACAGCGCAAACGCCCAGGTGGAGCTGGCGGCAGGCGACGTCGAAATTGCCAGGCTCACCCTGAAAGGGGCAAAATATTGGACTGTGCACGAGGAGCGCGGCAGGCACAAACATGTAATCGGCGTGCGTGGGCAACTGGGCCTGGTGAACGCATGGAGCGGCAACCGGACGCCAACTTTTGAACGTCTTTACGCGGGCGGAATCAGCACGCTGCGCGGGTTCGAATTTGAAGGCGTTTCGCCGGTGGACCCCGTCACCGGGAAGCAAGTCGGCGGCGAGTCAATGCTGGTGGGCTCGGTGGACTACAGCCTGCCCATCTCCCCGGACGACAGGGTGCGCCTGGTGGGATTCATGGATACCGGTAACGTTCAGGAAGACGCGGCAGACGTGCTGAGCGGCTGGGGCGAGCTGCGAGTGTCGGCGGGAGTGGGTCTTCGCTGGCAGATGGCGTTTCTGGGGCCGGCCACCCTCGAGTTGGACCTTGCCACGGCGCTTAAGAAAGAACCCGGGGACCAAACCCAGAGCTTCAATTTCATCCTCGGCACAGAGCGTAGGTTTTGAGCTGGCCCGCCCTTCGCTCAAAGTATTGATCTTGTCAACCTGTTAGAAAGGAACACCGTCAATGAGAATTAATCACAACGTCAAGTTCCTCGTCATCGCCGTTGCGATCATCTGCTGCGCCGCCTGGATAGCTCTCGCCGCAGAGGATAGCTCTGCGCAGAACGCCCCCGCCGGCCTGCGCATAGCCGTGGTGGACATGCAGAAGGTCCTCTCCAAGAGCAAGCAATGGCAGGACGCCGCCGAGGAGCGGATGCAACTGCTGCAGAACGCTAAGACAACGCTGGCAAAGCTGACCGAACAGGCGCAGGTCCTGAAGAACGATTACGACAGCCTGCCCCCCGGCACGAAGGAGCAGACCGAAAAGAAGCGCCAGGTCGCCGAAGCCATCCAGAAGCTGCAGCAAGTCAACCGTGACTTCGAAACCAAAATCACCGCGCACCACAACAAATCCGCCCGTCTCGTCTTCCAGAACATAAGCGACGCCGTCAAGAGCTATGCCGAAGAGAACGACCTGAGCCTGGTGCTGAAGAAACAGACCATCGACACCAGCCAGACGGGGGGCGCCGAGCAGAACCTGCTGCTGGCCACGACGGAGGTCCTCTACGCCAGCCCTGAGCTGGACATCAGCGCCGCCATCATAGAGCGGCTCAACGCCGATTACTCCGGTCCTATTGAAGCGAAGTGAAATGGCGCGTCAGCAAACCACCATCTCCAAGCCGGTCGAGCTGCACGGCAGCGCATTGTTCTCCGGGAAGGAAGTGACGGTCAACCTGCTTCCCGCAGAGGCGGACACCGGCTACATGTTCCGGCGGATCGATCTGCCGGACAGTCCGGTCGTGCCCACCGGCGTGGAGGCGCTCAGCGAGGGCTACCGCTGCACGGCCCTGAGTTGGAACGACGTGGAGGTCAACGCGGTCGAGCACCTGCTCAGCGCCTGCGCCGGGCTGCGGGTGGATAACCTGATGATCGAGCTGGACGCTTCTGAGCTGCCCGCAATGGGCGGCTGTCCACTCCAGTTCGCCGAGGCGCTCCAGGAAGCGGGGATAGAAGAGCAAAGCGCTGAGCGGCCCACGCTCCAGCTCCAAGAGACTATCTCTATCCCACGGGGTGAGGCGACCATTGTCGCGCTGCCCCAGGAAGACGAGTTCACAATCAGCTACGTGCTGGACTTTGACGAAGGCTACCACCCGACGGAAGTCTTCACTATGCGCCTGGACCCGGAAATCTACATGGCGGAACTGGCGCCGGCGCGTACCTTCGGCCTGGAGGATGACTACGAGCAGTTCCAGAAGCTCTCCATCGGCGGCGGCGTCACCGACGAGAACGCATTCCTGTTGTGCAGGGACGGCGCCATAAAACGCCCGCTCAGCGGGGAGCCGGCCACGCTCAGGTTTCCCGACGAGGCGGTGCGCCACAAAGTGGTGGACCTGCTGGGCGACCTCGCGCTGCTCAAGGTGGACCTGCAGGCCAGGATTATGGCGATCCGCAGTGGACACGAACTGAACACCGCCCTCACCAGGCGACTCCATCAACTGCTGGAAGAAGGGGTGGGCCGCGAGGAATACCTGGACGTGCAGGAAATCCGCCGTGTGCTGCCGCATCGCTACCCATTCCTGATGGTGGATCGGGTGTTGCGCATCGAAGGTGAGAGCAGGATCGTGGCGGTGAAGAACTGCTCCATCAACGAACCCTACTTCCAGGGCCACTACCCGGACTACCCCATACTGCCTGGCGTTCTGCAGCTTGAGGCCATGGCGCAGACGGCAGGGCTTCTGTTGCTGCGCAAGCTGGAGCACACCGGCAAAGTCTGCCTGCTGGTGGGCATGAAAAACGTCAAGCTTCGCCGCCCTGTGGAGCCGGGTGACCAGCTTATCCTGGAGGTTGAGGCCATGCGGGTGCGGTCCAGGTCCGCCCATGTCAGAGCTAGAGGTTCTGTGGACGGAGAGCTGGCGTGTGAAGCAGAGATGAGTTTCATGGTCGTGGAAGCGAGCGCTATCTAAACAGGGAGAGGCTTCAGTGAGAGTACATCCTACCGCCGTGGTTGAAAGCGGCGCTCAGATCGGAAAAAACGTCGAGATCGGACCCTATGTCTACGTCGGCCCGAACGTAACCATCGGTGATAACTGCCGCATCAGACACAACTGCCACATTGAAGGCCACGCCACCCTGGGCGCCAATAATCTTCTGCATCCGAACGTGGTGCTCGGCACGGCGCCGCAAGACCTGAAGTACCACGGCCAGGATACGGGGCTGATCATCGGGGAGGACAACGTTTTTCGCGAGTTCGTCACCGTCAACACCGGAACCGTCACCGGCAACGGCCTGACCCGCATTGGCAATCGCAATTACTTGATGATCTGCAGCCACGTGGGGCATGACTGCGTGCTGGAGGACGACGTCATACTGGTCAACGGCGTGCTGTTGGGCGGGCATTGCCACATCGAGAGCGGCGCGAAGCTGATGGGCGGGGCGGCGCTGAACCCGTTCGTCACCGTGGGGAAACAGGCCTACGTCGGCGGCCTGAGCCGCATTGTGCATGACGTGCCGCCCTTCATGATCGTGGAGGGCAATCCTGCGCGTGTCCGGGGCGTCAATGAAATCGGCCTGCAGCGCGCCGGCTACCAGCAGGAAGGAATCGAGGGTCTCTGGGATGCTTACAAGGCCATCTACCGAATGCGGCAGTTGAACCGATCACGCATGTACGCGAAGCTGGAAAACGATGCGAACACCAGCCCGGAGACGCTCTACCTGGTGGAGTTCCTGCGGCGCTCCCAGGAAGGTCCGCACGGACGTTACCTGGAGAGCAAGAGAAAACATTGAGTCGAGGTCATAGATGAACAACCAGCAAGGCAAACAAGGGATGCGGCGGGTGGCCGTCTTCGGCCTCGGACGCTTCGGCCTTGGGCTGGCCATCCGGCTGGCCGAAATGGGCGCGGACGTGCTGGCCGTGGACTCCGATAAGCAACTTGTTGAGCAGGCGGACCAGCGAGTATCCAGGGCCGTGTGCCTGGATGCCACCAATGAGTTCGCCGTCAAGAAGCTCAACCTGGCTCAGACAGACCTGGCCATTGTGTGCATCGGGCGCAATATCGAGGCCGGCCTCCTGGTAACCGCCGTTTTGCAGCGGCTCGGCGTGGAGGAAATATGGGTCCGCGCCATTGACCAGAACCAGGCCCAGATACTGGAGGCCATGGGGCTGGACACTATCCTGAGCCTGGAGAACGAGATGGCCCGGCAGGTGGCGCAGAAGGTCATGATGCCCGGCATCCAGGTCATCGCCCCCATTACCAGCAATCACGCGCTGGCCCAGCTAAAAGCGCAACCCGAATTCGTGGGCAAGACTCTCCAGCAACTGGACTTCCGCAACACCTACGGCCTCAACATCGTGGCCATCAAGTCCCTTGAACCCGCCCCGGGCTCTAACGGGAACGGCCAGATGCAATACCACGTCAATGACCTGCCCCACGCAGAGGATGTGATCGAACAGGGGGATATCCTCGTAGTAATCGGCCCGGACGAGAAGCTGCGGCAGTTGCAGACGGACTTCTGAGCCGGGAACTTCAGGGCGGATTTCTCGGGGGCGGCCGGCTTAGCCTTCGCTGAGCCCTCGTTTGATCTTCTCGCGGTCGATGCCGTATTGGCGCATCAGCCGGTGGAAGCTTTCGCGCTCGAGGCCGGCGTGCTCGGCCGCCCTGGTTACGTTGGCGTTGCACTCCCTGAGCACTCCCTCCAGGTACTGTCGCCGGCAGCTATCAACCAGGCGGTCCGTCGCCTCACGATATGGCAGCGCCAGGAGAACCGAGAGTTCGGCATCCGACTCCTTTGCGGCCGACTCGATGAAGGGGAACAGCGCAGGTGTGAGCCTGCCGTCCTCCGCCAGCACGACAGCCCGCTCCACGGCGTTCTGAAGCTCGCGCACGTTGCCCGGCCATTGGTGGTTCATCAGCAGTTTCATCGCGGCGGGTGTGACTTCGTAATCTTCTGGCTTTGAACGTGTGAATTCTTTCAAGAAGTGCTCCACCAGCAGGTTGACGTCTCCGAGACGCTCCCTGAGCGGCGGAAGCTCGATGGGGAAGACATTGAGACGATAATAGAGGTCTTCCCGGAACTGTCCCGTTTTCATGGCCTCCGCAAGGTTGCGGTTCGTGCAGGCGATGATGCGCACGTCCACCGGGATGTCCGTGGTGTCCCCCACCCGGCGGATTTCCTTTTCTTGTATGGCGCGGTTGATCTTGATCTGGAGGTCGGGACTGAGTTCGGTAATCTCATCCAGGAGGAGTGTGCCCCCGTCGGCTTCCATGAACAGGCCGAGCTTGTCCCTGGAGGCCCCGCTGAAGGCGCCCTTGACGTAGCCGAAAAGCTCGCTCTCGATCAGGTCCTTAGGCATGGCCCCGCAGTTGATGGCGACGAAGCGCCGGTTGCGGCGCGCGCTGGCATGGTGAATGGCGCGCGCGAAAAGCTCTTTGCCCGTGCCGCTCTCCCCCGTCAGCAGGACGGTGGTGTCGGAGTCGGCGGCCTTGCGAGCCAGATCGAAGGCCTGCTTTATTGCTTCGCTCTTGCCCACTATGTTGGGGAAGCCGTACTTCTCTTCGACCTGCTCTTTGAGGATACGGGTCTGCTCGCGCAATTGCTTGCGCTCCACCGCTTTCTCCAGCGTGATTTCCAGCTCGTCCGGCTCGAAAGGCTTGGTCAGATAATCGTAAGCGCCCTCCTTGACGGCCGTCACCGCCTGCGCGACCGTGGCGTAGGCGGTCATTAGGATCACCTCAGTGTTAGGCGAGCGTTCCTTGATGGTCTGCAACAGCTCCATGCCGTCCATCCCGGGCATGCGGATATCACTGAGGACCACGTCGGGAGGGGCTGCGCTCACCCTCCTGAGAGCTGCGGGCGCAGAGTCGCACGTGGTGATCTCGTAGTCCTGGGAGAGCAACTCGGAGAGCATCTTCAACATGCTCGCCTTGTCGTCCACGATCAAGACCCTCGGCTTCTTGGCCATACCGCAATCCTGTTCGGGAAGCGCACAATGGCGGGAACCGGCTCAACGGGACCCGCACATATGTCTTGATTCGGTTTTCCAAACGCCCGTATAATCTATCCGAGCCTATTGTAAAGGACGCGGCTACCGTAGCAAGAGGAAAGATAGATGATAGACTGGAGCAAACTGAAAACCTATCCCATCGCTGAAAGGAAGAACCTGGTCAGCCTGGAGGATTTCGTCCATCCTGACCAGAGCCGCGTGGCGTGGGATAACGAGGAGTTCGGGCGGCTGTGCCGGCATATCTCTAATGCCGCGCGGGATGGGCGGCCGGTGCTGTTGCAGTTCGGCGCGCACGTGATCAAATGCGGCCTCGGCCTGGTGGTAAGGGACCTGATGGAGCGCGGCTTCGTCTCACACGTGGCCATGAACGGCGCCTGCGTGATCCATGACTTCGAGATCGCCCTGATCGGAGAGACCAGCGAAGACGTGGCCTCCGGCATTGAAGACGGCTCCTTCGGCATGGCGGAGGAAACCGGCCGGTTTATCAACGAGACCGTCAATGCCACCGGCGAGGGATTCGGCAAGGCCGTCGGCCGGCGCATCAGCACAGAACAGTTGCCGCACCGCAGCCACAGTGTTCTCGCCGGCGCCTTCGAGATGGGCATCCCGGCCACCGTCCACGTGGCGATAGGCACGGACATCGTTCATCAGCATCCCACCTTCGACGGCGCGAAGACGGGGGCCGCCTCCCACCGGGACTTCGAAACCTACATCGAGACGGTCTGCGGCATGAGCGGCGGCGTGCTGTTGAACTTCGGCTCCGCGGTTATCCTGCCAGAGGTCTTCCTGAAGGCCCTCAGCATGAGCCGAAACCTGGGACACCCGGTGGCGCCGCTCTATACGGCCTCCTTCGACCTGCGCCGGGACGTGGAGGATTACTATTTCCGCCCCGCTAAGAACGTAGTGCGCCGCCCGGTGTCGCTCGGCGGGGAGGGGTTCAACTTCCGCGTCGATCACCGGCAGAGCCTGCCCTCGATGCACCGAAAGCTCATTCAGATCGCTCAGGAGGAGTGAATGAGAGCCGTCGTTCAGCGAGTCTCGCGGGCGGAGGTCAGAGTGGACGCGCGGCAGGTCGCCAGGATCGGCCGGGGGCTGCTGGTGCTGCTGGGCGTTGGGGAGGATGACGATCGCCAGGCCGCCGACTACATGGCGCGCAAGATCGCCGGGCTGCGTGCGCTCGACGATTCGGAGGGCCGCATGAATCTGTCCGTGCTCGACGTTGGCGCCGAGGTGCTGCTGGTCTCACAGTTCACCCTCTACGGCGACTGCCGCAAGGGCCGCCGTCCGTCCTTCAGCCACGCCGCCCCTGCAGCGTTGGCCGAAGAGCTGTACGAAGACGTGGCGCAGAAACTAAGAGAGCGGGGTGTGAAAGTTGCGACCGGACGGTTCCAGGCCAACATGGAAGTGGAGCTGGTGGGCAATGGTCCCGTGACGCTGCTCCTGGACAGCGAGGGGCAGTTCTGAAGGATAAAGGCAGAAGGATGAAGGATGAATTGAACGACAAAGACAACGGTCTATGAGGGGACTTTACTTTTCCCTTCATCCTTTTGCCTTCCCCCACGCCCGCCCTCCAGGTATATCCGCAGGCTTTCAGCGAACTCGGCGGCGCTCTGGAATCGTTCTTTCGGCTGTTTCTCGGTGGCCCTTCGGATGACCTCCCCCAGGTAGTCGGGCGCCAGCAGGCGCGGCGCCGCCGGCTCCAGGAGCGGCTCGTACAAGTGCTTGTACATGAGCGTCAGTTTGGTCTCCCCCTCGTAGGGGAGCCGGCCTGTCAGCGCATAGTACAGCACAAGGCCCATTGCGTAGACGTCGGTGGCCGGGCTCAGCGTTTCCCCTCTCCACTGTTCCGGCGCCATGAAGTATGGGGAGCCGATCAAGCGGCCTCCTGCGCTGACGGTGGTAGTCTCTTCGAGGAATCGGGAGATGCCGAAATCGCTGAGGCGGACCAGTCCCTGCTGGTCAATCAAGATATTGCCGGGTTTCACGTCGCCGTGGACTATCCTGTGTTGATGCACCTCGTGGAGCCCCGCCAGCGCCTGCAGGCAGATGCGGCATGCCTCTGGCGGCGGCAGCGGCGCATCCCTGCGAACTCGCTCCCGCAGGGAGGTGCCGCGCACCAGCTCCATCTCGATGAAGGGAACGCCCTCGGCGACCCCCAGGTCGTAAATCCGGATTATATTCTCATGCGCCACTGAGCAGGCGACCCGCGCCTCCTGCTGCAACCTGCTGAAAGAGCCGGCCATGTCCTCCAGCGGCTGGAAGTTGAGCAGTTTCAGCGCCACTTTCCGCTCGGAGCGGAGGTTATATGCCTCGTAGACCTTCCCGGCGCCCCCGTGACCCAGCAGATTATGCAGGCGGAAATGCGCGAACCTATCGGGGACGTGCGAAAGCGAGTAGACCGGGGAGCTTTCCGCCGCCCGCAGCCGCCCCGCGGGCTCCTGGCCAAGGAAAAGGTAGTGACGCGCCTTGATGATGGGTTCCCCGCAGAACGGGCAGTAAACGGCGGGATTAATCTGGCCCGGCAGCGTCCGGAACCGGGCCCGACAACCGGGGCAATCCACCGGCACGTAAGGAACGTCCCGGCCCATCCACGTCGCCGCCGCCGCCAGCCCCGGGTGGCTCGCCAGCAGCCTTTCCTCAAGCGCAATCAGGTGGTCCGGCGCCGACCCACTGTCCAGGCCTTTCAGTTGCTCAGCCAACTCAGCGGGGGCGATTTCCCCCTGCTTGAGCAGGCGAAGGCCGAAGAGTATCGCGTCCGGAGACACCGTCATGGCGCTTCCCCCCCGGCGGTCAGCCCAAGAAGCGCCTCGAGTTGCTCTTCTGTGAGTTCTTCCACCTGCAACTCGCGCGCCTTGCGGAGTTTGCTGCCAGGATTCTTCCCGACGACAAGGTAGTCGGTGCTGGCGCTGACACTGCCGGAGACGCGGCCCCCCACGGCCCCGATCAGGCGCGCCGCTTCGGCGCGGCTATGGCGATCGAGCGTCCCGGTGAGGACGAACGTTTTCCCCGTCGCCCCGCTCGCCTGCCGCGCCTCAGTCCGGACGGACTTCGTGTTCAGTCCCGCAGCGATGAGCTTGTCCAGCACGCGGACGCTTGCCTCATTTCGGAAGAACTCAGCGATGGACTTGCCCACCACGGGGCCGACCTCGGCGATCTGTTCCAACTGCTCGGGCGTAGCGGCGCGGAGCTCGGCCAGGTCGGCAAAGCTGCGAGCGAGCGCTTGAGCCAGGTGGACGCCCACGTTCGGGATGCCCAGCCCGTGCAGCAGACGCCAGAGCTCGCGATCCTTACTCTCCTCAATGGCGCGCATCAGGTTGCCGCTGGACTTCTCGGCCATGCGCTGAAGCGCGCTTACGTCTTCTTCGTTCAGGCTGTAGAGGTCGCCGACGTCGCGCGCCAGGTCGGCCTCAACCAGTTGGCGAACCAGCGCCTCGCCCAGCCCAGCTATGTCCATTGCCCCCCTGCTTGCGAAGTGGGTTATGCGCTCCACGCGTTGGGCGGGGCAGTGTGGATTGGCGCAGCGGATGTAGACGCCGCCGGGATCGCGGCTGACCGGCTCGCCACAACTCGGACAGCGCTTCGGGGCGTGGAAGGGGATCTCGCCGCCGGTGCGTTTTTCCACGATGACTTTAACGACCTGAGGTATAATCTCGCCCGCCTTCTCGACCAGAACGTAGTCGCCCACGCGCACGTCCTTGCGTTCCAACTCGTCGAAGTTGTGCAGGCTGGCGCGGCTGACGGTGGTGCCGGACAGGCGCACCGGCTCCAGCACGGCCACCGGGGTGAGCTGTCCGCTTTTGCCCACGTTGACCTGTATCTCTCGCACGCGGCTCACTTGCTGCTCGGCGGCGAACTTATAGGCCATAAGCCAGCGTGGCGCCTTCGAGGTCGCTCCCAAGCGGGCGCGGCGCCGCGCGCTATCCACCTTGACGACCAACCCGTCCGCCGGGTACGGAAGCTCTTTAAGGTTCGCCTCCCAGTAGCGGCAGCGCTCGATCACCGCCTGGATGTCGTCGCATCTCTCGGCGTCCGGGTTTGTGGGGCAGCGATGGCGCCGCAGCCAGCGCAGCCTGTCCCAGTGGCTGTCCGGGATCTGGAGGGCCTCGCTGTAGCCGATTTCATAAGTGAACGCCCGGAGCCGCCTGCGCGCCGTGATGGCCGGGTTGAGCAGTTTCAGCGAACCGGCGGTGGCGTTGCGGGGATTGGCGAAAGCCGCCTCTTCGCGCTCAAGGCGAAGCCGATTGACCGCATCAAACGCCTCGAAGGACATGTAGATTTCTCCCCGGATTTCCACCAGGGCGCCGTCGAGTTCTGCGTTGGCGTCGGGGGCGGCGCGCAGCGTGAGGGGAATGCAGGAGACGGTCCTGACGTTCTGGGTGACGTCATCCCCCCGGACGCCGTTGCCTCGGGTAATGGCCCTCTCCAGCGAGCCGTCCCGATAGATGAGGTTGATCGCCACGCCGTCTATCTTCGGCTCCACTACGTAGCTCCAGCGCTCGTCCGGGCCAAGAAGCCGGCCCACGCGGTCGTGGAACTGCCGGACCTCGGCCTCGTTGTAGGTGTTCTCGATGCTGAGCATCGGGGACAGATGCTCGGCGGATTCGAACTGGTCGAGGGGCTCTCCGCCCACCCGCCGGGTGGGACTGTCGGCGGCGGAGAGGTGGGGATACTGACGCTCCAGGCGCTGGAGCTCTTCCATCAGGGCGTCGAACTCGCGATCGGATATATCGGGGGAGTTCTCGACGTAATAGAGGTAGTTGTGATGGCGGATGTCGCGGCGCAGTTGCTCAACATGACGTTCAACGTCTGCGATGTCACTCATAGCGCATACCGGTCGCCGAATAGATGCAACGTCAGTCGCCCTCTGCGGCAGCCTGCTCGAAGAACCTGCGCAGGTCGTCCAGACAACTCCCGCACAGCGCGCCCGTGGTCAATCGGTCTTCGGTGAGTCTGTCCCAGTCGTCTGGGGCCACGTGCGCCGGTCGCAGGATACAGCGGTTAGGGCAATAATGACCATTTTCGTCCGCGTGGACATCCTCTCGATCCATGTTCGGCAGGCCGAACATGAAGCAGAGCTGCCTCATAACCTCCGTCTTCAGGTAGCTGTAGGGCATCCCCCACATAGTTTCGAGCCGGTGTGTGCTGATAACCGCTGCGGTCAGCCCGCGCGCCCGACCGACCACGTAGTCGCGCTGTGCGCCGGCGCCGTTGAACATATCTTCCTGCATGACGAACAGGTCGTAGTGGTCGCCGAGCATCTTTTCATCCCGCCAGGGCTCCTCCGCGAAGGACTTCAGGATACGCCGGCAGTCCACCTGCATCCTCTTCTCGCTGAGCGCGTCGTAAACGTACCAGTCCACGCTTCGATAAGGGAGCAGATCGTTCTCTTCACCGCGCCACTCCGGGTCGCGATAATGGCCGTAGTCCCGCACAGGAAGAGAGCATGTGCACTCGCTGAGCGTCAACACCTCTCTGATGGCGTCAACGATGGCGATCTTTTCGGGCCAGAAGCCCTTATTATCCATCAGATTGAGCGGTTTGATTTTCCTCATCGGTACTCTACGATCTCATCCAGGGGTTTTCTGGGCGTGGGGGAAGGCATTTCGGCAGGATAGCCCAGGGGCGTGAGCGCGACGGGTTCCAGCTCCTCCGGTATCTGGAGAATCCGCCGCACCACCGCCGGCTTGAACGCACCGATCCAACACGTGCCGAGCCCTTCCGCGGCGGCGGCCAGCACCAGGTGGTCCATGGCAATGGTCAGGTCCACGTCGGCGTAGCTTTTCCCATCGGACCGGCGCCAAGCCTCGCCGGCGCGGTGGCAGGCGCATATTATCACCGGAGCGTCCGCGAACCACTGCTGAGAATAGGCCTGAAGCAGGTCGTGACGCAATCCGTCGTCACGGATGACATAAAGGCGGATCGGTTGCCGGTTCGCCGCGCTCGGCGCAAGCCGGGCCGCATCCAGGATGCGCCGCAGCTTCTCCTCTTCGACCGGCGCGCTCCGATAGGCGCGCACGCTGCGCCGGCCCTTGATAACCTTGTAAAAATCCATCAGTCCGTACCTCCAGAGTCTATCTTACATTATTCCCCGGCGCCGGTTCATTTGCAAACACTCGACAACAGCGACTCCCTGCGCCCTGCGCAGCCCACGCGGGGCTTTCATCTCTGCGCCTGCCGCCGGTCCTTCAACCACTGCTGGACATTCTGATCCTGATGCTCTACTTGCCGGGCCTGTCGCTCTTTGAGCCGGTAGAGGACTTCCCGGTAGCGCGGCTGCGCTGCGGCCAGGATCTGCGCGGCGAGCACGGCGGCATTGCGGGCGCCCGACGCCCCGAGCCCCATGCAGGCCACCGGGACCCCCGAGGGCATCTGGACGGTCGAAAGCAGAGAATCAACGCCGCCCATCACGTCCGTGGGCACAGGAACGCCGATGACCGGCAGCGCGGTGCGCGCAGCCAGCGCGCCGGCCAGGTGCGCAGACCCGCCGGCGACCGCAATAATGACCTGTGCCGCACCGGACCGGGCCTCCCTCACCAGTTCCTCCAGCGCATCGGGCGAACGGTGGGCGCTGATGACGTGGACCTCGAAGGGGACCTCCATCTGATCGAGCGCGTTGATCGTCTCCTCCACGATCGGCAGGTCGGAATCGCTGCCCATTACGACGATTACCTTCGCTTCTGTGGTCACAGGGCGCCTCCTTCGCAAAAACGGGAGGACTGCTTGATTGCCGTCTCAATCCTTCTGTTGCTGTTGTCGGGCGATGATCTCGCTCTGGAGCTGTGGGGGCACGACCTGATAATAGGCGAACTTCAGGCTGAAAGTGCCCTCCCCGCCCGTCATGCTCTTCAGTTCTGCGTTGTAACGCTGCGCCTCCGCCATTGGAATGTCGGCGCGGATCACCTGCATCGGGCCCTGCTGGTCCATCCCCTGAATACGCGCCCTATGGCCGGTCAGACTGCCGGTGATGTCTCCCATGAATTCAGTGGGGGCGAACACTTCGATCTCGCCGATGGGTTCGAGCAGGACGGGCCCGGCGTTCAGATACGCCTCCCGGAAGGCGCGGCCGCCGGCGATCTTGAACGCGGCCTCGGAGGAGTCTACGGTGTGGAAGCTGCCGTCATAAACCGCCGCCTTAAAATCCACCACGGGATATCCCGCCAGGGGGCCGTCCTGCAACGTCTCGCGGATTCCTTTCTCGACGGCCGGTATGAACTGGCTCGGTATTACGCCGCCCTTTATCTCGTCGATGAACTCGAAACCCTCTCCGCGCTCATTCGGCTCTACCCGCAGATAGACCTCCCCGTATTGGCCGCGCCCTCCCGTCTGTTTCTTGTGCCGGTAGTGGCCTTCTGCTTTCCGGGTGATCGTTTCGAGATAGGGGATGGCCGGCGTGCGGGTGGACACGGAGACGTCATAGCGTCTTTTCAGCCTGGCGAGCATGATATTCAGGTGCAGGTTGCTCATGCCGGTGATGACAAGCTCGTTGCTGTGCTGTTCGCGTCGAATCTGGAAGGTGGGATCGCCCTCCGCCAGTCCGCGAAGGCCCGTGCTGATCTTCTCCTCGTCCTCCCGGCTCTGCGACTCGACGGTCAGCGACGTCAGTGGGCTGGGGAAGTCCATCTGAGGCAGCGTAAGGGGCGCCTCCGGGCTGCAAAGGGTGTCGCCTAACTGAAGCTCCTCGATCTTGGTGACGGAGATGATGTCCCCCGGCGCCGCCTGCTGCACTTCTTTCTGCTCCGCGCCATAGATCGTATAGATGTGCCCCAGTCTCACGTCCTTTCCGGTGCGGGACAGGCGAATTGTGGAATTGGCGCCGAGTGTGCCGTTGTAAAGGCGCAGATAGACCACTTTGCCCACGTGCATGTCGGTCGTAACCTTGAATACTCGGGCGCAGAGCGCGCCCTTTGGATCGGCGGCGAGCTCGATTTGCTCTCCCGCGGCGTTCAGCGCGCTGCGCGCCACCCCCTGCGCCGCGGAAGGCGCACACGCGGCCAGGAACGCTATCGTCTCCCTGACGCCGATCTCTTTCTTCGCCGCGCAGCAAAGCACCGGCACAAGCGTGCCCTCAGTCACGGCCCGGCCCAGGGTCTCCATCAGCTCGGCCAGGCCGACCTCCTCGCCCTCCAGGTACTTCTCCATCAGTTCGTCATTGCTCTCGATGATGGATTCTCTCACCTGCTGGCCGGCGGCGGCGAAATCGCCCACGACGCCCTCGGGCGCATCGCCGGCCTGCAGTACGTTGACGACGCCGCTGCAATCGGAGCCCACTCCCACGGGAAGGAATACCGGCCGGCAGCGGTTGCCGAAACTCTCCCGGATATCTCCCAGGAGCCTCTCAAACTGCACGTTGTCGCTGTCCAGGCGCGTCACCAGGATCATGCGCGCCAGTCCCTGCTTGCCGGCAGCCTCCCACATCCGGTGCGTGTTGAGCTGGATTCCCTCCCGGGCGCTCACGGCGATCACGGCGCTCTCAACCGCCGGGAGCACGGCCGCCGTCGCCCCGGCGAAGTCCAGGTAGCCGGGCGTGTCTATCAGGTTGAACGTCCTTCCCTCGGCCTCGAAGTTAAACACCGTGCTCTGTATCGAGAACTGGTTCTCCTTTTCGTCCGGATCATAGTCGCTCAGCGAGGTGCCCTCGCCTACGTCGCCGGCGCGCTTGGCCAGTCCGCACGCGTGGAGCGCGTTATCCACGAAGGTGGTTTTTCCCACGCCGCCGTGTCCGACAAGTGCGACGTTGCAGATGTTGGAAGGGCTTCTATCAGCCATTTATCATCTCCTATAGTTGCCAGGTTGCTAAGTTCTTAGGTTGCTGAGTCGCTAAGGCCGGCGTCCCTCAACAACTCAACACAGGCTCACAGGTGAAGGCTGAAGTCTTGATGGATGGTCCGCGGCTATCCGCAGCGCCGCCCCAAGTTCCAGCGCGCCCTCGTACAATGCCTTGCCGACCACTGCCGCATCGGCCCCGCACCGGCCAAGTTGCGCAATGTCATCCAGGCACGATATCCCGCCCGACGCAATCACGGGGACGCTGCTTGCCTCCAGCAGCCGCTCCACCCCTTCGAAGTGCGGGCGGCTGAGCATCCCGTCGCGCATCACGTCCGTGTAAAGGAACGCCGCCGGGCGGCTCTCGGCCAGTTGCTCGGCCAATTCCACGGGGCTCATGTCCGTGGTCTCCTTCCATCCTTCCACCGCAACGCGTCCCTCGCGGGCGTCTATGGCGATCACAATGCGATCCGGGAACTCCTCGCACAACTCTCGCGCCCACTGTGGATCCCTCGCGGCCCGCGTGCCCACCACGGCCCGCGTGGCGCCCGCATCGAGGACGCGCCGCACCGCCGGGGCGCTGCGCAGCCCCCCGGCCACTTGCACGGGCGCGCGGCATCGCGCCAGCACCTGCTCGACCGCGCCGGCGTTGTCACCCCTGGCGAGAGCGCCGTCCAGGTCAACGACGTGAAGCGCCCTGGCGCCGAGCTTCTCCCAGTGCAAGGCGGCTTCCACCGGGTTCTCGTAGTAGACCGTCTCATCCTCCGGCCGGCCCTGCAGAAGCCGCACGCACCTGCCTTTGGCTATGTCAACGGCCGGATACAGCAGCATGATAGGCTGAGTTTCCCAGTTCAGATTCAGGAATCGGAATCACGCGCGCCAAGAGCACAGAGGAGAATTCCTGCGGTCGGAAGCGTGATCTGCCGGGATTCGGGCTCGAACGCAACCGCTCGACGGCGCCGATGCTCTCGAAGAACTACTCCAGGACGGCCCGTCGGAACCGGGCGAATTATAAATCGCCCGATATCACCTGTCAACGCGCAAACATACGCGCGTTTCACGCCAGTCTGCAGGTCAAGCCGCCGTTGTCGTGCCTATCGCCTATCCGCCTACAGTCCCCCGTTGTCGTTTAGTAAGCCCGGGCGAAGATGACCTGCTGCTCGGCGCTCTTGCCGCAGACGATGCACTTGCCCCCGGCCGCGGGCTGCTCAAAGGGGATGCACCGGATGGTTGCCGTGGTCTCGTCTTTCACCTTCTGTTCGCACGCGGCGCCGCCGCACCACCACGCGCGGGCGAACCCCTCGGCTACGGCGTCGGTAAAAGCCGCATAGTCTTCCGGCTCCGCCGTCCGGGAATCCCTGAACTGCTGCGCCCGCTGGTAGAGCGCCTGCTGGATCGCATCGAGCGTCCGGCGCACTTCGTCGGACAGGTTGTCGAGGGGCACGATTTCCTTTCCCTCCCGGCCGGGCACGTCCCGTCTTGCCAGCACCGCCTGGCGAGCGGCCACGTCCCGCGGGCCGATTTCTATCCGCAGCGGCGCCCCGCGCAGCTCCCATTCGTTGAACTTGTAGCCGGGGGTGAAGTTCTCCCGATCGTCAACCTTGACGGAAAGGCCGTCAAGTTCCGCTTCGATCTTCCGGACGGCCTCGAGGACAGCGGACCTTGCCTCTTCGTCCTTCCAGATGGGCACGATCACCACCTGGATGGGTGCGAGCCTTGGGGGGAGGATCAGCCCCCGATCATCCCCGTGCACCATGACTATGGCGCCGATGAAGCGCGTGCTCAGCCCCCAGCTTGTCGTCCAGCAGTGGCGCAGTTCGCCATCGGCGTCCTGGAAGGTGATGTCAAAGGCCCTGGCGAAGTCCTGGCCGAAATCATGGCTCGTGGCCGCCTGCAGGGCGCGGCCGTCCCCCATCATGGCTTCAATGCTGTAGGTGGCGGCGGCGCCGGGGAAGGTTTCCCTCTTGCTCTTGCGCCCTTTGAAGACGGGTATGGCAGCCATGTTCTCGGCGAAGTCGGCGTAGACGTCAAGCATCCGCTGGATTTCAGCCTCGGCTTCCCGGCGGGTGGCGTGCGCCGTGTGGCCTTCCTGCCAGAGGAACTCTGTAGTGCGCAGGAACAGGCGGGGCCGCATCTCCCAGCGCACCACGTTCGCCCACTGGTTAATCAGAACCGGCAGGTCGCGGTAGCTCTGAATCCACCTGGCGTACATGGGCCCGATGACCGCCTCTGAGGTGGGGCGGACGGCGAGGGATTCCTCCAGTTCCTTGCCGCCGCCGTGGGTCACGACGGCCAGTTCCGGGGAGAATCCTTCCACGTGTTCTGCTTCCTTCTCCAGGAAGCTGATCGGTATAAACAGGGGGAAGTAGGCGTTCTCGTGGCCGGTTTCCTTGAAGCGTTCGTCCAGTTCTTCCCTGATGTTCTCCCAAAGGGCATACCCATAGGGACGGATGACCATGCAGCCGCGCACCGGCGCGTAGTCCGCCAGTTGGGCCTTGCGGACGACTTCGTTGTACCAACGGGAGAAGTCCTGGCCGCGTGGGGTGAGACCTTCTGCCATCTTAGCCAATTCTGAATGCTGAATTGTGGTAACTGTTCAGGCGCTTCTCACCACGCAGGCACGGAGAACGACAAAGAGATGATGAAAGGTTGTTCCCCCATGTTTTCTCTGCGTCCTTCGGCGTCTCTGCGTGCTCAGTCCCGCTGAGCGGGACGGTTAACGCTTACGCCTTATTCTATTCCGAGGTCCTTCTTGATGTCTTTGAGGAGTTGGATTGCGTTGGTAATGTGGCCGGCCTTGTCTGCGCCGGATATCTCGCACTCGATGGTCAACGGGGCCGTGTAGCCCAGCTCATCCAGGGTGGCGACGAACTGGCGCATGTTGACGTCGCCCTCTCCAAGGGGGGTCTCCACGCCCCAGACGTTGCCGGGGTCGTCGCTCCAGACGGCGTCTTTGCAGTGGCAGCTCCTGACGTAGTCGCCTACCAGGCGGAGCGCCTCCAGGGGCTCTCCGCTGCCGTAGAGGATCATGTTGGCCGGATCGAAGTTCACAAACAGGTTGTCCCGCCCGGCCGATTCCAGCAGGTGCAGCAGCGTCTTTGCGGTTTCCTGTCCGGTTTCCAGGTTCATGGTTATGCCGCGAGCGGCGCAGTGGTCCGCAACTTCTTTGACATCCGCCAGGATCCGCGCGAAATCGGGGGAGTCCCAATCCTCGCTCACAGCGCCTATGTGAATCCCAATGCCCTCAGCGCCGACCCATGCCGCGAAATCAGCTATGTCTTTGGCGTCCTGGACCCGCTCCAAGTGGGTGGCCGGGGGGACCAGGCCCACGGTCTCGCGCACTATTTGGATTGTCTTGTAACTCTCCCCCTCGAAGCCACAGAACACTATCGAGATGTCAACGCCGGCCTCTGCGTAAGCTTCTCTGACCATCCTGGCGTTCTGTTCCGTGCGCGCCTCCGGCCACGGCACGCTGAGCTGCACCGTGGTGATTCCGAGTTCCGCGGGCGCTTTAGCCCCTTCAGGGGTGCATCCGCCCCACACTCCAACAGGCATCTTGCCGTCAGCCATCCTCGACCTCCATTGAGTGAACGTCAATATGCAGAGGGAAAACGAACCAGAGCACTCTATTTACCGCCTGATGCGCTGTCAAGTGGAAGCGGCCCGGGCCGCGCCCTGGCGGGAGGATTGTTGCCGTCCTTTCTCGTTCTGATACAATCCGCACAGGTCATTTATCTCTCGTCGGAGGCCTGCGGTGGAGAGCGTCAGGCAGTTGATGCGGAAGATCATCCCACCCCGCGCCGAGAGCTCGGCCGTGACCACGACCATCGCGCTGGCCGCGATCATCGGCGTGGCGGCGGCTCTGATGGCTCTCCTGGTCCATTGGCTCATAGGCTTTCTGAATGTCCATCTTTTCTTCGGGATCGGCGCCGGCGACGGGCCCCTGCCATCGGGCCTGGACTGGCGCCTGGCGCTGGAGCCGGCGGCGGTTTTCCTGGCGGTCGCCTACCTGCTGCGCCGTTGGGCCCCCGAGGCGGCGGGATCGGGCATCGGCCGGGTGATGGATGCCGTGGGACGCGGCGCGGGGCATATTCGGGCGCGCCTGATCGCGCTGAAGACTGTGGCTACCGCGCTGTCCATCGGGGTCGGCGCGCCGCTGGGCATGGAAGGCCCGGTCGTGCAGACGGGCGCCGCCGTGGGCAGCGCGCTGGGACGCCATTTCAAGATGGGAGTGGGGAATCTGCGTGTTCTCGTGGCGGCGGGCGCGGCGGCGGGGCTGGCCGCCGAGTACGGCGCCCCCATCGGCGGAGCGGTCTTCAGCGCGGAACTGATCCTGGGCAGCGCCGCCACGGCCGCCCTGCTGCCGCTAATCGTCGCTTCGTTCGCGGCTATGCTGACCCGCCGCGCAGTGTTGGGAGACGTCGCCGAATATGCCATTGCTGCGGAGCAGTTCCATTTCGGAGCGCTTGACTACGCGATGTTCGCGGTCCTGGGGGTAGTCTGCGGATTGGCCGCGGTATATTTCATAAAGCTCATATTCGCGACCGAGGACTTGATGGGCCGCTTGCTGTCCGATTGGCGCGCGCTGGCGCTTTTCGGAGGGCTGACAGTCGGCCTGGTGGGCTGGCTGCGGCCGGAGGCGCTGGGCACGGGGCACGACGTGATCCAGAAGCTGCTGCGGGAGCCCGAGTATTCTCTCAGATTGCTGCTTCTGTTGGCGCTGCTAAAGCCTCTGCTCTGTTCGGTGGCGCTCGGATCGAAGGTGAGCGGTGGTGTATTCGCGCCGGCGCTGTTCACCGGCGCAACGTTGGGGGCTTTCTTCGCCCGGAGCCTGTCCGGGCAGTTGGGCCTACCGATCGCATCCACGTCGGCCTACGTGGTGGTTGGCATGGCGGCGGTGATGGGAGCGACTATGCGCGCGCCCTTGCAGGCGATCCTGGTCACGTTCGAGTTGTGTCAGAACTACTCCGTGATTCTTCCCTTGATGATCGGCTGTGTGATCAGCCTGAAGGTCTCGGAGCTTTTCGAGCCGGAGTCGGCTTTCAGCCGCCGGCTGGCGCGGGAGGGCCGGCGTCTGCACAGGGGCATGGATTTTGCCCTTCTGAAGGGGCTGAAAGTGGCAGACATCATGGACCGCAACTTCGTGGCGCTGTCTCCGGAGATGCTCATCGAAGAGGCCGCCGACCAGGTGGAAACGTCCGAGAACCGCACTTTCCCCGTTGCCGATGAAGACGGAATCCTGCGCGGGATCGTCACGCTGGGCGGCCTCGTGGCGGCCGGCTTGTCTCAGGCGGAGCCGGCCACGAGCGGCGCCGTTGTGCGGATCGGCGATCTGCTGGAGCCCGAAGCGGTAGACCTGGAGCCGCAGCAGAACCTGCTTTCCGCCTGGGAGACGATGGGCAACTATGACTACGACTGCTTGCCCGTCTGCCGGGATGCAGAGGGCCAGCGGCGCATAGTCGCCATATGTGAAAGGGAAGCCATCGTCGAGATGCATGACAGGCAGGCGTTCATCAACCTGGTCCGCAGGGACGAGACGGGCGACTGAGCTATACCGGAGAGGCCAGCATGGCGCCCAGCGTCAGGTATATGCCGACGCAAAAGAAGTCGCTGAGCATCGTGATGAAAGGCCCTGAGCTTACCGCCGGATCGATCCCGATCGCGTTGAAAATAAACGGGAAGATCATCCCGAGCATCCCGGCGAAAACGATTGCCACGGCCACCGCCAGACTGACCGCCAGCATGATCTGAAAGTGCGCGCCAACTAACAGCGTCCCGAGTACCCCCGTCGCCAGGGAACAGCACGCAGCAAGCAGAAGCGTAATGAGCAGTTGCTTCTTCAGGAATGGCAGCATCCTGGTGCGGGGCAGCGTATTGAGCGCCAGCGCGCGGACCACGATGGTGGAGCCCTGGATGGCGACCTGGCCACCCATCAGGGGAATAAGGGGGATGAAGAATATCAGTTCTTGGGTCTTCAGCGCGTCCGTAAACCGACTGACCAGGAACGCCATGAGCAGGCCGTCGAAGACGGACAGAAGCAGCCAGGGAAGCCGCAGCCGGGCGCTGCGGGCGGCGCTGGCGTGCACCGGGTCCCGCTCCCCGGTGCCGGCCATCCGATACATGTCCTCGTCCGTCTCGTGCTCGGCGGCCTCAAGGATGTCGTCCACTGTCACGACGCCTATCATCCTGCCCTGTTCGTCAGTGACGGGTATGACGTGCAGGTCGTAGCGGGTCGCCGCGCGGACAAGTTCCTCCTGGTCCGTCTCCGGGCGCACGCGAAGGGGACAGTCCTCCAAGAGCTCAGCTATGGGCCTGTTCGGGGCGGCGAACACCACGCGATCCAGCGAGAGATGTCCCAGCAAGCGCTTGTCACCGTCCGCGACGAAAAGGTGCGCGACAGTTTCCGTTTCCCGGCTATGCTGGGTGATCTCGATCGCCTCGCGGGCGGTTATGCCCTCGTCGAGAAGAACGAACCTGGTGGTCATCAGCCCGCCGGCGCTGTCAGGTGGGTATTTCAGCAATATGTCGGCGGCGGCGGCCTGATCGGGAGGCAGCTCTTCCAGCAGCGACTCGGCGTGTTTGGTCGTGAGGGCCCCCAGCACGTCCACCGCTTCATCGGGTTCCATCTTTCGAAGCGCGGCTTTGAGGCTTTTGGCGGCGCCGTCCGCCAGCGAACGCACGTCCCGGCGCTCCAACTCTCCCAGGACTTCCGCCTGGACCTCGACCTCCAGCTCACGGAAAAGCTCCACCTGCTCCGCCGCATCGAGTTCGGCCAGCAGCGCGGCTATGTCCGCCGGTTCCACCCGCGCGAGCAGTTCCCGGCTGGCGGAGACGCCGTCCTGTTCGAGGCGCTCTCGCAACGCTTCCAGTGCACTGGCCGGACTTTTCTCTTCCTGCGAGTCGCCCATCCGAGCGCCACCTGTTCTGAGGGGTTGTGGAATCGGGGAATCGCCGCTGATTATACCTGCGCGCCGCCTTCGGGCACAAACAGCCCGGGCCTGCCGAGCTGACTTTCGGCGCGCGGCGCTCTATAAGCGCGTTGCATAAAGTCATACATGCCGGCGAGGAAGACGAGACGCCGCTTTCTCAAGATGCATGAACGGGAAAAAATGGAGCCAGCGGAGGGGATCGAACCCTCAACCCCGGCTTTACGAAAGCCGTGCTCTACCGTTGAGCTACGCTGGCGAGAATAGTGATTATAGCCTTTCAGCGCTCCATTTCCAGCGAAGAGCGCGAGGAGACGTGCGAAGAGGCCCCCCGAGAAGCGCATGAACGGCGGGCGGAGGGCGATCAGATCAGGACGGGCCTATCAGCCCCGAAAGAAATCCCCAAATCTTCGGCCAGAACCAGAGGGCGAGAAAAACCAGGGCCGCCAGGATGGCGCACTTGATAAGGAGGGGCGCCAACTTCTCCATCCGTTTCTTCTTGCGGTAGGCCTTTTCTTCCTTGTCGTAGTCCTGGATCATGGTGTGGAGCATGCTGCCGCCGGGTTTTTGGCTTCCTGCCGGCGGGCGCGTCTTAGTCCGGCGAACCTGGGGTCCGGTGGGCGCAGGTCCTGCCGCAACCGTAGGCCGATCGGATGGAAGAAGGCGCTCCAGGTCCGGGAACATCCGTGCAGGCCGATATGGCCCGTGATCCCCAATTCGCCGCGTCGGCGTCTCCCGGGTCAGCGTTTTTGCCCTGACGCGCTTGGGCACCTCGGCGCGAGAGAGCCGCCTGCGCTCCTCGTTGCCCGCCACCATGATTTTCACTTCCCACTCTGGCTTGTCCGCGTGGACTTCGTCCAGTTGCAATTCCTTGCGCAGGTCGCGCGGGCCGAGGCACTTGGACCGGATGATCTCGCACAATTCCTCGGCGCTTTGCATCCGGCGGGCGGGTTCCTTGGAGAGCATACGCTCGATAACTATTGAGACCGCCCGGGGCACGTCGGCGCGCACGGCCTGGGGTGATCGGACGATCTCTTTCATGTGTTTCTGGAACACCTCGTAAGAGGTGTCACCCGTGAAAGGCACCTGTCCGGTGACTATGTGGTACCAGGTAGCCCCGAGGGAATATATGTCGCTGCGCTCGTCGGCGCGTTTGGCGTCCTTAATCTGTTCCGGCGCCATGTAGTACGGTGTGCCCATGGCGGTGCCGGTCTGGGTCAGCCTGGTCACTTCCAGGTCCATCTGGCGGGCCAGTCCAAGGTCCATCAGTTTCACCACGCCACCAGGCGCCACCATGATGTTCTCCGGTTTGATATCACGGTGGATCAGGCCGTTGGCGTGCGCATAGGCAAGCGCTTCGGCCACCTTCAGAACGATCCGGGTGCCTTGCTCCCAGGCTATGGAGCCCACCTGGTTGATGAGCTGTGCGACACTCTTGCCCTCGACGTACTCCATGGCGAAGAAGTAGTATCCCCCGTCCTCACCGATGTCGAGCCCACGCACGATATTCTCGTGCTCCAGCTTCATAGAGGCCTCTCCCTCGCGGAAGAAGCGGGTCAGGAAACTGCGTTGCTTGGCCAGTTGCTGCTCGAGCACTTTGATGGCTGCGCGTTGCTTATCCGGCCCGACGCCGAGATACACAGCCCCCATTCCGCCCTTGCCCAACTTGCGCACGAGGCTGAAATCCCCCAGCTTCTCGGCGTTAACGTCGCCCGCTTCGTCTTGGAGTTGCTCTGCCTCGTTCTGGTTGAGCAGGCGCTGCAAGACCGCGCAGTCCCAGAGAGGTAGCTTGGAGCCTTTTTCCTGCTTCTCGGCCTGGAACTGGTAACATGCGTCGAGCTGCTCGCGAGTGAGAAGTTTGCGAGCGACCGAGAGCCGCGCCCAGCGCGTTTCCTGCGGCAGAGCCATCTTCTCCCTCCCTTGGCCTTTTGGGGGAAGCCCAGGCCCCACGCTGCGCTTCTCCGGGAGCAAGCCGCTTTGAGTCTACACTGCCGTGGCACGTTCTGTCAAGAGGCTATGCGCCCGTTCGCCGCGAAATAGGAACCGCATCGCGCAGCGAGCGCCGACGGCTCAGCGTATGTCCCGCTCCAGCCTGTGGGCCAGCAGTATCAGCCGGGGCGAGTCCTCTGTATAGCCGCTTCCATCGAAATCGCCGAGCGTTTCCACCTCCGGGAAATCCACGTGCCGCAGCAGTTCCACGCCCTCCTGTTCGTCCAGCCAGCGATACTCCTGCCGGAAGGTGTGTTTCTTTTCTTCTTCGTCATCTGTCTCCACGAAGGTATGTTCGATCAGCGCGACCTGGGTGACCCAATTGATGCTCACGCATCTGCTCAGTTCCACGGTGTCGAGCCCCGTCTGCGGGTTCACCGCGCGGCGCACAGTTTTCACTTCGCCAACCTGACGATTCGCCATACGTTCGGGCGCGACGCAGTCGAGGACCGTCCGCCCTCCGGGGCGGGTATGGTGGAAAAGCGCGCGGAAGCAGGGACTTAGCGAGTAACGGCTCTCCACGTGGAATATGGAGCTATTGGGCACAAAAACACTGCCGAACTGGCGTCCGAGGTCGAACTCTCGCATGTCTCCTCGCACGAGGGTGATTCGCCCGCGGACATCGGGGGGCTCCCGGGCCACCCGGTCCCGCGCATGTTGGAGCATCTGCTCGGAGAAGTCGAGCCCGACCACCTCGAAGCCGGCGCGGGCCAGGGGGATAGCGAGGCGGCCCGACCCACAACCCACCTCCAGTATGGGCCCGCCCGTGCGCTGCGCCTGACGTTGGTAGAACGGGATGTCGTCTTCCTGCGCGGCGCACATCCAGTCGTAGAACCGCGCATATTCAGCGTCGAGAAACACGTTTTCGTCACTCATGGCTGCCTTTATTGGAAATTGCCCTTTATTATGTAATTGCCCTTCTTCTGCCGGGGAAGTTGGATGGTATCGTCATCCGCCACCGCCACGCTCTCCCCGTTTATGGTTGCGGAGGCGAACCGCCTGCCGCTGCCCGATCTGAGCCTCATCCTGATCTCAGCCGGCAGGACCTCGAAGTCAAACGATGCTGACACCTCCACGCCCCCGTCGTCGGCGACGGCGAGCTCCAGGTCAACGGGCCCCCCGAACCGCGACCGGATCCGCTTGACGGAGAGGCGGTCGCCGGGCCTGAGCCAGCAGCGCGGGATGGCCTGCAAGAGCCAGAGCGATTGCCCTGAGCCATCATATCCACCGCGTTCGTTGACGAACATGTTGCGGATCGCCTGCCAGCGCTCCCCGTCGCCGGGGGCGCACGAGGGCACGCCGTCGAGCGATTCCACTCCGACCCGCCAGTCGTGGTGCAGGACCACGGCGAGGTTGTTGAAAAGCCATTCGAAGAAGCCGTCGATGTCGTCACGCTGGAGGAAGAAATCCGTGCCGACAGGCCACATGGTTTCGTACTCTACGTAGTGTTTCCAATGGTAGTGCCTGTCCGGGGCTTTAGGGCCCGATGTGTCCATGAAGTTGGCGTCGGCGCTTTCGATGAGCAGCGAATGCGTGTTGCCGCCAGGGCCCGCCGGATCAGGATCATTGATCATGTATATCCCTTCGCCCTTTGGCATGCCGCCTTTGATGAAGGCGAGCGCCTGGTCCACCAACTCGTCCTGGGGGTCGAACGCGCCCCAACTCCCTGCGCGCATGGGTCCAAGCACTGTTATCGTCCAGTCTACGTCCCGCCAGTCCATCTCCGTAACGTCGCGCGGGACGTAGGGCAGCTCGGAGCCGTCGGCCTGTGGGACGCTCTGGGCCCTGTCGCGCGCCCTGACGTATGCTTCGCGGAAGTCCTTGCGATAACTCGCAAGCTCACCGGCCAGCTCCTCGGCCCTGGGATGAGCGAGCTCGCGCAGGAGCCGGACGGTCTCAATCATACCGTAAATACAGGAAGCGTCGTTAGTTATGGCATATCCCGCGCACCAGTCGTGTGCGGAGGCGGGGGGCAGGAGGCCGTACTGCGGAACCCTTTCGCCGTCTTCCTCCCGCATGGTCGCCTTGCGCTGGTGGGTGATCCAGTCAAACGCGTCCAGAAGCGCCTGCAAGGGCGAGCCAGGCCCTTCGCCAAGCCACTCGCCGTCGCGGTAGATCCTGTAATGGGTCGCCAGCGCCCACATGCCGAGCCCGTGGCTCAGCAGCAGCGGGTTGGCCGTCCATCCGGGGAAGAGGCCCATGAAGCCGTGTTTCTTGTCGTACTGTTCGCCTTCGAGCTTCTCTCCGCCCCCCATCGCGGTTCTATCGAGGCCGCCAATGTCATCGGACTGGATGTCAACGAAGCTCTGAAGCACAGGTTCGGAGTATTTCCTCAGCCCCCTCAGGTCGAAAGCGGGCAGCGCCTTTGCGCCGTTGCAGGGCCAGTATCCCTCGTAGTGGTTCGGGCTGGTCTTGTACATCCAGATGTTCGCCGCCTGCCGGCAGGCGACCTGCTGGGCCATCTGGCCGGCGATCGCGGCGACGTAATCGTTCACGAACGGGTCGGGCGTTGTTATCGAACCGTGGGATTCAGTCACCTCCCGCCAGAACGCCTTCACCTCTTCAAAGAGCTTCTCGTCGTCGAGCTGGGCCAGGAGCCTGCCTTTCTCTTCCGAAAGGAGCCTGTAGGGGAGGATGAGCTTCAGCGCCGCCGACTCGCCCGGCTCGAGATCGACCCGCCACTCCATGACCTTCTCTGCGGCGCCTCCAACCCCTCGAACGGAGTCGAGCTCGTCGTGGACTACGATCTCGCCCTTTTCAGGAGACGGGACGCAGTAGCGCACCTTCCCATCCACTTTCCCGAACGGGGCCACGTACTCGTGCGCCAGCGCGTCCGTGAACTCCGGAGCGACCCGTGGCTTGTAGCCCAGCGCTACCCCTTCCGTACCGCCGAAGTGCAGCCAGAGCCTTGCAGTTTGTCGCTCTGCGCCCGTGCTCTGCACTTCAAATCTCGAATGGGCGACCAGGCAGTGCTCTGGTTTGGGACTCATACCGTCCGCCGGGTCGTGCTCGAGCAGGTGCGCGAACACCCTCTGATGCCATCTGAGGTCAGCGTCTTGCAGCACGAGGTGTGGGATTGGCAGGTGTCCGTCCTCCAGGTAGCGCTTGAACGTGCTGGTTCCTATGCCACTGCGATCGAAAACCCTCATCGGGTTGCCGTAACCGACCGTGACAAAGAGGAAGTGGTCTCCCATCTCGAGGTACTCGAGCTCCTTGCGCATGCCCTCCAGGTCGAGAAAGCTCGTCGGGCCGATAAGGAGTGAACCGTTCCACATCACGCCCGTCTGGAACTCGTATCCCGGCACGCCGACGTGCTGGACCGCTTTGGTCATCGGCTGCCAGATCTTCTTCGCCTTCTCAAACGTCCATTCTTCGCTGGCCTGGCTCATAATGCTGACCTTTCAGCAACAGTAAGATTTCGCTCCCATCCCGCGCCGCTTCGACTTTGCGGGATGGGACTGCGGTTCCCCACGTTTTGAATGGGCTCGCAACCGCTCTCCTCGCGCGGAGATACTACAGAATGGGTTCGTTTTGCAATCGGCCCGGTCTGACAGTCGTTTCGGGACATAACGGACATAGCGGACATTGAGGACATAGCGGACATCGGGCAACGAGGGCACAGCGCGCCGTGCCGCCACCTCTGAACGTTTTGCCTCTGCCGTTGCTTCTGCCGTTGCCGTTCATTTCATCCTTCGTCCTTCATCCTTCGCCGCTCGCGGTGCTTTCATCCTTTGGCGTAAGCCTATTGTATTCGTTTTCAGGATTTGATGTGTCCCCAGAGTCCCCTATGTCCCGCAAAAAAAGCGGGAATCCACAGAAATAGACCATTACGGCACGACAAGCGCGACGTTACGTGGGGAAAGCCAGTGATTATACCGTTCTCCCTTTGTGCCGTTGCCGCTTAGATTGATGCGCGCCACAGCGGTCAAACTTCACAATTTATCCCGCATTCTGCGCCCGCGATGGTCTCTTTATATTTCCACGCCTACGGCGCCGTTGCCTGCAAAGTGTTCTCGTTGAACGGGACGCCAAACACAGGACGCTCGCCGCTCACATGAGGCCGGCCCGTGCGCCCCGTTGGTCACCTGCTTTCACCCTTTCCCGTCACACCTGGAGGATCGCCGCCACCTCGTGGTTCTGGAGCGTGAGTTTCACGGGTTGGGACGCGACGGCCTTCTCACCCGCGAACGGGCGCCACAGGACGAGACGCTTGTCCTCTCGGGCCTCTTCGAAGCCGGCTTCGATCTCCTGCGGCTCACCGCTGTTGTTCCTGAGCACGAGGGCCTTGCGGCCGTCCTCGCCGAGGAGGACGGAATACTGGAGGTCTTCGGCCTGGACAGCGGCGCCGAGAACGTCCCGGAAAGTCCCACCCAGGAAGATGTCGGCGTGCTTGAGCTTGAAACGATTGACCTCGCCGATGTATTCCGCAAGCTCGGGACAGGCCCTCAGCGCCGTGGCCCTGATGCCGCTGACCTGAACGTCAATGCCAACGCCGAGCTGGAGCGTGTAGTTCACACGATCATACGCATAATTGCCAATCATGGCCACCAGGTTGTGCACTTCCGGGAACATGAACCGCAGGGCCTTGTCCTTTTCCTCGGACACAAGACGGTAGAGCCACCCGTCGGCATACTGGCGCGTGAAGACGCGGTCTGTTTCAAGGATAATGGCGAACTCCGGCTGACGCTCTTCGACGTGCCCGCGGATTCTCTTGAGCAATTCAAGCTGCCGCCCTTCAGTGCATGCCCCGGGCTCATGACCGTGCCCCTTGGCATGGCAGAACGTGGGGCTGAAGCAGTCCAGCTCGAGGCCGTCCACTCCGAGTTCTATCATTTGATCGAGGTGGTCGAGGTAGATGTCCTGCCACTCTTCACAATACGGACACATCTCCGCCCAGGCCGGCGTGGGGCCTTCGCGATACAGGCAGGAGAGTCCGGTTTCTTTCCACCATCGCGGCCTGACGGGAAGACCATTGCGCTCAACGACCTGGTACTTCGCCAGGTTCAGGTCCGTGAATTCCGGGATTTCGCTGTTGACGTAGCGATGCAAGTGATCGAGCAGAATGATTCTTAGACCGGCCGCATGCAGGCGCACGACCATCTTGCGGAACCCCTCATCTCCTCCCAACTCGTCGGCCGGTCCCCAGTCGAAATCGGCCCCTTCCGCCCCGAGTTTGGTGTGCCCGTAGTAGAAAACCGTCTTCAGCCCCGTGACCTCGGCGTCCTTTATCATCTCGTCGGCGCAGCTCTTGTAGTCGTGGTAGATTTCGCCGATGTAGGTGTTGCCCAGCAGGATCGTCCAGCCCGTGAAGTTCTCCATCCACGAAGGCGACTTGCAGATGCCGTAGCCGACGCTCCTGTAGTATGCGGAGAAGCGTTCTGCGCCGGCGTGCCACCGGCCCCGGTGCGGCATGACCACCACCGGGGGCGACGACCACTGCTCCCCGGGCTGAAGCCGGGGCATGTGCAGGCCCCAATAGCTGATGTATCGTGGATGATCGGGGGGGGTGTCATGCTGAGAGGGCCAATTCGTGTGCTCTTTGGGGAAATGCTCGAACTTGGCCGCGAACCTTGTCATTTCCGGGCAGTGATAGCCGAAATAGATACCCTCCTCCTCGCCGTAGAGGTCCTGCCAGACGCCGCGATCGGTTGTGTGATGCCCCTCGGCCCCGACCAGACGCATGGTAGGGAACATGCAGGTCTGGACGGCCCGACCGTAGTGATCGGATTCCTCTCCCGTATTCGGCAGGCCATTCTCAATGATGTCTTCGCATTTCACGGCATAACTGCCGTATTCGAACAGGGTGAAGTCTTTCTTCTCTCCCAGGCCGCCCATGCCGGCCAGCACCGGGAACTCGACCTCGTCAACCGCGCATTCGCTCCGGTTGTCGAGTTCGATCGTGGCACTCACCTCGGATGCGTCATCGGGCATGGTAAGGACGAACTTCGCCCTGACGTCCAGATATCGGTTTTCCTGGTTGATGCGCAGTTTGTTATCGTTGTCGAACCAGATTCTTTCATAGCTGATTGTCAGCCGCCGGCCACCCTCGCTCTGTTCTACAGCAATCGTCGGCGCGTCCTTCTGTTCCGACGCGTGGGTGATCGCCAGGCGATACCGTCCCGCCGGCGCCACGATTCGCCAGCCTTCGGCCGCTTGCGCGTGCGTAATGAACTCCGTCCCCGTTTCGAGGTTCTTAAGGCTGACGAGCCTGCCCATTTCATCAACAGTGAGCGAGAGGGACTCGTTCGAGATGGTGGTTTCCCGGGCGCTCATGACGGCGCTTCCCCTTCGTCAAAGTGAACAGACTAATGATCGGCGCCACGATACCAAACGCTTGCGGGCTGTCAAGCCCATGTGGCGCCTTTTGGCGGCTGCGGCGAACATTCGGCGGCGCCCGCGCGTCTAATAGGGCAGAAGACGGTTGCAAGGGCTGCTGCCGGTTCCCAGCCATAAGCGAAGAGTTAATCTGTGACGAAGGGAGCGAATATGCAACGCGCAAAACTGTTCGTCCTGGTGGCGGTGGCCGCCATTGCCATATGCCGGATTGCGGGGGCAACCGGCATACTCGTGCCCGATCAGCAGGGCCTTCCTCCGCTGGCAATCCGCAGCCACAGGGTCAATGCGCAGATACAAGACGGCGTGGCGACGACGAAGGTCGAAGAGGTGTTCCTCAACTCCACAAACCGCCGGCTGGAGGCCACCTTCATCTTTCCCATCCCGAAGGGCGCCGCGCTCACGGACTTCGCCATGTTCATAGACGGCAGGCGCCAGAGCGGCCAGATCGTGAAGGCCGAGAAGGCCCGCCGCATCTACGAAGACATCGTGCGGCGCATGCGCGACCCCGGCCTGCTGGAATACCTCGACTCGAACCTGCTGAAGATGCGCGTCTTCCCCATTCTGCCCAACAAGCCCGTGAAGGTGGAGGTCTCCTACACGAACCAGATACCGTTCGACAGCGGGGTCTACGACTACACCTTCCCGCTGAAGACCGGCAATAAGGCATCGAAGGTGCTCGAGGATTTCACCCTCACCGTTGACATACACAGCAAGCAGCCGATCAAGAGCGTCTACTGCCCGAGCCACGACGTGGGCGTCAGCCGCAAGAGCGACCACCACGCAGTGGTCGGCTTCGAGCAGGAGGGCGCGCGCCTGGACAAGGACTTCCGCCTCTTCTACACCGTCAGCAAGGGGGACTTCGGGCTCAACCTGCTCACGCACCGCCTGGAGGGCCAGGACGGCTTCTTCGCGCTGATGATCTCCCCGCGCGTGGAACTCTCCCAGAAAAAGGTCATGGCCAAGGACGTCTGCTTCGTCATTGACACCAGCGGCAGCATGCAGGAGGAAAACCGCATCCAGAGCGCCCGCGAGGCGGTCAAGTTTTGCCTGAAGGCGCTGAATCCGGCCGATCGTTTTGCGCTGATAACGTTCAGCAGCGCGGTGGACGTCCATGGGGAGGGGCTTCGGAAGGCCACGAAAGAGGCCGTCGAGGAGGCGGTGCAGACGGTGGACGGCCTCGAGGCCCGCGGCGGCACGGACCTGTGCGGCGCCACCCTCGAAGCCCTCCGCATGGCCCCCAAGGGCGAGAGGCCCTACCTGATCGTGCTGGTCACCGACGGCAAACCGACCGTTGGAATCAAGACGCCGGACAAGATCATAGCGAAAGTCGAAGAGACCAATCAGTCCAACACCCGCGTCTTCACGTTCGGCATAGCGCAGAACCTGAACGTGCCGCTCCTGGACCGCATCGCCGAAACTACCCGCGGCTACAGCGAATACGTGGCGCCGGGCCGACAGATCGAGGAAAAAATATCCAGCTTCTTCCGAAAGGTCAGCTATCCCGTCATGGCCAACTTGAAGCTCCGCTACGGAGACGTGGAGGTCAGGGACGTCTATCCGCCGCATCTGCCCGACCTGTTCCGCGGCAGCCAGGTGGTGGCGTTCGGCCGCTACTCGGGCGCCGGAGACACTGCGCTGCGGCTCAGCGGCACGATCCAGGGACAGAACAAGCGTTTCATCTACGACGCCACCTTCCCGAAGAAGGAGGCCGACAACGCGTTCCTGCCCCAGCTCTGGGCGCGCCGCAAGATCGGCTACCTGCTGGACCAGATAAGGCTGCACGGCGAGTCGAAGGAACTGACGGACGAGGTCGTGCGCCTCAGCAAGGAATACGGTATAGCCACCCCCTACACTTCCTATCTCGTGCTGGAGAACGAAGAGGCATACCGGCGGCACGGCATCCTCAGCAACGGTGTGCAGCAGAGGCTCAGAGGTCTCAGCGTCCCGGTCGAAAGCAGGGGGGAAATGGCCCGGCCCGTCGCCGAAGCCCGGGATCGGGCGGATGCCCTCAAACGCGAATACCGGATGCTGGCCCCCTCGAGCGCCCCGGCGCGCGTCGGCGGCGGCGAGGCCGTGGCCTTCAGCAGAAAGCTCAAAGACTGGAAGGCCGCCGAGGTCGTGTCCGAAGGCGCCCAGCAGGCGACCGTGCATCGCGTTGGAGAGAAAACCTTCGCGCGGCTCGGCCAGAGCTACGTGGACACCGCGTTCACGCAAAAGATGGAAACCCTCAAGATCAAGTGGGGCAGCGATGCATACTTCAACCTCCTGGACGCCCTGCCGCATCTGACCCATTACCTGGCGCTCGGGGAGAACGTCGTCGTTGTCATCGGCCAGAAGGCCCTCGTCGTCACCGCCGAGGAAGGCAAGGAGAGGATGACGCCTGACCAGATCAAGGAATTCTTCAAAACCAAGGGGGAGTAGAAAATGCGAAGGGCAATTCTCGCCTCAATCGTGGCGGTAGCGGGCTGCCTGGTGGCGGCGGCCGCCGCCAGCGGGGCGTATCTCGAGGGGGGGAAAGACGCAACCAGCTCCCAAACCGACATCCGCCCGTCCCCGCCTCCGGGAATGCTCATGCCTGACAACCCGATTATCCGCCTGGTCCGGCGGCTCGAGGTAAGCCCGGGCCACACCTACCGCGGGCTGACCGTCTTCCTGGTGGAGACGCGGCGCGTCGAGGATGCGACCGACTACCTTTCGGCAGAGGAGGCGACCCGCCGGGGCACGCTTCAGATCACCGAGAAGGGCGGCGGCAGCGTGCCCATCCTCCTGGCGCGGAACAATGGGGACGGACCCGTCCTGCTGCTGGCGGGGGGCCTGGTCACCGGCGGCAAACAGAACCGCACGCTGCGCGACGACGTCCTGCTCGCGCCCCACAGCGGGCGGGTGGAGCTGCCGGTCTACTGCATCGAGAAAGGGCGCTGGAGCGGCGGGACATCCCGGTTCGAAGGGGAAGGGAGCGTTGCAGCGCTCGGCGTGCGCACGGCAGCGGTGCAAAACCTGGCGCAGGAGCAGGTCTGGGCCAGCGTGCACAGCTATCGGGAAAAACTGCCGGGGGCTGCGCCCACGGAGGACCTCGACGCGATCCAGAATGCGGAACCCGTCCAGCGCAAGCTGAAGGGCTATCGAGAGGCATTCGCCGACTACTGGGGGCCGAAGGCCGTGGGGATGGTCGTGGCGCGCGGGCGGCGCGTGGTGGGCGCGGACATCTTCTGCAACCCGGAGGTCTTCCGCAAACACCGCCGACGCCTGCTGGAGTCCTACGCGCTGGACTGCATCGCAGGACCCGCCGAACTCAAGGAAAGACCGCCAGGTGGCGTCAGGGATGATGCCGAGCGATTCCTCAGAAGCGCGCTGCAGGCGAAATTCACCTGGCGCGCGACCCCGGGACAGGGCCGTCTGCTGGACGCGTGGACTAAAGTCTCAAGAGGAACGGCCCTGGTCAAGGACGGCGCCGTAGTTCATCTCTGCCTTGTCCGCCCGTCGCCGATGCCGGAGCCTCTCGGGCGAATCCAGCGCCCGCCCCGGATGGAGCAGCATATCCGCTAATAGATGTCCTCGTCCTCTTCCAGGTATTTCTGGGCCTCGTCGAGATGAGCGAGGAATTGCGGCAGCTTGTGTGACGGCGCCCGGTTGTCCACCAGCACGATGCGCCCGTCCGGCTGGCTGTTGGACAATTCATCCCAGATGGTGTCTATCGAGCCGCCGCGTCCGACGTAGACGCGGCACAGCCCCTCGTCGGTGCTGTAGAAATAGCGCCCTTCACCGCGGATTGCAGTGGGGAATCCCGTTTTTCTGTCCACCATATTGTCGGAGAAATGGCCAGACGGCTCCTTCAGGATCGGAGCTGTGTAATAGTGTGTCTCTTTTGTCACTTTGAAGGAAAGCTGGCAGGGGCTCCGTGTGTCGCGGACCAGCTCCAACCCGCTCAACCAGATTAGCACGGGCAACTCCATCTTGAGCCCTACCTGCGCGCTCAGTCTCTCGGCCTGGTAGCCGTTCGGCTCGTTAACAGAGCGCAGGGCCAACGCCACGTCCTTGTAAAAACCCCGGAGGCTCAACGGATCGGCGACTTTCCCCTGCGAATCGGCGATCGCCTGCAAATCCACCGGCGTGGCCAGGCGGAATTGTGGCCGCACAATGCTGTCGATCAGCACACAGGCAAACGGATTCGACCCGCAGACCACGCCGTCACCTGTCACGAATATCCGCAGGTTCGGGTTGTCGTCGTAATCTGTGATGACCCGGTCGTAGTATCGGGAGAGGATATCCGCGCCGAACTGATTGTCACGCAGGATGTCCACTACCGGGATGGGCACATCGTGTAACGTTTTCCCACAGATTGGAGGCAATTCTTGTTCTTTCCGCTTGGCTCTCATCCGCGCTTTTTCTCCAGGCGCCGGGGCATTAGTGGCCGGTTTCCGTATCCACTATTCTAACCAACGGCTTTCGCGTAGTAAAGAAGAGGCCGCCGGGAGCTTGAAGCCGGCCCAAGCCAGGAGTTATCCTGAATGAGCCCGGAGGGATTGATTATGAAGTGGGTCTTCAACTGCATCTATGGCGCGGCGGGGGCAATGCTCCTGCCGTACTGGCTCTGGAAGCTTCCCCGCGCTCGCCGCTACCGGGCGGGGATATGGGAGAGGCTCGGCCACAGCCCCCGCCTTCCCGCGGGGCAGAAGCGCCTCTGGATCCATTGCGCCAGTGTGGGAGAAGCGTCCGTGCCTCGACGCCTCGTGGCCAGGCTCGAGACGCTCAGGCCCGAATGGGAAATCGTCTTCTCCACCAATACGGACACGGGCGCCGAGCGGCTCCGCCATCTCTACCCGGGCAGCGTCGTCTTCTACATGCCTCTGGACTTCTCATTCTGCGTGGAGAAGGCCCTGGAGCGCACGCGCCCCGACGTGGTTCTGCTCGTGGAGCTTGAGGTGTGGCCCGGTTTCATGGAGGCGTGCCGCGCCCGCCGGGTTCCAGTGGGAATCATCAACGGGCGCATCGGCGAGCGGTCCCGGCGTATGCTTGGCGCCCTGCGCCGATTTCGTTCTTCGCTGTGGGATGCCGTCAGCATATGCTGCGCCCGCAGTCCGGACGACGCCGCGGGCTTTGAGAGCGCGGGCATGCCGGCGGAGCGGATTCATTGCTGCGGTTCGCTCAAGTACGACGCGCTGAAGCTGGAGGTGGACTCGGAGCGCAAGCGCTACCTTGCGCGCCTCTTCAACCTGGTCTCCGAGGCGCCCGTCATCGTTGCCGGGAGCACTCACGAAGGGGAGGAAGTCATCCTCGCCTCCGCCTACCGCGATCTGAAGATCCGGCACCGCGACCTGCGATTGATCGTCGCGCCCCGCCACGTCGAGAGGGCGAGCGCCGTAGTCTCCGCGCTGGAGGCGCGGGGGTTCTCTGTGTTGCGCAAGACGACGCTGCAAAGCACTCACCAGAGCGCGCCCGAAGATTCCATCATTGTCCTGGACACCATCGGGGAATTGAGCATCTGCTATTCGCTCGCCACGATAGCCTTCGTGGGCCGGAGCCTCGCGCCGCCGGGGGGCGGCCAGAACATGATGGAGCCGGCGGCCCTGGGCAAACCGGTGCTGGTGGGGCCGCTGACGGGCAACTTCCGCCCGGAGATGGAGCTGCTCGAGAAGAGCCAGGCCGTGGTGACGGTGCGGGGGCGCGCCGAGTTAGCCCGTCAGGCGGATCGGCTCCTGGATCATCCGGAGCAGGTGCGTCGCCTGGGCGAGGCCGCCCGCGGCGTCATCCTGCGCAGCCAGGGAGCCACCGAATGCGTCCTGGAGCATGTCGGCAGGCTGCTGGACAATTAAGCTGAATGCCGACCCTCGCTTTCCGTTGACAAGTAAAAACGGATGGCGTACAATCGAACTTCCTGTCGGCGACCTGCCTTTTTTCTATTCAACATTCTTGCCTGTTTCAATTCTGAGTTTGCAAGCGGTGTGTTATGCCTGAGAAGGCCCTGAAGAGCGTAGCATCCCAGTACCATCTGACGGTGGAACAGGTGCAGAGAATCCTGGAGTTGCTGGAATCTGGATGCAGTATTCCGTACATCCTCCGCTACCACAAGGAACTGGCCGCCAATCTGAAGGCCGAGGACTTCTACGACTTGCTGGAGGAGAAAGAACGGCTCGATAAACTGGCAAGACGACGCGTGAAGATAGTGAAGAAACTCCAGGACCGGGGAGCGCTCCCGGAGGGGCTTGAAGAGCAAATCCAGCAGGCGGGCACCATCCACGAGCTGGTGGACTATTACGTTCCGTACAGGCCGCGCAAGCGTTCACGCTCCAGGCTGGCGCTGGCACAAGGGCTGGAGCCGCTCGCAACGAAACTGTTCGCTCAGCAAGAGTTCATCCCCGACCTTGCGGCCGAGGCCGAGCCTTACGTGGGAACGGCCGAAGGCCTTGCCGACGTGGAAAGCGTTCTGGAAGGCGCCTTTTGTGTCGTCAGCGACTGGATAGCCGAGGAAAAGACCAATCGGGGTCGGCAGCGTGAAGTGCTGAAGAAGTATGGGGAAATCGTCTCGCACCGCCGCAAGCGTTCGCTGCCGGGACGACTGGTGCACCAGTTCAGGTCCTACTTCGACTTCCGAGAACGCGTGGGTGAGCTGCATCCGTATCACATGTTGATGATCCTGCGGGGCAAGCGTAGCAAAGTCCTCGATTACAGCGTCCTGCCCCCTCTGGAACAGATGCAGAAGGCCGCCGCCGAGTTGTACCTGCCCGGCGGGGCCGCTCAATTTTCCCGCACGACATCGGAGTTGGGCGACGCCGCGCTCACCAACCAGGGAAAGGACCTGAAAAACCTGAACAGCACCGAGTTCATGGTCGCCTGCATCAAACACAGCATCGAAAATACGCTCGCCCGCGTATTGGTCAGAGAAGTGGAGAGGGGGTTCTCGCAGAAGGCCGCGGACTATGCCCTCGACAGCATCCGGCGCAACGTCAAATCGAGGCTGATGGTTCGTCCACTGCCGCGCCGCACCCTCGGGATTCATCCCGGTTATCGCACCGGCTGCAACGTGGCCGCGCTGGACGAGCAGGGCAACGTGCTCCAGACCACGACGATCTACCCACACGCCCCGCGCGACGAACGCGAAGAGGCGACCGAGACGCTCGTCCGAATGATAGAGGAACACAAGCTGGAGGTGGCCGCCATCGGGCAGGGCGCCGCCGTCGAAGAAACGGAGGATTTGCTCAGCGATATTATCAAGGACCGCTTCAATGACCTGAGCTACGCCGTCATCTGCGAGGACGGCTTGAAAGAGTACTCGCGCAGCCGCTCCGCGCAGAATGAACTGTCCGATATGACGCGCTCCGAGCGCGTCGCGGTGGCCGTGGGACGTCGTCTGATCGATCCGCTCTCGGAACTGATCAAGGTCAAACCGAGCGATCTGTGCCCACCGTCCTACGTGGATGACGTGGACAGCGAGATGCTAAGGGTCCTCCTTCATCGGGTTATAGAGGAGTGTGTTTGCAGCGTGGGCGTGGACCTGAACAATGTCCAGCAGAACATGCTGTGTTATATCTCGGGGTTGGACCCTGAGCAGGCGCTTCAGATCGTGAGCGAGCGCGAGAATAAGGGCCCGTTCAAGAGCAGGCGTCAGCTCAGGGACGTGCCCAAGGTGGATGAGGAAAGCTATCGCCAGGCGGTTGGATTTGTGCGGGCGCCAGCCTCCAGCAATCCGCTGGATGTAACGCGCATACATCCTAACCTCTATCCCGTTGCGGAGGCGATCTGTGAGCAGTTGGACCTTTCCATCGAAGATATGACCACCGAGGAGGGAAAGAAGAAGCTCCAGGAACATCGCGCCGAGATTCGCCTTGCCGATCTGGAGAAGCAATTCGACGTTCACTACCTGCTCCTCAAAGACGTGGTGGACGAGATGATCCACCCCTGGCCCGATCCGCGGCTCGAGGAGCCTGCCCCCGTACTGCTGAAGAAGAGACTCACACTGGCCGAGCTGGAGCCCGACCAGTGGCTCCAGGGAACCGTGCGCAACATCGTGGAGTTCGGCGTTTTTGTTGACGTAGGCGTCGGCGAAGATGGACTGATTCACATCAGCGAGCTTGCGGACGGCTTCGTAGAGACTCCATATGATGTCGTCTGCGTCGGAGACAGCATCAGGGCTCGGGTCGTTCGCGTGGACGAAGAGAAGTCCCGGATCGCGCTCTCCCTCCGTAAGAAGGGAGCGCCTAAGAAGGAAGTTGAGCCTCCCAAGCAGAAACACAGGGAGCGAGCGTCCTCGCGCCGAGAACCTTCCCAAAAGGTCGCAAGAGCCCCCGACAGGAAACCGGGCGCCGCCGCCGCAAGTGTCGTGCGCACCCCCAAGAGCACCGTCGGGTGGGACAGCCGCCGGGTTCAAAAGGCCGCCATGGCAAGCCGTCTCTCCAAGGCCCAACAGCGAATACTGCAAGGGCGAGATTCGAAATCGCCTAACCTGACAAAGGCGCAAGAAAATGCCGCAGAGAAGCCCGGAGGGAAAGAAGGGAAGAAAATGGGCGGGCTGCTCGACGGCCTGGACTTCGCCAATATCGAAAAACGGGGGCAGCGGGGCGGCTGACCCACGATTCGCGTTCGCTCCTCAGTTTACAGAGATCGCCCATTACTTCCTGCCGCCGCCCGATCGTCTGAAAAAGGCCCCACACTCGGAATCGAGCGTGGGGCCTTTCGTGTCCAACGCGTTACGCTGACGGCCTCCGATTAGTAAGGAGGCATCGGGGGTTGCTGCTTGTCTTTATCTTTCTCCTTGGGCAACTCGCCCACTATTGCGTCAGTGCTGACAAGAACGCTCGCGACGCTGGCGCCGTTCTGCAGCGCGGTGCGCACGACCTTGGTTGGATCCACAACACCGCGTTCCACCAGGTCGCAGAACTCGCCCTTCGCGGCGTCGAAGCCGAAGGCGTCCTCCTTGGCGTCGCGCACTTTCTCCAGGACGACGGCGCCGTCCCGTCCGGCGTTCTCGGCGATCTGCATCAGCGGTCTGCGAAGCGCGCGGCGCAGTATGTCAACGCCGACCGCTTCGTCGCCTTCCGCGCTGATCCCATCCAGCGCCCTCGAGGCGCGCAGCAGCGCGACGCCCCCGCCGGGCACGATGCCTTCTTCGACGGCGGCCCGGGTGGCGTGGACCGCGTCCTCGACGCGGTGCTGCTTCTCTTTCATCTCCACCTCAGTGGCCGCGCCAACGTTGATCTGCGCCACGCCGCCCGCCAGTTTTGCGAGCCGCTCTTCGAGCTTCTCGCGATCGTAGTCGCTGGTGGTGGTGTCCAGCTCATGTTGTATCTGGGCGATACGGCCCTGGATCTCTTCGCTGGAGCCGGCGCCTTCGATGATGGTCGTGTCGTCCGCGGTGATGACGACCCGTTTGGCCCGCCCCAGGTCGGCGAGGTCAACTGACTTGAGCTCAAGCCCCAGGTCCTCGCTGATCACCTGCGCGCCAACCAGCACGGCGATGTCCTGAAGCATGGCCTTTCGGCGATCGCCGAAGCCGGGCGCTTTGACGGCGCAGCAGGGCAGAACTCCCCGCAGCTTGTTTATGACCATGGTGGCCAGAGATTCGCTTTCGACGTCTTCAGCGATGACCAGCAGGGGCTTGCCGGACTGGGACGCTTTTTCCAACAGCGGCACGAAGTCCTGCGCGGAGCTGATCTTCTCCTGATGCAGCAGCACGGTGCAGTCCTCGAGCACACACTCCATCTCCTCGCGATCCGTTATGAAGTGCGGGCTCAGGTACCCGCGATCGAACTGCATCCCTTCGACCAGCTCGACGGTGGTCTCTATCGTCTTGCCTTCCTCGACGGTTATGACGCCGTCCTTGCCCACCTTTTCCATGGCGTCGGCTATCTGATTGCCGATCTCAATATCGTTATTGGAGGCGATGGCGCCCACGAATGCAATCTCTTCCTTGCCTTTGACAGGACGTGAGATTTCGGCCAACTCCGCCACCAGCGCGGCCACGCCCTTCTGGATGCCGCGTTTCAGCGCCATGGCATCGCAGCCGGCGGCCAGGTTCCTGAGGGACTCTTCGAAGATGGCTTCCGCCAGGACCGTGGCGGTCGTGGTCCCGTCGCCGGCGTCGTCGCTTGTCTTGGAGGCGGCTTGTTTGACCAGCTCGGCGCCTATGTTCTCGAAGTTGTCGGACAGTTCTATCTCTTTTGCCACGGCGATGCCGTCCTTGGTCACGGTGGGGGCGCCGAAGCTCTTCTCGATGACAACGTTCCTGCCCCGGGGACCCAGCGTGGTCTTGACCGCCCGCGCAAGTTGGTTCACCCCCCGCCGCATGGCCTCCCGGGCCTCAGCGTCAAATGTTATCTTCTTTGCGGCCATGAGCCGACTCCTCCCTTATTCAATGATCGCCAGAATGTCATCCTCGGACATCAGCAGGTATTTTTCACCATCCAGCGTTACCTCGGTCCCCGCGAAAGAACCGAACAGCACCGTGTCTCCCACGCTGACCTGGAAGGGCGCCTTCTCGCCTGAATCCAACTCCTTGCCCTGACCCAGCGCAATCACTTTGCCCTGCTTGGGCTTCTCTTTGGCCGTGTCGGGCAGAACAATGCCCCCGGCGGTCTTTTCCTCGGCCTCCAGCCTTTCGATTAGCACTCTATCACCAAGCGGCTTTACATTGGGCATGTGTAACCCTCCCGTTACAGTGTTAGACTGAGGTTCAATGATAGGGGCGAAATCACGCAAAAGCCGTGCCGCCGCCCTTCCCTTGTCCGCATTACCGCAACTGAGACGCTTTGCTGCGGCATGCAGGCAATCAACAGATTCTACGGCGACGCCGCCTGCCTGTCAACTTGACAAGCCTCTCCGCCCGGCCACACCTCGTTTCTGTCAGTTTGGCATTCCGCTCGGGTTGTGATCGGCTGCCTTTTGGGCTACATTCCTCCTCATGAATCAGGATAGTCTACACTGTCAGGCCTGCGGGCGCACCTACATGCCTCCGCGGGGAACAGCCCCCGACGCGCTTTTCTGCGCGATCTGTGGCGGACCGCTCGGAGAGAGCCCGTGCCCAGAGGCCGCCGGCCAGGCGAATGACCCGTTCCGGGGCCGCAAGATCAGCGGAGCGCTCCTGAGGGAAAAGCTGGCCCAACACCCCACCCACTACGAGTACCTCGCCCGGCATAAGAAGCTGGGCGGCAACGTGCGCGTCTGCGTCTATCCCGCCTCGCTGGATGAGCAGCGGCCCGGATGGATGCCCCGTCTCTTTCGCCTGGTGGCGCCCCTGGCGCAGGCGCGAAGCGCTCACCTCCTCCCACTGATGGATATGGGGAGGTTAAAGGATTGCTATTTCATCACGACCGACCTGGTAACCAGTTCGCTCGAGCAGGCGCTGGAAGAAGAGGGTCGGCTTGAGCCAAAGCGCGCGATGCGCCTGATGGCGGGCGTGCTCAGGGGGCTGGCGGCGCTCTCCGCGCGTGGCGCCGTCCACGGCGAGATAACCCCACATACAATCCTGCTTGACAGCAACGACTCGGCGATCCTGGACTATCCGCGGATCACTCCCCCTGAGGCGCTGAATCGGCTGATGGTCACGGGCAAGGGACGGCTGTCCGGTCCGGCGCTCTACGTCGCCCCCGAGCGGGCGCTGGACCAACGCCGAGCCGACATACGTTCCGACCTCTACTCCCTCGGGGTGGTGGCGTATCAGATGCTGGCCGGCAGGCCGCCGTTCGAGGGGAAGGCCGCCCAGCAGATAATGCTTGATCACGTGGCAGGGCCGTCGCCCTCCCTTAGCTATCAGGACGTGGATATCCCTGAGCCACTGCGTAAGCTGGTCCTCCGGCTCATGGCCAGGGACCCCGCCGACAGGCCCGCCGGCCCGCAGCAAGCCCTCGCCGAACTCGAGGGGTGCGCCGCCGAGATAGGCTGGCCCGCCTCAGTGCAGGAGCGCTCGTGGCGCGCGGTGCCCTGGACAATGCTCTGGACGGTGGTGGCCGTCGCGCTGCTGGCGGCGGCTATAGTCCCGTTGTTCATGATAGGCCGGGATCGTTCGGGAGAGGAATCGGCCCCCGCGCCCCGGCACAAGACGCTGATTTACGTGCATCCGGCCGGCCCGACGAGCGGGCCCCTATCGGATGGTCGGCGGCGCGCCCTGCGCGCGCTGGTCGCGTATCATGCGTCTTTCTGCCCGCGACTAAAAGTCGTCTCTGCGCCTCAAGGCGCCCGCCCCACCACCAGGGACGCTCTGGAGCGGCTGCGGCAGAAAATCGGGGCAAACCATCTGCTGTTGCTTACTTACTCGCCGGGGCTGAATCGCAGGAAGTGGTCGCTGGTGTTCATCGAGAAAGGTGAAACCACCTGGCTGCTCAAAGAGGAGTGCACCGTGCCGGAAGGGGGGGCGGATTGGTCAGAACTGGAGGACGCCCTCTCCGTTCTGTTGCAGGAGGCCGCCGCCCGATTGTCACTCGAGATGGCGCCCGGCGAAGCCACGCCGGTGGGGGGCGGGCCGGATGAATGGCTCGCCCTGTCGAAAGCCACGGATTTGGAGAGGCAAGGCGAGTGGCGGCAGGCGCTCCGCCTGCTCGAGGAGGCGGGAGCGGACGGGCCTCCCTTCCAACTCTTGCGCGCTTTCTGCGCCGTCCCCCCGAGCGTTCAGGCGGGGGACGGTTTCCCCGAGGTGGAGGGACTTGCGCGGGACCGGCTTCCGCCACGCCTGGCCGGGCTGGCCGGCCTTCTGGAGGCCCCTGCCGCGCTTTCGGGAGATGAAGTCATCGGGCGGTTCGCCGACTACCTGGCGCGATTCCCCGATTCCTCCCGGGGATATTACCTGCTTGGGCTGTGGCGGCGTTACGCGCAAGGGCGGTCCCGTGACGCGCTTGCCGCTTACCGACAGGCGGTCCGGCTCGATCCGGGTTATCTGCCCGCCGCCTACGCCTGTGTTGACCTGCTGGCGGCGGAGGGCGACGAGGGATTACTGGCCGAGTTCATCCGGGAGTATGAGAAGCGCGCTCCTGAGAAGAGCCTTCTGGAAAAGGTCAGGAGCCGCGCAGGCATTTTGCCCCCGGGCTA
>JAGHAF010000037.1 GCA_021161675.1 Planctomycetota bacterium | reverse complement strand
CCCTATTGCAGCGCGAAAGTGGGGTGAAAAACTTTTTCGATCCGCCCCCAACACTATGCGACATCTGAAGTTGTGATCAACGCAAATGGCTCTTAAAGGGATTCGCGTCGGCGCGCATTCTCTCGTTGCTGAACAAGCTGTTCATAGAGCGACACATAGCGCTTGCGCATAAGCGAGACGCTGTAGTCTTGCTCTGCTACAGCGCGGCATGTTCTTGCGATCTTGTCCCTTTCCCGATTGTGGGCCAGGGCCCGGTGCAGGCAGCGGGCGAGGTCTTCCGGGTTTTCCGGTTCTGCGAGCCAGCCGGTCCGGCCCGGGCGAATCACTTCCGGCACTCCCCCCACGCTGCAAGCCACACAGGGCGTGCCGCACGCAATGCTTTCCAACAGCGTGTTGGGAAGATTATCCGCGCGAGTGGGCAGCGCGTAGATGTCCGCCGCAGAATACAGAGCCGCCATGAGCGACTCGGATTCCACGGGCCCTACCAGCGTGATGGGATAGGGCACGCGGCCCGCCAGGTCCTGGTCGCAGGCGCCTACCAGGACCAGCCGCACGTCCCGGACGCCTTCCGCCCGGAGCCGACGCAGCCCTGCGGACAGCAGCCCTTTGCCCTTGCGGAGCCGTGTCATGCTGTTTGCCGGGGCCAGCAGTATATTCGCATCGGCTGGCAGGCCCAGCGCGCGCCGAGACGCCTCCGCAGGGAGCGGTCGAAAGACGCCGAGGTCCACGCCATTGGGGATACATTCGGTCCGGAATCGCCGTGTCAGCGGCGCTTGCTTCGCCAGCCTCGCAAGCCACCTGGAAGGCGTCACCAACGTGGGGTTGATCCTGCCGAAAACCCACTTCTTGATCCGGTAAAGCAGTGCGGTGGTGTCCAGGTCAATGCGCGGGGGCCCCAGCAGGTTGGGGCACGCGCCGCAGCCCCGCCGCCAGCGCCGGCACTGCATCGGATAGGCGCAGTGGCCGGTCAGGGCCCACATGTCGTGCAACGTCCAGACGAGAGGAGCTTCTGCTTCCAGCCTTGGGAGGAGCGGAAACGCAAAGTGGTAGCTATGCAGGTTGTGGAGGTTTATCACGTCGGCCCACCGGGCATTTTGGCGCCAGCCCAGCCGGGATGGCGCGTTCAGCAGACCCTCCAGGCCCAGCTTTATCTCCAGGCCCATGGCGAAGAAATTCAGAGCCCTTCGCAGCCGGCCGGGAGGCATCCAGGTTCGCATGTCCGACTTTCCCTCTGTCCGCTGTCCGGAGACAATGCGGGAGTGGTGGCCGGCGGCGTTGAGCGCCCGGTGTAGCCTCAGACATGCCAGGGCTGCGCCTCCTCGCGTGGCCAGAGTGTTGACCTGGAGTATGTTCATGACGGGTCCCCCGTTCGCTGGGTACCTATCGCCCGGGCAAGCGCGCGCAGGGGCAGATCATTCACCTTCTCTATGCGGGCTCTCGCTGCGCGAAGGGTCTCTCGTTGCTTCCCGGCGCGTTCCAGCAGGCCGCCAAGTTTGCCACCGATGTCTTTGACAGGTGTGCGGTCGAGGTCTATCGGTTTGACGACGTCTCCAGTCCAGCCGAGTATGCCGCGGGCCTTCTGCCGGTAATATGGCCCGGATATCAGGGGAATCATCGGGACCTGTCCGGCCAATGCGAACACCTGAAGGTGATAAGAGAGGGACACTACCCACGCTGCCATACCCACGAGCCGCCGCGCCACTTGCGGCCGGTCAGGACATCTCAGCAGGCGGAGGCGATGAGGGCGGCTCATTCGGTCCCGTATGGCGCGCGCGCATTGCAGGTCCGGCTGCGTCCGGTGGCCGTAGCTCATGGGGAGGAACACAATCTGCACGGCTTCACTCAGGCCGTCCAGCGCAGCGGCCAGCGCGGGATAATGGCGCCGGGTCGGGCGGATGTAGTCCGTCCCGCGAAAATGCACGACCCCGAACGGCCGGTCCGGGTCAACGTGGGCCTCGACCAGGAATGCCCGCGCCGACTCCACGTCCGAGGGGGGCAGGCTGAAAGCTTCGTCTCCGACCTCCAGTATCCGCGAGGAACTGACACCTGCGTCCCGAAGCAACTCGCGACTTGGCCCGTGGTCACGCAGCGAAAAGTGATCTGCGCTCTGCAAGGTCTCGACAACGCATTCCAGAGCCCACCTGGTCCGGAGGGGGCCCAGCCCCTGGGACGAAACGATGACGGGGATGCGCAATCGTCGTCCGTGCTGTACCAACAACCACTTCGTAAGAAGAGCGTTGCGGCGAGTGTTCTCGTTCATGTTCGCTGCGCCGACGCAGTAGATGGCATCGCAAGTGGCAAGCGACGCCAGAAATCGTGGCCAGCCGGAGGCGGGAACGCCGCTCGGGGCGCAATGGCGCTGGAGGGCGGCGCAGGCGCGCCAGGGCATATCCCACGGCAAGCGGCGAGCTGCGCGTCTGCTCAACATACCGGCTCTGCCGGAGTGTTCGCTCAACCAGGAGAGAAACAGCCGCGGCGCAGGGACCAGGCGCCCGCCGGGAACCGCGGGCAGAGGGCGGCCCGGCTGGCAGGGCAGCACGAATTCGCACGGGCCAAGCCGCGCCTGAATGCGGCGCACGGCGTTGACCAACATCGCTTCATCCCCCAGGTTGCCGTATGCCTCTCCATGCTGCATGTAAATGCGCGGGCGCGTCACCCTTCAGCTCCTTCCTGACAGTCTGCCGGCCAGTCTTTTCATGCCTCCTATGAGTCCGTGCCGGGGGAAGAACAGGACGGCCCTTTTGAGCCGCGATCCTTTCGCGGCGGCCTCTCCGCGTGGGAAGAAGGGACCGTACTCCGTGCTCACGCGGGGCCAATCCGTGCGGACCGGCGCCTCCGGGTCATAGGGGGCGTTACGCCCGGGATCGATACCGTCATACGCCAGCCACTGCCAGGTTACGGCGCGTTGTCGAATGACTTGCTCCATCTGCTGCACGGTGTCGAACTTCTCGCGCGGGGGAACCGGATGCCACGGGTGGTACACCCGCAGCGTGGGATGCCATTTGATCTTCAGCCCCAGGTTCTTAGATCGGATGTAATTGTCCCCACCCAGGTAATGATAGCCGGCGAAGAAGGGGAGCTGTTCGTAGCCGTTCATCTTGAGCATCCAGCGGCGCCGGATTGTCGTGCAGCCGCCGAAATTGTAAGTATGCCTGATCGTGCAGGTTGACTTCAGGTGCTCCAGGTCCCAGCCAGGCCGGTAGCGCTCGGCCGGCTGGTCCAGGCGCAGCACGTAGAGGAGCAGGTCCTCAGTTCGGCTGTGTTCATCGAGGACTGTCTCAAGCAGGTCCGGCGGACACGCCACGTCGCCGTCCGGGATGACCAGTATTTCGCCTTTGGCCTCGCATATGCCTTTATTGTAAGCGTAACCAAGCGCCTGCGGCTCGTCTGTGCGTCCCAATGCGAATGAGCGGACGTCGCTCCTGTGCGCCACTTCTGGGGCCACGCGATCGGTGTAATCCACCCAGATGATCTCGAACCGGTCACGCGCAAGAGACTGCTCCGAAAAGTAGTCCACGGCGTGGAAGCTCTCTCGGAAACCGCCGTCCACCATGATGACCGATATGATCGGGTCAGCCATTCGTTCACCTCACGCGCACAGTTCCCACCACGGGTCGCTCCGCAGGTCAGTCAACATAACCCAGGCCCTTGAGATGGTCGAGCACTTGTTGTTCGTCTTCGACGCCAAGCCGGATGGGAGGTCCGGCGACGCCGCTCTCCCAATAACTCCGAAGACGACGCATCAGTTCGCTATACCTCGGCGACATGGCGCCGTCGGCCAGCCGGCGCGGGCGCTCCTCCAAGGGGTCGTCCTTCAGGTTGAATGCAAAGGCCGGCGCCTCGCGCCACCTCAACGCATTGGACGCGTCGGGCTGCGACGAGCGCTTGCGCAGCCTGCGCCATCGGCGCAGCAGGCCCTTCAGGGCCCTGAGGAGGAACCCCGGCAAGTGTCTGCGCAGCAAGCCTTTCAGCGCCGCGCTGCGCCTGGCGCGCTGCGGCATGAAGCGGCGCAGCATCGGCGCGCCGGGATGCCAGATGAGCTTGTCGGCGCCCCACTTCACACAGACCTGGTAAGGCTCGCAGGGAGAATCCAAGCCCTGGGCCAGCATTCGGCCTGCCGGCGCCCCGCCGCCATACGAACGCCAGGCTTCCGCGAAGAGAGGGACCTCGTCCTGCTCCCTCAGCAGGGAGCGGCCATCCGTGGCGCCTTGACGGCCGAGACGTTGCGGCTCCAGTTCAAGACAGTCCATGACGGTGGGCGCAACGTCTACCAGCGAAACCTGCCGCGCGATCGTGGCGGGGGCCGTTGCGCAGCCGCGGATCGCCAGCGGCACGCGGATGGCGTCCTCTAAGAGCGACGCCGCGTGGCTCATGGGCGGGCCGGCAAAGTCGGGCAGCAGCGCCTCGCCGTGGTCGGCGAAGACCACGATGATGGAGCTGTCGTAAAGCCCGCCGTCGCGCAGCGCGCCCACGATGCGCGGCCAGCGCACCGCATCGAAGGCGTTTACGCCGCGAATATACCAGTCGAGCATCAGCCTGACGGCCTCTTTATCCTCCAGGACACGCCGCGCCTCAGCGGCGACCCAGCCGTGGAACCTGGTCTTATCTCCTTGAACACCCCCGGCGGGCCGCTCGCGCCCCAGCCTGCTGAATATCTCCTTCTCCGCCTCCTGCCACATCCCTGTCCGCGCCTCCCGCACGGCCGACCAGCAGTAGGGCGCGTGCACGTCGAACGTGTGAATGAACAGCAGGCAGGGCGTATCCTGCGCGCGGCGCCAGGCGCACGCCTCCACCTCTTCGGAGAAGAACGCATCGAAGCCACGCAGGATGCCGGCGCCCGTCCTGAGCGCGGTTTCATCCCCGGACTCCTGCACGGCGGCCGTGGCGTACCCACGCGCCTTGAGTTCCTCGGCCAGTGTGCCCACCCCGTCGGCCAAAGCCCATTTGTAGAAGGGCCGCACGCCGTGAGAGTTCGGGTAAAGCCCCGTCATCACCGACGCGTGCGCGGCGGTGGTGTAGGGGGCGGTGGTCATACACCGGGGGAAGTAGACGCTGTCGCTAAAGAACGCATCCAGGTTGGGCGTGTGGAGGCTGGACTGCGCTCCCCAGGCCGCCAGGTGTTGCTTATCCGGGCAGACGCCCACGCAGTCGTACCTGAGCGTGTCTATAGATATGAGGACCACATTTTTAGCGTGCGAAACGCTCATCGCCGTCTCCGCCGAAACAGTTGGCGCGCCTTGCGCATCAGGTGGCGCAGCAGTTCCCACGGCCCTTCCTTGAGCGCCTGCTTGAGGCCGACTCTCAAGAGGCGCAGCGCCCGATAGTCTTGCAATGGCCGAAGCGTTCGCCAGGGGCCGGCCGGGCCTCCCATCGTCTGGTGCGCCTGCAGGATCCGGGCGGGATGACTTCGAATCAGCCGTTGGTGCGATGCCGATAGTTGCTGGGTCAGATGGTATGCGGCGCGTCCCGGGAGTTGTTCCTCACCGCCGAGCTGAACGCCGATCCGGGGGATGACCTCCGCCTCCAGGTCGGCCTCGGCCAGGGACCAGGCCAGCTCCCATTCCTCCAGGGCGAAAAAGGCGTCGTTCCAACGGATCTGGTTCTCATCGAGTGCGGACCGGCGCAGGACGGCCCCGCGCAGGCCGGCGCCGTCCTCGACCGTAATCAGCACCGGGTCCAGGCCGTAGGGGCGGCGGCGGGCGGCGTTTCCCGTCTGCCCGGCGAAGCAGGACACGCAGGCCGCCTCTGGGCATCGCCGGAGCGCCTCCACTGCCAGCGGGAGGTAACCCTCCGCCAGCCTGTCCCCCTCCCTGAGGAAGCAGAGCAGAGCGCCGTGCGAGCGCTGCATGGCGGCGTTGTTCGCCGCGGCGCGCGTCCCGGACCGGGCGTCCGCAAATAGAATCTCCACGTTTGGATACCCGGACTCGCGGACGGACTCGGCGCTTCTTGAGGCGGCGGCGCCGTCTTCGTGTTCCTGGGTGATGATGACTGAAACCAGGGGGCGCTCCGCTGCCTCCGGCGCGGTGCGGGCGGGTAGCTCGGCCACCTGCCGATAGACTTCGGCGAACTCGTCGGACTCGACGTAGAGCGATCGTATGTCCGGGCGGCCCTCCAGGCGGAGCCGTCCTTCCAACAGGTCCTCCATCACCTCGGCCAGGTGCTCGGCGGCGCCGTCAAAGAAGACGGCGTCCTTGCCTTCCTCGAAGCAATCTTTGAAGGGCCCGATGGGGCTCAAGATCAGCGGCGTGCCGGCCCAGCGCAGTTCGTGGGCCACGATGCAGAACGCCTCCCAGCGCGAGGGGACCACCGCGAACGAGCACTCGCGTGCCGCCTGCAGCATCTCGTCCGGGCCGTAATACTCGCTTCGGAACTCGAAATGGGACAGGAATTCTTCAGGGATTGACCGGCGCACCTCTTCCTGGTAGGAGCCGTAGCGGGGGGACGTAGGGAAGACCCGCCCCATAACAGTGAACTGCACGTCCCGCCGGCCGCGCGCCAGCAGGCGGACGCCCGCCTGTGCGAAGACATCCACTCCCTTCTGCGTCTGGCACGTCCCGACCCACAGTATCCGGCAGGGCGGCGGCTTGATCGGACGCAGCGGGAGCGGCTCCGGGGTGAGCTTCCTGACGGGCAGCGGCGAGAGCATCCCGGGGCCGTTCCTGTGGTAATAGCGGTTGTATTCTTCCAGCGCGGAAGGCGTGGAGGCCAGGAGAAGGTCTGCGTGGCGAATCGCGTAACGCTCCATGAAATAGGTCAGCAATTCGCCGCGCGCGCCGTACAGGCGGCCCTCGATGTCCCTGATCAGTTCCGCCGTGCCGTGTGCGCGGACCACGAGCGTTTGCCCTTCGAACTCGCCCGTGACTCGCTTCATCCGTATGGGGACGAAGCCCCTGCCGCCATAGTCCAGGAACTCCACCACTTCCACCGGGAACTGCCGGCAGATTCGCTTCAGCGCCCGGGCGACTCTGTATGAGACGGCGTAGCCGTTATGGGTGAAGCGTTCGGAGGGCGGAAGTGGGTCGTCCTCGAAGTCCGAAAGGCTGAAGACCAGGGCGTCCAGTCCTATCGAGCGGAAATGCTGCTGCAGCGGGCGGGGGTCGAAGGCCACAGAGGTGACCAGCACGCAGGCCCCTGGTCCGGCTTGCTGGAGCATGGAGACGGCCTCCTCGACGAAGAAGCCGATCCCGCCGCGTCGGCCCGGCATTATTTCATTTGTGACGAAGCAGATCATTTCCGCCATCCATCCCCGAACCGGGAGCATTAGTTTAGCCCGGATATTTCACGAGCCTTTCGAGGCGGAACTCCTTTCCCTGTAAAGAGTTGCAGACGAATCCGGAAAATGCTCGTGAAATATCCGGGCTAGAGATATCCCAGGTCCTTCAGACTGCGTAGTGCATCCTCATCGGGGTTAACGTCCCGTTCCTCCTTCGGCTTTGGCACACCGACGCGCCAGATGAACAGGCCAAGGTCCGCGCCGACTTCGTAACGGCGGGCCCGTATAATGTCTGCGTCTACCAGACACCGATGGTCAGGTATCTCGAGTGGGAGTTCTCCAGGGCTTTCTGCGAAGGGGCCCAGACGTAGGAGTTGCGTGGGTAACGGGTCTCCGTCCAGCGTTGCGTTGATCGTGGCCTTCGAAGCGATTGGGTCCGTTACGAATCGCAAGATGTCGTCGTCCCCTGAAACTGAAAGTTTGAACTCCATTGTTCTGAGGTCGTCGCTGAGGGTGACCACGTCGCCTTCCTCAAGATGACGTTTCAGCGTCTCACGTATGGGATTGCTACATTTGATGGCGCCGGCGAATACGTGTGCGCCGTTTCCCCCGCCGTTGGCGACGATGGTCCAGCTGAAAGGTTTAATTCGGCGCTCCACCGCGCCTTCGAGCTCGCTTGCCGTCTCAGGCCGCGACTCGATCAGGTTCCTCTGCGCATGTGGATCCGGTCCCAGTTCAAAGAGAAACTGGTCGGCAGGCGCATTGACGCCTTTATCGTACTCGGCGACGTACTCACTCGTCTCCGAAATCAGTGCATAGTGGACCCTTTGGGTGCGAGAGAGAATGTCAGGCCAGAGTTCGGCAAGGTGCTGTTTTCGCCCCGTATTGCCCGTTTCCACGGCGGGCCCGATGATATCTTTGCCGGGCAGGTAATACGGGACCTCCAGGCCCAGTGCCGACAGCAACGTGGGCACTATGTCAATGCCGCTGGCGAGCCCACCCACTCGGATGCCTCCGTGTTTGCCGCCCGGCAGTTTGATCAGCAAAGGCACGGCCAGCTTCTCTATGAACAGGTCATGTTGGTGGCCCCAGTACCCGTGCTCGTATAGCTCTTCCCCATGGTCGGAAGAGATTAGCACAAGAGCGTCATCCCATAGCCCCCGTTTCTGCAGGTCCTCTTTGAGACGCCGCCAGATGGTGTCCACGTAGAATATCTCAGCGTCGTACCGGTCGGCGACATAGGCGACGTCAGCCTTGCTGAGCGCCATGTCCTTCAGAGTTTTTCTCTTCAGCATTCTCTTATTCTTTAGCTGTCCACGGTAAGCGCCGGAGAACTTCTCGCGATAGCCGGGAGGGGCACAGTAGGGGCTGTGTGGCTCAAGCACGTGCATGAACAAGAAGAAGGGATCAGGGCTCTCGTCGTCCAGCCACTGGAGCACGTCTTTGCGCATGTCGTCAAAGCAGACCGGATGTTGGTCAGAAAACCGGTCAAATCCCTGGTCATAGTTAAAAATCGGGTCCGAAATGGCGCGTGCAGCGCAAAAAGCTCCCGTCGCGTAACCCCGGGCTCGTAACATTTCGGAAATTAAAACTGCTGAATCGTTGAGCCGGTCGAACATAATGTGCGCGCCGTGCTGACTCGGGTAGAGTCCGCTCAAAACGCTGGCCATGGAGGGCCTTGTCCAACTCGATTGAGAGTAAGCATCGTCGAAAACCATCGCCTCTTTAGCCAGTTCTTCAAAGAAGGGGGTCGTCTTGCGCTTGTAACCGTAAAGGCTCATGTGGTCGCGCCGGGTGGTCTCGATTGTGCACAGGATAACGTTCGTGCGTGGGTCGTTCTGATGACTGATGAGGCGTGGGTCCGACACCAGGCATACCCCACAGCGGTCCGGGACCACCACCTTCCACTTCAGCGAAAGAGGCGCCCCGGCGTATGAGCTGAGGTCCGCCTTGATCATGCGCCAGCGCGTCGAATTACGGCCCGCCGTCCATGCGCTATGGGCCAGTTCTTTCTCTCCCTTATCGGTCTGTGCGTAGAGTTCGAAGGATATTCTTGCGCTCGGATCGGCGCCATCATCGAAATCAGCGCCGACGTAAAAAAGAAGGCTCTGGCCGTCTTGCACAGCGACGCTCTTCTCTGCGGAACCGCTCTGCTCAAACGTGAAGCAGCTACGACTGACGTAGTCGAGTTCGTATTTGCCGCGTCGAATGTCCGGCGCGTCCTGCGGGCCGAAGAGATGGAACGGTTCGGCGGCACGGATATCATCCGCGTGGCGTTCGAGGAACAGATCAACTTCGTCCTTTTTCGCTTCCGGCGCCTTAACTTCTGCACGGACCTGCTGCGTGCTGTCTTCTCCCTCGGGAAGGGACGCGCGCGGGAAAGCAAGGATGAAGTAGACGGCCGCCAGTGCCACGGCAATCATGACGGCGAGAGCGACAACGACCCACCGGAGCCGCCAGATGAACCCCAGCGCCCACATGACGTATCTGCGGGCAAACCCCAGCGCCGCAACCGCCAGCATCCCTATCATGGCGAGAATGGGCGCGAGGCTGCTGAACATGGCGCCACCCGTGCCCGGATCAATGTACGCATCGGCGGGACGGTCCCGCAACAGCAGCAGAAGGAAGACGGCCATTGACCAGGAAACCGCGGTGGCGGCGCCGGTTCGATATTGGGAAGTTCTCGTCACCATTGAAGCTTCCTCCATGCTGAAGTGCGTTGTGTCCGGATATCTTCTTGCTATCGTTGTGGAGTCTGCGCGCGCTTCCACAACTCGAAGCCGACGAATTGGTTTATTCCCGCCTCCGCCCGGCTGTTCAACTCCAGGGCGTACTGGCGGCAGCGCCGCCCTATCGCCTCGCGATCCGCAAGTATTCGCTCCGCCTGCTCGGCGATGGCGAGCGGGTTGTCGGGGGCGGGGCAGATGAGCTTCTCTGCCAGCTCCTCATCGTAAGCGAGTATCTCGTGGCTGCGGCTGGTCAGGCAGGGCACGGCGCGGATCATGGACTCCACCACCACCATCGGGTAGCATTCACTCAAGGAAACGTAAAGGTTCAGGTCCATCTGTCCGAGCAGCTCGGTGAACTCCTCGTTGGGTAGCTCGCCGTGCTCCACTATTCTATGGCCGCCGGGCAGGTAGGACAAATCGGGCGCGTCGTTGGCGTGCACCTCGACGTTCTCCATCATGAGGGCCGCGACCAGCTGCGTGTGCGCGTTCTTCCTCAGTATGTCCCGCACGAAGACGCCGATGCGCCGCGGAGAGCCGGCGGGGCGGCTCCGGACCGTGCCCGGCACGCTCGTGCGGTTCGGCACATACATCGCGCTCAGGCCGAGCCGCTGCAGCGTGCGCGCCAGGCTGGCCTTCGCACATCCAATCCGGTCCACGACGCCGTCCCGGGCCAGTCCGAGCACCCTCTGGAATCTGTCCAATATTATGGGCTGGGCGCACTGCGTAAAGGATCCATGGTAGTGCACGAGGAGAACGCGCTCCGGATCGCGCTTCTTGATTATGCGCGCGGCGCGTGCGACGGCGACCGGCATGCCGCTGAAGACGATGGTGGAGTAATCCGACTCGAGCAGGCTCCGCGCGATGATGGACGGACTTTCGCCATCCCATAGCATCAGGTTCGGGAAGTTGCTGCGTGTGCTCGTGGTCACTCCATACCACCCGCGCGCGACCACCGCTAAGACGGGGATGCCGGCGTCGCTGATCTCGACGATGGGCGGCCGTTCGGGCTGCTGAGCGGCTCCGCCGGCGCTCCGGAGCCGCAGTCGACGCCGGGCCTTGCGAAAGCCCCGGTACACGCCCCGCGCCGCCCCATAGAGCGGCGGGCAGCGGCGGAGGCTGCGCCGCAGGGATTCTCGCCAGTTGCGTTCACTCATCGTCGGGCGCCTTATGGTCGCTGTCCCGGGGATCGCCCCCATCTCGACGTTCGAGGCCGAGGGCGCGAGGCAGGAAACGTCTAATTCCTACCAGCGCGTCAAATGCGGTCTTGGCAACGGGCCGTAGTAATGGATGGTTGGCAAGCCAATAGGAGAACTTGAGGGCCCGCGTGGCGCGAAGCCTGCGTATGGTTTGCTCTCGTTTCTTGACTCGCTCATTGAGCGAGCGGTTATCCACGCGAAGGGTACGCATCCGGCGCTTGAGCTCGCGGATTTCGTCGCGCAGTTCACGGCTGGTCTCGGCTTCGCGGGCGAAGTTCTGCTGAGCGCGCCCGCGGCATAGCTTGCTGTACTCGAGGAGGATGTTCAATCTCGCCTCCTGGACTTGCTCGGGGCTCTCCGCCCACTTCCCGCCTTGCAGCACCCGGAGGCCGTCCCGACCGCCGTCGCAAGCCACGTCGTAGATCACGGCGTTAGGCGCCAGGGAGTCTCCGTCCACCTCGACTATGCACGGGCCTGCCTGACGGTGCAACCTCGGAAAATCGTGCAGCCAGCATCCCCCGTGGGCGTCGTCCCACAGGTAGCTGTGCGTGAAGGGCGGCAGCTCCACGTTCAATATCCTCGATCGGGCGACGCGGCGCAGTTCCTTCACCCTCCCCGCGACGTCCTCCGGGGAGACGTGAATAAGCACCGACACGGTGAACACGATGTCGAATGCATCGTCTTCGTAGGGGAGGCGCTGATCGGGCTCGACCAGCTCGATGCGCTCCTCCAGCTCGGGAAATCGGCCCAGCAGAAGGGTCCTCGCCACGGACAACATGCCGGGGCTCTGGTCGCAGCCGTAGACCTCGACGCCGTCCATCTGGTGCAGGTATTTCAGGTGCCGTCCGAAGCCGCAGCCGAACTCCAGCACGCGGAGCGGCCTGCCGTTTTCCTCGAGGCAGCGGCCGGCTGCGTCAGAGAAATAGCCCTTCAGGAACGCTTCCTGCGCGTCGTACGATGGGATGGTGTAACGGCGGAATTGCAGTTCGGCATACCAATTCCATGACGAGTTCTGCCAGGAACGGTAATTCTCTTTCAGCTCTGTGGACACGTTCGTTCTCTCCTCGTCTATTCGAGGTAGCCCATGGCGCGGAGCCTGTCCTGGATCTTGCCTTGCGCCTCTTCTTCGACCTGGCCGGATTTGAGCACCCGATAGGCTGGCTCGCGGGGCAGAGTCGGTTCGTAGACACCCATCAGGTAGAGGATGGTGGGGGCGACGTCCAGCACTTCCACCTCCGCCTTCACCCCGGCGCCGAACGCCGGGCCGAATGCAAGGAAGATACCTTCCTTCACGTGGGGCTGTCCCCAGCAGCCGTGGTCGCTCATCACGATCACGTTGTCGGGATTGCAGTCCAGCACGAGTTCACGCACCACGTTGTCAACCTCGTGAAGGAACTCCTCGCGGCGCACCGCCGGGACCGCACTACCCAGGTGGCCTAACGTATCCGTCTCCATGAAGATGGAGACCCCCACGTCCACTTCATAGCGCCGCAGAAGGATGTGAGCCAGGCGGGCCGTTTCGTGCAGAGAGCGGTGCAGCAGGGCCATGATGTAGTTGCGGGACTCGGGGTCGCCCTCCTGCGCCGCGCGGTAGGGTTCGTGGGTATCCTCGTATTCCTCCGGGGGGATATAGTTCATCCAGGCCGATCGGAATCCTCCGACGTGTTCTTTGAGTTCAGGGGGCCAGAACAACTCGCCGCCGAACTGAACCTCGTCCCAGGGGTTCTGCGTCCCTTCGTGCTCCCAGGGGGCCGGGAAACCGCAGACCACGAAGGGATCAACCGGCCGCAGCGGATACGTCACGGGGTAATTGATCAACCCGCATGAGAGCCCCTTTTCATTCATCCGTCGCCATATTGTCTTGACGTTGTCCTTGAACGCCGCTGTGTGCCAGCCCGCGGCCCCTGGCTCGGTCACGCCGTGTTCCTCCGGGCGTATTCCGGTCTGAACGGAGGTCCAGACAGGCCCGGTGCACATGTATGGATCGTCGAACGACATGAATTTCGCCCGCACGCCTTCGTCCGACATATCGTGAAGGAACGGCATGGGGAACTCCTCAAAGATGTCGAACGACAGGCCGTCCAGGCCTATGAAAAGCAGCTTCATTGGTCAATCTCCACGTTGTAGATTGCTCGAGGTTGGCATTATCTCCTCCGGGCGATTCACGCCGACCTCCACCGGAGTGTAGAGCCTGTGGTAAACATCGAGTTCGGGCAGCCCGAGCGAGGCGAATCCCGCGATATTGTCGAACTGGTGAATCAGCGTCCCCGGGACCGGGATATCGGGGTTCTGCAGGTAGTTCACGGCGGCGGAGATGGAGTAATGGCCCGGGCGCAGCAGGTTGCGGAACCCAAAGCTGAACACCAGGATGCGTCCCGCGTCGGCCCGCTCCACCGTGTAGCCGTAGTGATGGGAGGTCGTGCCCAGCAGGTCCACGCCCGACTCGTCCCTGACCAGGAATGAGGCCCCCATGTTCCGCACCTCAGCTTTGGTATGGACGTAGATGCGCAGGTTGAGGTGGTCGTTAATCCTGGCGGTGACGACGGGCGCGGCGTTCTCGTCTACTATCTCCACGTTGACGATTTCGGCCTGCCTGGCGGGACCGTATTCGAAGGCATGGGCCGGTGGGAAACCCCGGGGGCGGTATCGGCCGGGATCGCTCAGGTCCATCTCTTCTCTTGCAAGGCTGCTGCGGAGTTTAGCTGCGGCCCTTTCAGCCTCGCGCTCGCGCACATTCCTCAGGTAGATGTCTACGGCCCTCTCGCTCTCTCCCAGGAACTGCACCCTGCCCTTTTCGATCACCATGCCCCGATCGCAGATCGCCCGAATGCGATCGGTGACGTGGCTGACGAATATGGCTGCTGTTCCTTGTGCGGTTATCTCCTGGATGCGCCGCATGCACTTGTGCCGAAAGAACGTGTCTCCGACGCTGATCACCTCATCCACCAGCAGAATCGCCGGATCCACGTGGACGGCGATCGCAAAACCCAGGCGCACGTACATGCCGGAGGAGTAGGTGGCCACGGGGGCGTCTATGAACTCTCCTATCTCGGCGAAGTCTACTATGTCGTCGAACCTGGCGCGTATCTCCGCCCGGCTCATGCCCAGGATGGCGCCGTTCAGGTAGATGTTCTCCCGCCCCGTCATGTGGGGATGGAAGCCGGCGCCCAGGGAGATGAGCGCCCCCACCCGCCCGCGCACGGAGATCTCGCCCTTGTCCGGCGGGAAGATGCCGGCCATCAGCCTGAGCAGCGTCGTCTTGCCAGAGCCGTTCGGCCCGATCAGCCCCAGTATCTCCCCGCGCCGCAGCTCGAGGCTGACGTCGTCCAGCGCCCAGAACTCCGCCTTGCGCAACCCGCTGGAGTCCGGCCGGACGCCCAGCAGGTTCTTCGAGAGGTCTATGATGCCGTAGGCCATGCTGCGGCGCAGATGCCGGCAGAACTTCTTCGAGACGCCCCGCACCGAGAGCACCACGTCGTCCGGGAGGGGGGGCGAGAGTCGCTGAGTCGCCGAGTCGCCAAGTTGCTGAGCTCTTGCGCTCACGGGCTATATCATCCTCTCGATTATCTTGTCCTCGGAGACGTAGAAGAGCCGCCACGAGATCATGAACAGCACTGCGGAGCCGGCGGCGCAGATGAAGTAGAGCCTGGGTTCGTAGAGCCTGCCGTACAGAACAATGTCCCGCGCCGAACATACCAGGTAAGTCAGCGGGTTGTACTTGATAATCTCACGCACGAAGGCGCTCTTCACATTGTCGGTGTAGATGATGGGCGTAGCGAACATCAGCAGCCCCATGGCGCGGTTGACAATCTGGCTGACGTCCACGGCCACCACGGCCACCATAGATAGCACCAGGCCCACCGCCGAGCCCAGAAAGAAGAGCGGCAGCGCCACCAGCGGCAGCAGCAGAATCGGCCATCTCAGGGGCGCCTTACACAGGGCCACCACGACCAGCACCACGGCCAGCCGGAGCGTGAAGTCAGCGATCCTGCCGGCCACCTGCTTGAAAAGAATCGCTTCGTGTGGATACTTCACCTTCATCAGCAGCGCGCCCCCCGCCTGGAGCGTGCTCCGGCCAGCGCCATAAAAGGACATGAACAAAGCCCACATGGTGGTGCCCACGATGACGTAGGCCGTGTATGGGATGTCCAGCTCGCCGGGCTTGAGCAGATTAGTCTTCTTCAGAAACACCCACGACAGGATGCCGAGGATCGGAGTAATGAACCGCCACGCGTACCCGATGAAGGACTTCTTGTAGGCGGCTGTGAAGTCGCGCTTGAAAAGCTGCCAGATCAGCTCGCGCGCGCCCACGACGTTCCTCACCATCACTGCCCACGTCCGCAGCCAGCCCAGCTCGTGCCTCTGGTTCGGGCGATAGACGGTGATGCCGCCTTCTGTCCTGGAATCATCCTGCCACATTGGGGGCTCCGGTCAACCGGTGAAGAAATCCTTGATCGTCTCTATCACGTAACTCACCTGCTCGTCCGACATCTGGGGGAAGATCGGCAGCGTGAGCGCCTCAGCCGCCATCCGATGGGCCTCTGGCAGAGCGCCCGAGCGGGCGCCACATCCCCGTATTGCTTCCATGTCCGGAATGGGCACGGGATAGTGGACGGCGGCCGACACGTCATTCTGAGCGAGGTGCGCCTTCAGTTCGTCGCGCCGCTCGGAGCGCACCACGTACAGGTGCCAGGCGGAGCGCGCGTAGTCCGCCTCGGCGGGCAGAATCAGCGGCGTTTCGGCCAATCCATCGGCGTAAGCGGCTGCAATCCGGCGCCGTCTCCCGTTCCAGGAGTCCAGGTGTGGCAGCTTCACGTTCAGCACGGCCCCCTGGAAGCCCGTCATCCGGTAGTTGTAGCCGACGCATTGATGGGCGTAGGCTCCGCTCTGGCCGTGGTTGCGCAGGAGCGCCATTCGCTCATGCAGTCCCACGTCATTGGTCACCACGGCGCCTCCCTCTCCATAGGCGCCCAGGTTCTTGGTCACGTAGAAGCTGAACGCCCCCACGTCGCCGAGCGCGCCCACTTTGCGTCCCTTGTAGAGGGCGCCGTGAGCCTGGGCGGCGTCTTCAATTACGAACAGGTCATGCCTGGCGGCGATATCCAGGAGCGGGTCTATGTGCGCCGGATGGCCGAACAGATGCACGGGCATCAGGGCGCGCGTTCGCTCGGTGACGGCATCTTCAACCAACGCGGGGTCCATACAGAAGCTCTTCGGGTCGATATCCACGAATACGGGCCTCGCTCCGGTGTAGAGGATCGCCTCCGCCGTGGCGAAGAAACTCATGGGGGTAGTGATCACCTCGTCGCCCTCGCCCACGCCAAGCGCCTCAAGCGCGAGGTGCAGGGCGGAGGTGCCGGAATTGACCGCCAGACAGTGCGCCGCCTCGCAGTAGACGGCCCAGTCGCGCTCAAGCCGCTCCACCTCCGGGCCGAGCTTGAACCAGGAGTTCTCGCAAACGCGCTTCAGCGCCGCGTCCACCTCGTCTGACAGTTTCTCATACTCCGCCTGCAAGTCTAGAACAGGTACTCTCACCTTTCATCTCCGTTTCTAACAGTTGCGAACGACAAGGAGAACAGGGGTCAGCAGAGCAGTGTGAGGAGTCAAGAGTCAGAAGGGAAAAGGAAGGCTTCCGCCCAGACTTTTGCTTTTGCCGTTGCCGTTCCTGATTCCTGCCTCCTGCTTGCTGATTCCTGGTTGTCCGAATATCCAGACCATCCGCTCCTGCGCCTCCACCTCGTCGGGCAGATAGCGGGGGGTCATGGGATGCTCCGGATTGAAAGCCGTTACGATGATACGATCAGCCTTCGAGCGAAGCGCATCCCGCGCGGGATACACAATGCACCCGAAGAAGTGTTCGCCCGCCTTCTGCGTGTCGAACACCTCAATCAACTCGAGCTCCCATTCCTGCACGCCGAGATACGTGATCTCGGCCAGCTCTCCCAGCCCCAGGAAGGCGACCCGACGAGCCCCGGCCTCCGATAGGTCGCGACAGACCTGCGCCGAACGCTTCCGCGCTTCCTTGTAGTACTGAAGGCTGAACTCGATGAACTCCCTGGTCAGGCGGGCCTTCTCCGCAATGCCACGGCCCGTCAGGAAATAGAGCCACCGGCGGGGATTCTCCTTTTTCACGTGCAGCAGGCCACGCTCAACCAGGCCGGTCAGCAGCTTATGAGCCAGCTTCACGCTGACCCCCAGCTTCGAGGCCGCCGTCCGGCGGGGCAGCTCGGGCTGGCCCTCCACTTCCTGGAGGATCTTCAGTTCGTAATACTGGTGGGAATTGGGGGAATCCATGAGGCAACTCGGGTAACGTTACTAATGGAAACGATAAGTTTACCACTTCACCCTCCGCCGCGTCAAGTCCGAAAACTATTTTTCTATCTTCTCTTCCGGTTCTTGCTTCGATGCGTTGCATCGCCGGTCGGCTTCGCGTAGGATTCTGCCATTGGCGGGCCCCGAATCGGCTCTTTTCTCCAGAAGGGAGCAGTCATGAGCGATAAAGTGCAGGCTGATCGTTCCCAAATGACGCAGACCTACTGCAATGTGATGAGCATAGTGCGCTCGGAAGAGGAAGTCCTGCTCGAGTTCGGCATGAGGCGCGTTGACGAGCCGGGCGTGGTGGACGTCCTACAGCGGATCGTCATGTCCGTGCCGCATGCGTATCGGGTGCGCGACGCCCTGATGCGCAACCTCGGCCGCCCGGAGGATATAATGGGCGAAGAAGGATCATCATAGGAAGCCACTGCGCAGCGATGTACGCCATAGCTACCAGCGGTGGGAAGGACAGCACGTTCGCCCTGTGGCGCGCCGGCCAGGAAGGCATGAGCGTAACACACGTATTCCACCTGTACGGCACTGAATACGAGCGGGTGCGCTTCCACGGCTATCGGCCCCGTATGATCGAGCTTCAGGCGGAGGCCCTTGGCCTGAAGGCAATAATTGAGCCCACCCGGAGCGACCAGTTCGACGACGACTTCAGCGCTGCGCTTCGTAAAGTCAAGGATGCGGGGCTGAGCGGCGTGATCTTCGGCAACCTGCACCTGGAGGACGTGCAGCAGTTCTACCGCGAGCGCGTCGAGGCGGCGGGCCTGGAATATCGGGACGTGCTGTGGGGGCGCGATCCCGCGCTGTCGCTGCGGGAGTTTATCTCGGAAGGGTTCCGGGCCGTGGTCGTTTCCGTCTGGCTCAAGCTGCTGGACGGCGCCTTCCTGGGCCGGGAGCTTGATGAGCGGTTCGCCGGCGACCTCGCCGCGCTGGACGGCGTGGACCCCTGCGGCGAGAACGGAGAGTATCACACGCTTGCCTACGACGGGCCGTGCTTCGCGGCGCCGCTGCGCTTCACGACGCACGGCGCCCATGAAACTGAGAACAACGTGTTCCTGGACATCCGCCCCGCCTGAGACTTCCTGGGAGAAAGAAATGGATATCCGCTGGATTAGCACAACGCCTGAGTCGCGCTGGGAGCAGAGGACGGCGGCCCCATCTGACAGCGCGCCCAATCTGGAACTGACCGGCGCCGTCGCGCAGTCCATCGAGGGCTTCGGCGGCTGCTTCAATGAAATGGGCTGGGATGCGCTGGCCGTGCTCGACCAGGCGCAGCGAGAGGAGGCGCTAAAAGCCCTGTTCGGCCCGGGGGAGGGGTGCCGATTCACGATGGGGCGCGTGCCCATCGGCGCCAGCGACTTCGCGCTGAAGTGGTACAGCCACAACGAGACTGACGGCGACTACGCCATGGAGCATTTCTCCATCGCGCGGGACAGGGAGTATCTGCTCCCCTACATAAAGGCCGCCATGGAGCATCGGCCAGAGCTCTGGCTCTTCGCCTCCCCATGGAGCCCGCCGACGTGGATGAAAACGCGGCGGGTCTTCAACTACGGCGTCCTGCGCTGGGAGCCGGAGGTGCTGGAGGCGCTGGCGCTCTACTTCCTCAAGTTCGTGCAGAGCTACCGCGCCGAGGGCGTCAACGTGCGGCAGATTCACGTGCAGAACGAGCCGAGCGCGGATCAGAAGTTCCCCTCCTGCCGTTGGACGGGCGCCAGGCTGCGCGACTTCATCCGAGATTACCTCGGCCCCCTCTTTGAAAGCGAGCAACCGGACTGCAAGCCCTGGCTGGGCACGATCAACGGGGGCGATTACGATGAGTTCGTGCTGACGGCGCTGGCGGACGAGAAGGCGCGCGGCTATATCGGCGGCGTCGGCCTGCAGTGGGGCGGGAAGGGAATCATCCAGAGGGCGCACGCCGCCTGGCCCTCCATGCCCCTGATGCAGACGGAGAACGAATGCGGCGACGGCCGGAACACCTGGGATTACGCCCATTACGTCTTCACCCTTCTCTGGCACTACCTGAGCAACGGCGCCAACGCCTACTGCTACTGGAACATGGCGCTGCCGCTCGGCGGGGAAAGCACGTGGGGCTGGCCGCAGAACTCCATGATCTGCGTTGACAGGGAGAACCGGCGCGTCATCTACAACCCGGAGTTCTACGTGATGCGCCATTTCTCCCAGTTTACCAGGCCCGGGGCCAGGCGTCTCGAGCTGGCGGGTCCCTGGGCCGGCAACGCCGTCGCTTTCGCTAACCCCGACGGCGGCGTGGTCGTGACCGCGGCGAATGCGCTGGATCGGCCCCGGGCGCTGGCGCTTCAGGTCGGGGGCGATCGGGTGGCCCTTCAGAGCGAGCCACGCTCCTTCAACACGGTGGTATTTCCTCCGGGCGCCATTCTGCTTTGACAGGGCCGGCCGGGCGGTATATATTGCAATCTTCCCCATCTTGAGAGAAGACACATGAACGCATTGGAACTCGCTGAAGAGCTGGTGAAACGCAAGGAGATCGCCCGAGGCAGAAAGAAACTTATCCTGCTCGTCCTGGACGGCCTGGGCGACATCCGCCATCCGAGCAACGACTACAGCACGCCCCTGGAGGACGCCGACACGCCCAACCTGGACGCGCTGGCCTCCCGCAGCGCGTTGGGCCGCATCATCCCCGTTGATTACGGCATCACGCCCGGCAGCGGCCCCGCTCACCTGGGCCTGTTCGGTTACGACCCCCGGGAGGTCCAGATCGGCCGCGGCGTGCTGGAGGCGGTGGGCATCGGCATGCAATTGCGGCGGGGCGACCTGGCGCTCAGGGCGAACGCCTGCACCGTCGAGCGTGGCAACGTCGTGGTTGACCGCCGCGCCGGACGCCCCGAGACTGAAGTCAGCGCGAAAAGGATCGAGTATCTCCAGGAGAAGGTCGGCCGAATAGAAGACGTGGAAGTCATCATGAAGCCGGGCAAGAGTCACCGCTTCGCCATCGTCTTGCGGGGGCCGGGCCTTGCCGAGGGCGTCAGCGACACCGATCCGCACGAAGACAACAATCCCCTGCGCGAAGCCGTGGCGCAGACCGAGGGGGCGCAGAAGGCCGCCCGCATCGTAAACGCGCTTCAGCGCGAGGCGTTGGAGGCGCTCGCCGGGGAAGGCCCCGTAAACGGCATCCTGCTGAGGGGCGCCTCCGCCCTGCCTGACATCGCCGGGCTGGGCGAGCGCTTCGGGCTCAGGACCGCCGCGATCGCCACCTATCCCATGTATCGCGGCCTGGCTTCCCTGGTGGGGATGGACTTGCTGGACACCGGGCCGACGGTGGCCGAGGAGTTTCAGACGTGCCTGGACAGGTGGGACGATTACGACTACTTCTTCGTCCACGTCAAAGGCACGGACCAGGCCGGCGAGGACGGCGACCATGAGGAGAAAGTGAGTGTCATCGAGCAGGTGGACCAGAGCCTCCCCATGTTGCTTGGCGCCTCCCCCGAGGCGCTGGCGATCACCGGGGACCATTCCACGCCCTGCCCAATGGCGCTGCATAGCTGGCATCCGGTGCCGTTGCTGATGCACTCGCCCCGCTGCGGGGCCGACCGCCGGCCGCGATTCACGGAGGACGAGTGTAACTTCGGCGGGCTGGGCGTCTTCCGCTCCATGTTCCTGATGCCGCTGCTGTTGGCGAATGCGGGGCTGCTCGACAAGTATGGCGCCTGATGGACTGAAGGGAGATGCCTGCCGATGGCGCAGCAAGAAGGCGCTCGCCCGAGTTGGGACGAATACTTCATGCGGATCGCCCACGAAGTGGCCACTCGGTCCACCTGCCTTCGGCGGCAAGTAGGGGCTGTCGTTGTGCTCGACAAGCGCATCCTGTCCACGGGCTACAACGGCGTCCCAAGCGGCCTGCCGCACTGCGCGGAAGTGGGCTGCCTGCGAGACCAGTTGAACGTGCCCAGCGGGGAGCGTCACGAGCTTTGCCGGGGACTGCACGCAGAGATGAACGCACTGCTCCAGGGCGCCCGCTACGGACTCTCCATGCAGGGAGCCATGCTCTACAGCACACACGCGCCGTGCAGCCTGTGCACGAAGATGATCATCAACACGGGGATAGTGCGCGTGGTGGCCGCCGCCGCCTATCCGGACGGCTTTGCCCGCGAGATGCTCGAGCAGGCCGGCGTGGAATTTGTACAGATGGAATGGAAAGCAGCCGAAGAAGGAGATGATGCGATATGAGTCCTCCGCTCCAGTTGAACTTCCCCCGCCGCTCATACGTAGGGTGGGGCGCCGTGGAGATGTTGGGCGAGGAGGCCGCCCGTTTCGGATCGAAGGCGCTTCTGCTTACGGGCCGAAGCGCGCTGAGGCAGGCCGGCGTTACGGATAGGTTGGTCGAGCTTTTGAGCGCGGAGGCAGTCGAGACCGTGCTCTTCGAGGATGTCCCGCCCGAGCCCGACGTGGAGGCCGTTGACGGCGCGCGCGAACGCATCCGGCAGGAGGGCTGCGACCTCGTGGTCGAGGCGGGCGGGGGCAGCGCCATGGACGTGGGCAAGGCCGCCGCCGCGCTGGCCCGCGAAGAGGCCCCCACCGCCGAGTTCCACGCTGGCCGACGCATCGGGCGGGCGGGCCTTCCGCACGTGGCGATCGCAACCACCGCCGGAACGGGAGCGGAGGTCACGCGCAACGCCGTTATCACTGATCACGCCAGGAACCTGAAGAAAAGCATCCGGGGGGCGGGCGTGATGCCCACCGTGTCTATCACCGATCCGGAACTGACCATGAGCTGTTCGCCGGAGGTGACGGCCTCCGCCGGGATGGACGCGCTTGTTCATGCGGTGGAGTCCTTCTTCTCGATTCATGCTATTCGCAGCACTGAGGCGCTTTCGCTGGGAGCGGCGGAGCTTATCCTGTCGAATCTTCCCGAGGCGTTCGAAGACGGGGGTGATCGCGACGCGCGCGCCGCCATGGCCGAGGGCGGCTACATGGCGGGGCTGGCGTTGGGCAGCGCGCGCGTGGGCGCGGCGCACGGCATGGCGCATCCGGTGGGGCTGTGCTACGGGCTCCCCCACGGCGTCGTCTGCGCCATCCTGATGCCCGCTGTGCTGTCTCACAACCTGCCGGGCATCGCCGGCAAGTACGAACACCTCAGACGCGCGTTGGAAGGCGATCCGATCCAGATATTCAGCAACTTGCTCGACGAGCTGGAGCTGCCCCATTCCTTCGGCCCGCCCCCGGACGAACGGTGGCGGCAAATCATACTGGACTACGCGCTCAGCAGCGGTTCGAGCCGCGCCAATCCCATTCCCGTGGATCAGGACTACGTGCTCAGCGTCCTGGAGGACGTGACCACAGAGTCCCGCTGAAGAGAGATAGAGCATAAGACAGGCGGTGATGGTCTGCCCGAGAGGGCGCCATTTGCGTTGTGGGTTGTTTTGGCCGTTCTGGGCTGGGGATGGGGGTCTGGCCGATCCCATCCGACGGCTGTCTTCCGCGCAAGTCGCTCCCGGAACTCTGCTTTGTCTGCTTTTCGGCGCTGCCGCCCGCCTTTGAGGCAGACTCTCCCTGTAAAGGGCT